>CAYVMN010000108.1:0-15853 GCA_964452575.1 uncultured Desulfobacteraceae bacterium | reverse complement strand
ATCCAAAAGCTAACCGCTAATGGCTAAGAGCTAACCGCACAGGTCCAATTCTTTTGCTGCGAGAAGTTGCGAGGGGGCGACATGAGTTGGCTAGACACGATACTGGAAGAAAATAAGAAGTTCAGGGAAAGGATCAGTATTTACGCTCTCTCTCCAGAAAGACAACCTTGCCCCCATGCGGTAGTGGTTTGCATGGATCCGCGGGTCAACCTGGCCGCGGCTGGTGTATCTCCTTTTCGGCCAACCGGGGAAATTCAGTCCCAAGTCAGGGTCATAAGGACGCTAGGAGGAATAGCTGACAAACGCTCCCTTGTGGTCGGCATTCACCTTGCCGGTTTCAAAGAGATCGCAATCATAATGCATACTGATTGCGCTTGCAGCCTACTATATCAAAAGATTGACACGCTTATCGAGAATATGCAGGCCAACCTGACCACAGAGAAATGGCAGAAATTCAAGGAGTTCGTTGGGGAACCTGTGCGGGAGAAACTGCAAAATTGGCTCCAGGCTTTTCAGGACCCCAGAGAGGCGGTTAGGAAGGAAATCAAAGCCATCAAGGGCTATCCGTTCGTGCCGGAAAATCTGATCGTGCATGGATTACTGTATGATTTATCATCGGGGCGTATCGAGATTGTCGTGAACGGGTACGAGTCTTGAGGGACTCGTCCAATTGTCCGAATCTGTCTGATTATAACCCATAGGGTGAGAACCCGGATGCTTAACGGACACGTTCAGTTGATACTCATATACCCAGGCAGGCCCCATAAGCGGCCGGCACATTATGTTAACCTCTAACAGATGCTATCCAGATTTCTCAAGAATTGGGGCATCTTCGATTTTCAGTTTCGTGATCAGACTTGGAAGAAATAAAGTCTGCAGTTCAATAGCTCATTATTTCCTAATAAACCTTAAATATATATGCAATCAGGGCCGCTCTTGTCCACATACCGTTCCTCTCCTGCCGCCAATACATGGCTCTCGGGTCAGGATCGATAGCCACATCGATTTCATCTCTTCGTGGAAAAGGATGCATAATGATGGCATTCGGTTTGACTCTATTCATATCAGAAGTTTTTAGCTTGAATCTCGAAGTATCTATTCTACTTGATTCACCCGCGAACTCATCATGCTCATCTTGAATCCAGGTCATGTAAATGGCATCGGCCTGGGAAGGTACCTTTTCGAGCCCATCGGTTTCTTTGAAATAAAAGATTTTTTGTCTTTCCAGAAAACTGCATACGTCCTCTTTCATCTGAAAGGCCTCAGGGGCAGCATAAATGATCTTAACATCTTCAAAATTTTTCATTAGGTAGCTGAGAGACCTTACGGTTCTTCCCCTCTTGAGATCACCGCACATTAGAATTGTCTTTCCATCGAGGCCACCTTGATGTTCAAAGGATCGCTGGAGGGTGTATACGTCCAGGATTGCCTGAGTGGGATGCTGGTCACTGCCTGAGCCCCCGTTAATGATAGGAACGGGGCGACTACTGTAAGTATTCAATAGCCAGGCTGCCCTTTCGGCAGTGTTCTGTCCGACGTGTCTCATGATGATCAGATCCGTGTAAGACGAAAAAGTGCGTAAGCTGTCATCAAAGCTTTCACCCTTAACTTCCGACGAAACTCTCGGGTCCCGGATCTCAGTAGTTTTTATGCCTAAAATATGGCATGCATTCTCAAAAGATAGATATGTCCTGGACGAGGGTTGGGCAAAGTAAAGCATGGCACGCTTATGGCACAGGACGCTCTGAAGAAAGACTGATCCGGCTTTGCTCTTTGCTACATAGCGTAGTTGATTGGTAATTCTATAGATATCGTCCAGAATTTGCCGACCCAGTTGCTGCGATACAATCATGTAATAAAGGCGACCATCTCTATTAAAGCATATAATTTTTTCCTCATTCGGAAGCCTCTCAAATTCAGCAAATTTCTCATCAAGAATAGTCACTTTAACCTCCATCAGGGACTCAAGTTCTCAAAAATTGATACGGTTGCGAAACACCCATCAACCGTCACTAAGAACAGGTAAAGGGAAGACGTTCTTACAGGTCAATTGTGGAATTTTCGCTGCTATACCATCTGGAGCCAGGCCTTTTCAACGGAAAAGTCAGGGCCAGTCGCAGGCTCTCATGACTGATTCTTGGTGGAGCCGGAACGAAACATGCTTTTCGCGGTACGTGGGAAAGAGAAAAGTAAAAAAAGTCTTCATTCGTCACTGCATTTAGGAGGGGATAGTTCAAATATTCCGAAATCCAGTCTTTCGAGCGGTGCAATTATTTGCCATTCATTCTTTCCTCCAATCGCATAAATGCTTCCAAACCGATAAGAACTCCCACTAAAGTGTCCTTGCCAGATGATTCCCCCAAGGCCATAACCTGGCGGGTAAGCGAGATAAGGGAGAGGACTTCGTCTCCACATAGGATTCCTTGCAGTAGCTGGCCAAGGGGCCGAACAATTTCACCACTGCTGGCATCGTTCAGCAGTATTTGGCTGTGCGTCGTCGTTCTCCCTGGCACCTTGGAGATTATCCATGAGTTTATCCTTCGAACTTCAGATCTAAGGCCCTCATAGGCTAGGCTGAAAAAAACTCCCGCCGCCATGACGCCTGCAAGGACATCATCACCCGAGGGTGTGAGCCCGGGACCTAAACCGATAAGCCTGGATGAGGCCTTTGATACACCCTGGGAATCAAGGCTCCGTATGGAGACGAGAAGGTCGTGTGAAGCCTCACAGGCTGTTCTTATGAAAGCATCACGAGATGCTTGAGAGATCGTCTTATAGGGTATTTTTTCCAATATCTTTTGTGGATCCGCCATCAGGCTCCTTGCACAATTCTCGGTTTCAGCACTCTGCGCAACAATCTTTGAGACCATTTCGAGATTCTGGTGGATTCCCGTGGAAGTGGTTGGAGGTCCTGAGAGTGATGGGGTAGGATCCCACAATCTGGATGTGCTAAATGCGATCGTAACGAAGAGAACGGGGATCTCAACTTGGTACCCCCTGATACAGACTGCCATTCCGGGAGCGGGTATAAGGCTTTGAATCAGATGCCATTCCCTCAATGATACGATAAGACTTCTGCTGTTGGGGGGGACTCTTTCACAAAGGATATTGAATAGGTATCCATCCTCAAGTTCAATGTTAATCGCATTTTCGAATCGAGAGTGAATTCTTCCTTGTAGGTGTCTCTTGCTGATATTATCAAACAGCCTCGTGCTCAACAGAGATGCTTTTATCGAGGTCATGACACCGAAACCACGCAGTCCCTATTCCTTAGCAACAATTGTTCCGGCCTTCCCCTTGAGCGCATCCTCCGCATCTTGAAGGCTTGCAATAATCCCCTTTTCTCCTCCGTTTTCAACAAACCGGATTAGTGCTTCAACTTTAGGACCAATGCTACCGGCAGGAAAAATGTCTTTTTCAAACAGTTGCCTCATATCTTTCACATGGATCGTGTGGATTGGTTTCTGTTTGGGAGTCCCATAATCTAAATATACGGCAGGTACGTCAGTCAAGATCATTAAAATGTGGGCCTGGGTCCCAGTGGCCAGTCTCTCGGCTGCAAGGTCTTTGTCAATCACGGCCTCCCTGCCTTGAAGGTTGCCTTCTGCGTCCTCAATAACTGGTATACCGCCCCCGCCGCACGCTATGACCACCTGACCGCTCCTGAGCAAGGTCTGAACGCTCCTTGCATTTAAGATCCTGATCGGGCTGGGAGAGGGAACCACCTTGCGCCACCCTTTTTGAGGATGTTCGATCCATGTCTCTCCTTCATGCTTAGCCTGAAGCATCTGTTCATACGTGAACCAGGGCCCGACAGGTTTTGACGGGTTCTTAAAGGCTGGGTCGGCCGCTTCCACCATCATCATGCCGAGAACCGTCGCAACCTCGGTCCTCTTTCCCATGCGCCTTAATTCATTGGACAAGACTTGCTGGAGCATATAGCCAATCTGCCCCTGGGTCTGGGCGCCGCAAATATCCAGCGGCATGGGTGGAACTTCATCCTTAGCTCTTTCTTGCTGAATAAGAAGGTTCCCAACCTGAGGCCCATTACCATGTGTTAAGACCACTTGATACCACGATCCAATGATCGGTGCCAGCCTTTGACATGCCGCCTTGAGATTAGCGACTTGCTCCTCAACCATGCCACGTTCCCCGAATTGCAGGATGGCGTTTCCGCCCAATGCTATGACCAGCCTCTTAAGATACCCCTCTTCCAAGATACCTCCCCATCACATCTCAACCTGAACATAGCTCAACGGACTCTTATGGATCTCCTCGAGACCCCGCACAATGAGATTTGCCCCTGATATCGTAGTGATGAGGGGAACCCCATGTTCGATTGCCGCCCTGTAAATCGACTCCTCATCGCGCTTGGACCGAACCCCACCCGGAATGTTGATAACGAGGGATATCTCTTCGTTTATGATCAGATCGAGGATATTGGGTCTACCGGCGGATACTTTGCGAATGACACTCACCTCGATGCCCCTGTTTGCCAGAAACTGAGCCGTTCCCTCGGTGCTAACTAGAGAAAAACCAAGCCCCAGAAGCTTCTTTGAAACTTCATAAACCGCCTCTTTTTCAGTATCACGAGCACTAAGAAACACGCTCCCTCTAATGGGTAACCTCGGATTTACTGCCATTTGGGATTTGAAATAGGCCTTACCAAAACTGTCGTCAACACCCAACACCTGCCCGGTTGATTGCATGCGAGGGGAAAGAACCGGGCTGATCCCAGGAAAACGAGAGAAAAGGAATGTGGATTCCTTCACATAGAACTTGCTAGGTCTGGAGACTGTGCTCACATCTAACTCGGCAATTCTTGCTCCAAGCATTAGCTGAGCTGCCCATTCATGGATTCTGAACCCTGTTGCTTTCTCCACCAAGGGAAGGTGCCTGCCAGGAAAAGGCCACACATCTGTCACATAGATATTTCGGCCCTTGATGGCAAACCCGATCTGCAGGTATCCAACGATATTAAAATGTTTGACGATCGCTTTCAGCGCATCCTCGGCTGAGAATTTGATAAGATCACCTATGGAGAGTGTCGGGATGGTGGTGGCACAGTCGCCACTGTGTACACCGTATTCTTCAATGTTTTCGAGAAAAGCCATTGTCATGGATTCCTCGCCATCGCATAGAGCTATAATCCCAGCACCTAGCATACCCTCCTGATAGGCCTCCATGAATAGGGGAGCTTCCTTCCGTATTCGGTCCTGATGAAGTGAAATAAATTTCAAAAGGGAAGACTCCTCATAGATGACTTCGGCCAGTGGATTCAAAGCCTCGTCAGTCAATCTGACTAGAACCGGGTATGCAAGATTCTTCGCTCCGCTCAGCGCAGTGGTCATATCGCTTGCGAACGTATGGCATAGAAGCGGAACGCCAATCTGTTTGAGTGTGTCCCAAAGGAGTGGAACATTGCGGATGGTGGACAAAGACCGGAGCGGCGTTCCCAAGACTTTCAACTCGTGCTCATCCAAAAGGCTTTCCAAGCCGTCAGGCAGATCCAAGCAGAATTGATGGATCAGACCTGCAATGGGCCATGCGTCTAAGGTGTGGTTAACAACCTCAAGGGTGGGTGTTTCGAGGCAGATGCAATCGATAGATCCGGAATCCATACTGACGGCATCAGGGTTATTGTTTATCAGCACAAGGCGCTTGCCTTGTGCCTTAAGGGCCAGGGTTGCCTTGACAAGAGCCTCATCCACCTCTGGGCCCCAGCCAATCCTGAAGGGTCCAGGGCCGAGAAAGAGGACGGCTTCTGGTACTTCCTGGCTGTCCGCAGTCTCCCCGGGCTCGTTTGCCGTTTGCTGATAGGAAAAAAAACTCAACCCACTTCTGATGGGATCGAGGTCGGATCGCACGGGAGCCAAGCGAGGATGAACTCCCATCTTTTTGCGGATTTCCAACATCGTATTTTCATCCAGCTGGGTTAACTGCGCAATTCTCCTGTCAGAAAAACCACCGGCTTTGGCTTCTTCAATCAGTCTGTGAGGAACAGTGTCTTCGGCCAAAGCTCGCAGTCCCTGCGCCTTAGAAACCGTATCCATAATTAAAGGGAAAAAGGCGGGGTTGAGACCTTTCGGTGTCTTCCTCTCAACCCCTTTTTCGCCACTCTCCAAAGTTTGGACCAACTCCATCAGTCTGTCGGCGCTCGCTTCGATATATTCGAGCTTTAGTTCAGGCTCTTTTGGTGCCACTGTTTTGAAGAATCCCGATACGGCTAAGAAATCCATGGCCTTACCCAAAGCGCTTGACAAATTGCTTTCGAGCAGAGCTGCTGCCCCCGTGGAGCGCATAGTGCTATCCAGGATGTTCGCTCTCGCAAATTCATCGGGAAAGATGGGTATGCGGGCAATAGATAAATCCTCATCTTCCTCCCAAGGAAAACAGCCAAGGTCAACTTTTTTCCCCACTTCATCTATAGTACTGCCTAGACAAAGAGCTGCATTTATCTGACCCAAAGGGACTGAATACAACAAGGAAAAGAGAGACGAAAAACGGTTCAGACCATGGACTACTCGCAAAACAACCATCTCATCCTTGCTTGGGGCCAGCGCAAATCGGACTTGGAAGTTGCCACAAACCTCAATGGACTTGGCGATCAATGCTGAGAAATTCATAGCCTTTTCCAAAAGCCCTTCCTTTAAGGTGAGCGCTGGGGCAATCACCACACTATTCCCTGGATGAACTCCAACCCCGCCACCTATCGCCTCAAATGTCCCGACCAAATAAACAATGCCCATGTTTTTAGGGTCATGGACGGCTTCAATGGCAAATTGCACCCAGTCTGCTGGCGCTCGTTCGAGCAGGATCTCCTCCACAGGGCTCAAGTTCAGGGCGAGACGGGCCAGGTTTTTGACCTCTTCGATGTTGTAAGTTAGGTAGCCGCCGATTCCCTCCAAAGAAAAGGAGGGTCTGAGGATCAGTGGGAACCCGAAGGACTTGGCGACTTCAACGCATTCGTCCACATTATCGACCACCTCCGCCTCCATCAGCGGAACACCCATTTTTAGCAGGTCTCCTTTGAAAATCTCCACATCCATGAATCGCTTCAGGGCCGGTACCTTTGTTCCGAGGACCTTTACACCGAACCGATCCAGAACGCCCTCGCGCTCAAGGAAGATCACCAGGTGGGCTGCCAAATTTCCACCGAAGCCATACATAATGCCATCAGGCTTTTCTCTTTCTATTATTTTTTCAATCACCTTCAGGGTCAAGGGTTCCAGGTACACCCGGTCGGCCAAGTCCCGAGAACTGGCCAGGGTCGCTGGGTTATCATCCACCCAAACGATGCCATGACCTTCTTTTCCCAGAAATCTTAGGGCCTGGACGGCAAACCTATCCAGTTCGCTTGTCTTGCCGATCCGGTCCGGGCCAGTCCCAATCATCAGTATTTTCATATCCCACTTTTCTTTTGTCTAAAGACCTATCTTCTTTGCAAAAGCTTCCAGGGCATCCGCAAAGCATTGAAAAGGCGCTCTGGTCATGCCTGCACCGACCTGTCCAAAATTTGGAAGTCTATGCCCGATACTGGTGTTGATGTGGGGTGTTATCCCAGTCTTTACCACTTTGATGATGTCAATTCCAATGGGACCTCCCTCGAAATCCAGGTAGGGAATGGTAAAATTAGGATTTTTGCCTGCCGTGATTTCGTACATCTCTTTGGAATAGTTAATTGCATCCGATACCGTTCCTCCCACGAACTGGACCATCGCCGGTGCTGCAGCCATGACTAAGGCGCCGATTCCAGCCACTTCGGTGACGCAGCTGTCACCGCAATCATTGGTGGCATCCTCTGGGCCATACCCGGGGAAGAAAAGCAGATCTACCTTCGGCGCAGGCGCTTTGAACCACTGGTCCCCCAAACCACTCACTCGGATGCCCGTATAAGTACCATTCCGGCACATGGTTGTGACGATACTGCAATTCTCTATATTATGGGCGGCAAGGGTGATCGCCTTACAGGCTGCCATTTCGGCTGTAGAGACGAAGCGGGAATCCGTATTCATCCACTTCACCACATCTCTGATAACCTCTTTGCTATTGGCTTCGTTTGCCATGTGTGGGATCAACTGCATGCTGAACAGGAGGTTCGCCGCCCGATTTTCGTTATGCCCATCATCGCCCATATGTAAGGCTTTCCCCATGAGAGAGACCATATCAATGCCGCCACAGTCCCGCAGTGCTGCGCCCACGACAGGGCCTAGAACGTCTCGGTTCCAGTCAAGCTTCCTTCTTACATTTTCATCCCAACATCCGTACCTCAGGGCCTTGACTGTCTCCTCTCGGATGTACGCTGTAGTCCGATTCCCATTAACTCTGTCTTCAACCACAAAGACCGGCATTGACGGCGTGGTGATACCATACATGGTGCCGATACCATTGTGATGGTGATTGGGTTCGAGGATTACCTTACGGTCTTTGATCAACCTCTCCGCCTCTTCCGGAGTCTCAGCCCATCCCTCCCACATGATGCCGCCAAAAATGGCCATCTTGAATGAAGGAAGCATTTCATCGAGTTGGGCCGGAGGTCCTGCATGGCAGACCATTCTCTCTTTCATACCGAAAACCACTTCAACTGCCGGTTTGACGTCCACTGCGAACGGACGTGATGCTATCATTCTCTCCACCGCAACCTTATTCGCTTGCTCAATCAGTTCTTTCTTTGTCGTCACTTTTTCACTCTCCCTGATTATCACAATAACTCAAGTTTATCCAAAATATCCATGAGCTTGACGTCTCCGCCTGCTGGCGGGCGCCAATCCACGTGGACCACATCCACCCCCAGGTCCTTCAGGTCTCGATAGAACGAATCAATCCCGATGTTGATGACCTTTACCTCTTGATTAATAATTGATTTCTCCTCCGCCATTATACATCTCCTCCAAACAAAGTCTTCGCCAGTTCTCCTCTCGAAGCAATGAGTGCGGAAAGCCTGGCTGCTTGGGCATTACTCGGCATAACTATGACACCCTCCTGTTCAAGCTTTACCTTTTGGCCTTCATAGCCCTGGAAGTCTTCATAGGTTCCGAGGATCGAAGCGACAACGGCCAGATGTCCACCTCTGCCCGAACAGATCTTGTTTGCTTCTCGGATGCTCGGAACCAGAGCCCCTCCCGGATCCGGATGGGACCCGTAGCCCAGGACAATATCCAACAAAATCACTGCCGTTGTCGGATCTTCCGCCTCCTGAATGATCCTGTTCTGGCGCAATGTAGGATCAATCATCGGATGCGCTCTTCCAACGGTGAACTCTTCCTCACCCATATCGAGACACACGTTCCCATAGCTGTTTTTAGTGTCCTGCATCCTTAATTCGGGCCTGGGAGGGGCATTGGAAGAAACGGAAGAGACAAGGTCCGAGAGGATGAGCGTGGCTTCGCTGCAAACCGTTCCCCCAGCATAAAGGCCGCGCACATATTCCTGGTCCTCGTTGAATTTTTCCCATTCTTGCTCAGCCATTGAAAGTATCTCATCATTAGCTAAAGTAAAGGGCCGATACTTTATCTCTTTTTTATCGACCAGAGCTATGGCTGCCCTTACTGCATCCTCCAATGTCATAGCTGAGATCCACTTGGCGCCTTTAACTTCCCAGTCCGATGCGATACCAATAAAATTCATCACCACCGGCTTGTTGCAATTCCCAATGAATTCCTTGAGCTTTTTTGCGGTTTTTTCTCCCGCAGGCTTGGAGATAAGAGTAATGACCTCCGTACCCGGATCCCCATTCAGAATCTCGATCCCTTGCATCATAGTGATCCCACCAATGGCGTCTGAAAGATCCCTCCCTCCTGTCCCGATGGCATGAGAGATTCCTGACCCGGCATTACTAATCAGGCAAGAAACCTCTTGTATTCCGGTACCGGCGGCGGCCACAATCCCAATGGGACCTCTTTTTACGATGTTGGCAAAGGCCAGGGGTACGTTGTTGATGATCGAAGTGCCACACCCAGGGCCCATGACCATAAGGCCTTTTGACTTAGCCAGCGTCTTGAGCTCCAGCTCTTCCTCAATGGTAACATTGTCGCTGAAGAGAAAGACATGGAGTCCATGCTCCAGGGCTTTTTTCGCTTCCCTTTTGGCATAATAGCCGGGGACAGAGATCAGGGCAAGATTTGCCTCCGGGAGCATCGACAAGGCAGACTCAAGTGTCTTCGGCATCCTCTGAGCTCCACTCTTGGTGTATGATACTTTTTCCAGTTCGTTCTTAATAAATTCCAGCACGGAATCCAGGTAGCCTTCATCCCTTAACGAAACTGCAATTACTAGCTCATCAGGCTTTGCCCTTTCCAAATCATCTGTGGCCAGTCCCGTATCCTTCAAAATTTCTTTGTTAAGATCCGTTGCCATCACCACCGATATCTTCTCTACGCCTTCAAGGGTTGTGGCATTAAAGGATACTCGCATCAATTTCAGTGAGTCAAAATATCGGTTCCCCAGAATAATGTTTCTTATTACATTGCTCATAACAGGGTTTCCTTCCTTTCGAAATTCTCGACTGTTCGGTTCGCAGCTAAGATAATCTGCCAAAGCAGCGAGCCATAGAGGATAGGAAAAATTTCTAATGTAATATTTCGGACTCCAAGTGGAGCCCCTAGCGGTGTTGACCGTTTTTTATTCAATTTTCCTGTTCATTTATAGGATATAATTGAAGTTCTGTATAAGGGCTCAGGTGGTGTATCAATTTGTGTTGTCGTCTGATAGCAAAGACCTGGCATTTTGAACCAGTTCAAGAATATCTTATGGAAGCATAAACAGGTAGCCATAGACCGTAAGTAATAACAAGGTGAGGACCGCCATGATGAGCCCATGCTTCAGCATTTGACCTAGATTGGCGCCAAATCCAGCGGTCAGAGCCAGTTGCCCACCTCCACTGGGTAAGGCAAAGGCCATGTTCCCAGCGGCTGCCACTAAATAGACAAAAGGAATCGGATTCAATCTCAGCCCCTTCGCCAGCTCGGCCACCCAGGGGGCGTTGATGGCGTTGGTGGGGGTGTTTCCTAGGAACTGTGTGGGGACCACCCCGACAATTGCCAGGGCCGCCGAAAAATAGACTTTACCCATGACCACAATAGGTTTAACGCCCAGAAGCAAAAGATCCATTGCTTTACTGGCCTTTAGGATATAAGAGAGTGCCAACCCGGCCCCCACAAAAAAGAGGGCATTCCAGGGCAATTTGGATATTAAGCTCCAGTTGGCAACCCTTTCTCCATTTCCTGCCGGCAGAAAGAAAAGGATTGCACCAGCTATAACAAAAATCACAGGGACTGAAAGCAGCGGTAAAGTCTTTGCATATAGAGGTCTACAGAAGACCATACCAACCGCCACGCAAAAGATCAGAAGTCCCCACTTCTCACCTGCATTCATAGGCCCCAGCTTCCGAGCCTCCTGGGTGAAGTAATCTTTGGATCCCGGAGCAGTATCTATTTCAGGTCTCATGGCCAAGTACATATAGACGGCACATGCGGCCAGGATTATCAACACTACTGGGAGAGCGGTAAGGGTCCACTCAATGAAGTAAATTTCTTTTCCCAGATATTTTTCCATGACGCCCAAGGCAACGATATTCATGGAGCCGCCTAGAGGAGTGCCGAAACCTCCGATGCTGGATCCCCATCCGACAGCGATGATGACAGAAGAAGCAAACTTGCTTTGGGATATCTTTTCTACGGAATCATATCCGAGGTAGGTTAGCATTGCGACAGCAAGCACCCCCAACATTGCCACCACCGCAATGTCAGGTATCACTATACTTATCAATGCACTTGTGACGAGCCAAACAAGGATCTGTCTCCGAGTGCTTACCCCTATCGTGCGCAGAAAGAACAAAGCCACTCGCCTGTCCAACCCCCAGCGGGTCCAGGAAATAAACAACATAGAGGCCCCCGCGATGAGAAATACCAAAGGATGGGCATAATTAGTTGCCACGTCTTTAAGGGGCCCTAAGCGAATAAAACCAACAATAACAATCGGCAAGAAACAGGTAACACCTAACGGTACCGGAGCAGCGATCCACCACGCTGCCGTCCAAGCCAGAACTCCCACCGCAGCCTTGGTCTTGAAAGCTATATCCACAGGCAAAATGGAAATAACCGCGAACAACAGGGGTCCGACAAAAAACCTGATCCACCACTCTCTAGTTTGATAGTATTCCTTCTCCATTTCTTCCCCTCCTTTTGAGATCTCTGACCTTTTACCCCTCCCTTCGATGAAAAGACCGTATGGCGATAAAATGAACTCTCCCTTTGAGTGACGATTCCGAAGTAGAATTTAGTCATTGACTCCTTCCTGGGTAAATTGGCTATGCGACCCATTTCCCCGAGATCGCGGCCTGGATGCATTCGTTGAGATTGCCCAGATAGGTATCAATTTTTCCTCCTTTTACCATATATCCAGCCGTCTTGACGTTGTCGGTGACTGTGGTCTTGAATTCGTGACCGCACTTGTCAAGGGGGCAAGCCATAGCGCAGGTATCGGTTAATAAACAGGCTCCGGCGTTTTCTATGATGTCAAGCAATCCCATTTCTTCTGCGGTGCTTCGGGTACCGTAATCGGTCCATATCCAAAACTGTACTTGGGGATGGACCTTTTTGCCTTTCAACGCCTGAGCCACTTCTTTGAGATCCTCCATGCAGTAATGCGGGCAGCCTATAGTCACCAACTCCACCTTTTCTGACTTAGCATTTGAAACCATGGCTCGTGCTTCTTCAAGCTGCTGGCGACCCACCACGATCGTTTGCACATCCTTGGGTAGGTTCCCTTGAAACGCGACCTCAAGATTCGGAGCCTCTGGAGTTACCTCCTCTACGTGCACCATGGGAATTTTGCCAAAAGGAGGACCCACAGAGCTTACAAGATCCCTCAATTGCCGATTGGAGATCGTCTTCGGCAGGCCCACGAATACAGGAATTAGATCGAAAAGAGTCTTTCCCGTATAAAGCCCCAGGCACATCCAGTCGGTAGGATCTTTCATTTCAGTTTCTACTCGGACAATTGCCTGAGCCTTCCTGTTTTCAGCAATGTGGAGGCCGTACTCTGGCATTCTCCCAGTTATAGCCGCTGGGATGGCTGTGGCGTGGGCTTCGAAATTGGTCCTGGCCCCTAGCACAGAGTTTGCGTAGCAGACTGCATTGTGTTCTCCCCAGGCGATGTGGTCTCCGAGCTTAGGGGCGGTGAAGCTCCAGTATGGTGAACAAGAATACGTCGGCACAAAGCCAAGCTTTATTAGCGCTTCATTCATCCGCATCTGGTTTTGGTAAAAGTACTCTGAGAGCTTCATAACTTTTTCCCACCTTTCATGATCCACGCAAGTGGGATTAATCGTGGCGGGGACCATTACCCTGGCTCCATTTTCACCTAACCATTCCAAAAATCTCACTGCACCTTCTCCGGCTACCCTGTAACCACAAGCTGCAGGATGGGCGCTAGCAATAGGAACCATTCTTTTGGCCCCAAAAGCTTGGCCCAGTTTGATCAGGTAGTCCATGCATTTCCTGACCCCTTCACCTTGTTCTCCAGCCAACATCCTTTTCTCTTGGTTCGACAGAGACATGCTGTTCTCATGGTCTATTTGTTGCCTTTGCTCTTGCTTCTTCGCCCTATCAATCTCCTTGTGATCCTTGATAATTTCAACTATTCCCCTAAACCCGTCAACCCTCACATAATCTCCTGTTTCAGCCACCTCGCATATATTTTCCTCTAGCCGATCGACTAAGGGGATATCGCCGAGTAACGCACCGGAAGCTGTAAAGAGGTCAGCTTTCAAACAAGCAATGGCTTGAGGGCTTGTGCCATAAATGGTTTTCATGGCGTACAAGGCCCAGTCCCCCCCCGAATAACCTAACCCTGTCGGCATGATCAGTGTCTTGTCCTTCGTGCTCATATCATTAAGCTCATGACCCCTCCACTTGAACGTCCCCGTTTCCAGTTCAATACCTACTCCGGAGATAGCAACAGGAGATTTGGCTACAAGTGCCTGGCCCTCTCCATATCCAGGAGAGACAATTCGCCCCTTCAAAAGAATCTTTCGGGGCGTTTCTTCGTGATCTGAATTCCTGAAAATATCGCTCATGTAAAGGCCTCCTGAGGGCTGATATTTCTTGTATACAAAAATAGGGCAAAACAGAAACTGCTCAATATTATGGGCACATCCGCTCCATGCTTGTCAATTTTCTAATATTCATTATTAAATTAACTTTTCTTATCGACTTATCCCGTTGTTCGCGTTGGAGCAACACAAAGGGCACGCGTAGAGTATGGTAATGAAAGGAATTACTCCGTGTATGGAGGGGTGAGAGGGTCTTCAGCAGGGCGCTCTATGCAACAGACCCAAGTACCGAAAGAGGCATGGGTAACTGGCCTGAGAGTAACAGACGCGTTTATGAGGGACCAGCTTGAACATTATCTTGGTCTGCGAAAGGTGCGGAAGAAATAAACGTACTTCCCGACTCAAGAGCCTGAAAGAGAAACTCGAGGAAGACTTTTTCGGGCTTTGAAAAACTCTTATCCCTATAGTGACAAACATAGTAGGTTTGTACGAGATTGAGGTATGGCACAGAAATAACCCGGAGAAGTCCCAGTTCGACATCGTCCTCAATGGTAGACTGCGGAAGCAAGGAGAAACCAATACCGTATTTGAGACATTCTTTGATAGCTTCCGTATTGTTTAATTCCATCTTGGCCATCAAGCTAATGTTCCTCTCTTTAAGCCACAAGTCAGTGGCATCGCGGATATCAGAACCTCTTTCCCTTCGGATGAGCTTAAGGCCTTCCACCTCTTTCCATGTCATCTTGTTCTTTTTGATCGGGTGACTTTGGCCTGTAACCAGATGGATCTTGTCCTTATAAAAGAGATGAAGGCTAATTAAGGGATCGTCAAGTTTCTTCCCTATAAAACCGAAGTTTGCATCATATCGCTTTACCGCTCTTAGAATGTTCTCTGAATTATCCAGCTCAATACTGATTTCGAGGCCGGGATATTTTTCAGAGAAAGTCCCCATTAACTTAGGCAAAATATAGACGCCCACAGCAAAAATTGTTGAGATCTTTAGGGTACCCGTCACTGGGCCGTGATCTTCACTAAAAGCTTCTTTTGACTCATTCGCCAGATCGAGAAATCTTTTCGCATAGTCCAATAACAACTTACCATCCTCGGTTAAGATCCTTTTTTTGGCCCTTTTTTCAAAGATCTGGATCCCATATTCCTCTTCCAAGTTTTTGATTTGTTTGGTTATGGCCGGAGGTGTTCGATATAGCTCATCACTTGCCTTCGAAATACTTCTATATTTTGCAACAACAATTAAGGTCTTCAACAAATCGAGGTTCATTGCTTAAGTCGCATTTGTGGGACATCCATCAATAAGAGCACCAGTAAATAAATCATATAACTACCTGAGGTTATGTCCTTTTTGATAACCTGGCTGTCGATTACGCTGACTTATTTCCACTGCTGCCCTGTATCTTCCACTGTGCGCCTTTCCAGGACCCGGAACAAAAAACCCCGCTCTCCATCTGTTCAAAGTAACGGGGTTTTGGGCGACCGCGGGCCATCTCTTATCGTTCCATTCCTGCTTGAGCCTGAAAGAAAATTGGTATAGTAATATGCCTATTACTTTTTGCACAAAAATACTCTGGAAGTCAACGAAAAAACCATCCCATCTGAATACCTTTTGGGTCCTATCTAGGGAATCACCGGTGACATATTGTGAGGATTTCACGGCGAATTCAACTGTGGAGGGAAAGGGGACATCCTATATTACTCCTGTCAAGAAAAAGATTAGTCAACGATAATTGATAGGAAATTCAAAGGGATAAAAATTCGTCATTTTTTTGGACATAGATATCCATT
>CAYVMN010000107.1:10511-15865 GCA_964452575.1 uncultured Desulfobacteraceae bacterium | reverse complement strand
TTTCCCCTGATCTTGAGCTTGACCGTTGCCGTGGGAACCGCAACCGTGCCGCTCACCACATTGAGATATTCCAGCTCATAGGTATCCGGGACCCGGAGGATCTCTTCAGCCACCAAGGCCTCCATGTCTTCCTCCAGGATCTCCTTGCGCTTATCCGCCAATTCCTTAAATTTCTGGAAAAGGCGATCCAGTTCTCCTTTTGTGAGATCATAACCCATTTGAGCCAGTTTGGCCCTGAAGGCATGTCTGCCCGAATGCTTGCCAAATACCAATCGATTGCTGGACAGCCCGACGGTTTCAGGCTCCATAATCTCGTATGTCATGGGATTTTTCAAGACCCCATCTTGATGGATCCCGGCCTCATGCGCAAAGGCATTCGCCCCGACCACTGCCTTATTGGGCTGGACGAGGATGCCGGTGATCAGGGAGGTGAGTCTGCTGCTAGGATAGATCTGATCGGTTCTAACAGAGGTGCCCAGTTTCATCAGGTCCCTCCGCGTGTGAAGGGCCATTACAATTTCCTCAAGGGATGTGTTGCCTGCCCTCTCTCCGATCCCATTTACGGTGACCTCTGCCTGGCGCGCCCCGGCTGCAATCCCTGCCAGTGTGTTGGCCGTGGCCAGGCCCAGATCATTGTGGCAGTGCACGCTGATCACAGCCTTATGGATATTGGGTGTGTGCCTTTTCACATACCTGATGAGTCGGCCGTACTCCTCAGGGACTGCATACCCGACCGTGTCTGGCAGGTTGACTGTGGTGGCGCCGGCCTCGATAACCGCCTCGAATACCCTGCATAGGTAATCCTTGTCAGACCTTGTGCCGTCCTCTGTTGAAAATTCTACATTATCTGTAAACCCCTTTGCATATCTCACTGCCTCCACCGCCTCCCGAAGCACCTGTTCACGATCCATGTTTAGCTTGTATTTCAGATGGATATCAGAAGTGGCGATGAACGTATGGATCCTTGGGTCTGCCGCCTCGCGCACGGCCTCCCATGCCCTGTCAATGTCCTCTTTACATGTCCTGGCAAGGGCGGTCACCTGGACATTCCGTATCTTCCCTGCGATTGATTGGACCGACTCGAAGTCCCCTGGGGACGAGGCAGGGAAACCTGCTTCCAAGACATCGACACCTAGCCTTTCCAACTGCCTGGCAATACGCAGCTTCTCGGCGATATTCATGCTCGCACCAGGGGACTGCTCACCATCCCGGAGTGTCGTATCAAAAATAGTCACATGGTCTTTCATGGAACAACCTCCTTTTGACTAAAGAACTGCAAATGGGGAGCGCATGATCATCTAAATCTGAAGGCCAGCATCATACTCCCCGAAAATTCCAGGCCCAGTTCAGCGTCATAAGGACCCTCCGCAGATTCCTCTGCCTTTCGGAATCTGCGGAGGGTTCCCCCATGCAGCAATTTATTCTTGTCTCCATTGTTCGACTCCGATCAATTCCTCTCTTTATCCTCACCGTTTTTACCAAAAAAAATCCGTTACCAGGCGGGCCTGATAACGGATCTGAGGGATTTGGGTCAAGTTACGTGGTCATCATCAGGCCCGGACTCTTGAGGCTGCCGAGCAAAAGGAGCAGCAACGCGCCCAGAAGTCCCGATGCAGCGCTGATATTGATGAAGACGTTATACGAAAAATCTGACATCGTTACCAAACCAGATTCATTAAAGAGATAACAAAACTCATAACTGGTCCCTTATAATCTTCCGTGGCCCACCTGTCAAGCCCTTTTCGACGTTCTTTTTGCGGTCCCAGCGGGATCTTTTCTCTTCTGCAACTCTCTTCAGATTTACAAAAAGAGCTCTACCCAGCATTGCCAGGCACTCCGCATCAAGGTAACTTTCCGCTCTACGTTCGAAGAGCACCAAGCACTTAGCCGGGAACTCATCATCCGCATCGTTATAAAGCATCAAGAGAGGAACGCGCGGCAGGGCGTCGAATCGTACCGACAGATCATACGTGACCTCCATTGCCGGGGGGTATCCACCCAGTTTTCCGCTCGCCTCTTTTAGCTCGGGAAGCCTACCCGAAAAATACTCGGAGATTGCCCCTTCCACGTCATTCGCAAAGTAGACAGTCAAGGGACCTGAATCTTTGAGTCCCCTGTAAGAGACCCAATCATACACTGCTGGCTTAAGATCCGTGCAGAGCAAGAGGTATTTGCAGAGGATCACACACGTGTCAAAAGTCGGTTGTCTTCCCGAAGGATCGGTAATGCCCGCGTGAGACACCCGATGGGGCATACCAAACAGGGGAATGATCGCTTGATCATCTTCAATGGTTGCCCCCAGCCGTGGCGCAATCACACCAAGATCCACATTCCTGACCCGGCCCATATAATCCCTATATGTCTTTTCAAATACACTCGCTTCACTTTTCATATTCTTGCCTTCTTAGGGTATCGCCTGTGCCCCGCCATTGAAACAAGATCAAAGGTCCAGCAAGGCGTCGATACGTGCCTTGTCGAACCCTATGACCACCTCGGCATCCACAAGCAAGGCGGGTATGGAACGCGCACCCAGGTTGAACAACTCATCCCGGGCCTTCTGGTCGATCATGACATCCTTTCTGACGAATTTCACCCCTTTGCCGGTCAGATACTCTGCCAGTGCCGCACAGGTGCCTCAGAAAGGTTGCGAATACACGGTGATTTGCCGCTCTTCCATATTGCATCCTTTTCTTTGGGAGATCGTAGGGCACGATGGCACAGTGCTATTGCGATTGTCTGGTCTTCTGTTCCCGTGCCTTTTGCAACAGTTCCTGCCGCCTGGCTTCCGCCTCTTCGGAAATGAAGGGCTGCTCATGGCTCATAAATTTTTCCATCCACGCCTTGCTCTCGGACCACGAATAGGGCAGATCGACGATGATCCCCGGCCTGTCCGCCTCCTCCAACAGCCTCAGCCCGGCCCGCAGGACGTTGCGCTGATTCTCCGGGTCATTGGGCCGCCCCCCAGGGTTGCCCAAGGGATAGTTGAGGAAGATCTGCCGCGGGTTGCCGGCACTGGCCGCGATGTCCCGCGCATTGGTGAAGGTGACCGTGGAGATCCCTCCTGCCTCCAGGACACGGCAACCAGACTCACGGTCTGGTGGCAGATCGGTCAGACAGGGGTCAGCAAGGCCACATCCACATTGTCTTCCAGGCATTGCCGAAGGATTTCCGGCCCGTCCACTTCCGTGGTCTTGCGATGGCTGTAGTTGGGGAGTGTCCGGTAGTAGTTCTTGCTCAGGCCGCCGAATACCCCCTCCTTGAGAAACTCCTGCATCCTCGTTGTGGGGAAAAAGGCATTGACGTCCTTCATGTCCGTCTGGTAGCGGTCATGATCCTCACTGGTGGACAGGATGCGATCTGCGAGCCAGTCGCTGGGCGCCGTAAATACCTCCAGTTCATTGGTGCCGAGCATCCTCGGTTCCTCCAGAGGATGGCCTTCCTTGTCTAAGAGCACGAAGGAGGCGGTGGTTACCAGTGTCACCCGGGACTCCGAAAGCGCCTTCTTGAGCGGGGTGAAGGGGATATCCTCATTGTAGGCATAGTTGTAAGTCTTCTCATAGCCAAGACTGCGGTAGTATTCATGGGTTCTCTCGACATAACGAATATAATCCATCGGGCGCCTCCACTGTTAACGGGTTAACAAAAATCCCCTTTTGGGGCGGTTGCCTGTTCCTATTTTCTCCGAATCCTGCAGGGCAGATTTTTGAGATTGGGCGTCCCGAACTCCTTGCCCAGCTTCCCAAGGGAGGTGAGCATATTGAAGTTGGATTTCCGCCATTCAAACTGTTCCCTAGGATCGCCCTCAGGAAACCACCACCCCAAGGACGCACTGATGACGCGGGGATGGACGATATCGGTCAGGTGGGCCACCTGAGTGATCTCCCCATATTTCGTCTCGATCATAACCTCGTCCCCGTCGCCGATACCATATTGTACCGCCGTATCGGGATGGATCTGCACCTTCGGCCGGGGTCTCTTTTGACGGAGTTTTTCCACCCATCGATAGGAAGAGAGGAGGTAGTATCGGCTCTTTGCGCTGATGAGCAGCAATGGATAGTCAGGGTCATCCTCCTCGGGAAAGCCTGTAAATTCCGGCAGCGGCTTGAGCCCATATTTTTCGGCGGTGCTCAGCTTCAACTCGACCTTCCCCGTTGGGGTTCGAAAGCCCATTTTTTCATAAAGCCTGAACCGATCCGGTCCTTTCAGATATCCCTTTGCAACGAACTCCCGGTACGTGAGTCCCGCGGGCTTGACTACGTCCTCGAGAAATCTCTCATGGTCATCATACCAGTATTCAGGGGGAGAGATGCGCTTGCCCAGTTCGTTTAGGACCTTCATATCGGGCCAACACCCCTCGGGCGGGTCAACGATTTTCGGGCGGGCAAGGATCATCCCGTGCCCGATGCCGTAATGCCCGATATCATTCATCTCATATTGGTGGGCAACGGGAAATACAATATCCGCGAGAGACGCCGTGGGGGTCATGAAAATCTCCGCCATTGCCACAAAATCGAGACGCATGAAGGCGTCATAGGTGACCTTGCTGTCGGCCCACGCCACCAGGGGATTCGTGCACATTCCATAGAAACCCCTGACAGGATAGGGATCATCCTCAAGAACAGCCCTTCGGAAAAAGGCCGGGGGGGTGGTCATGAATCTTGGAATGACCCTATGATGGGCGCTGATCATCTCCTTTCTCTTTTCAGGGATCAGGTCCGCCCTGACGAACTGGCCGAGCCCCATGATCTCCGGATCGTGGGCGTTACAATTTCCTCCTGCCACATCGAGATTTCCGCAGATCGCCATGAGGCAGACAAGGGAACGGGTCGCATCAAATGCGTTGATGTCGTGCTCGATGGGATTTCCCCATTGAAGGGCCGCTGGTCTGGCCCTGGCGTACATTCGCGCCGCCTCGCGGATCAGATGGGCAGGGACCCATGTGATCTCCGATACCTTTTCAGGGGTATACTCTCTCACATGACGGGTAAGGTCTTCGAACCCATAGGAGTACTTCTCCACGAATTCCTTGTCATACAGGAATTCTTCGATAATGACCCGGATGAATCCAATGGCAAGGGCCTGGGCCGTTCCAGGCCGTAGCTGGAGCCAGAGGTCCGCCCTTTCCACAAGGTCGGTCTTTCTCGGGTCCACCACAATGAGTTTTGCCCCCTCCTTGAGCCGGTCATAGAAAAGACTGGTGATCTGACCCTCTTCGTTGGTCGAGGTGACGTTGCTCGCCCACAGAAGAACCAGCTCTGTCGGGTTATGGAGATCGGCCACGGGGTAAAATCCGCAGGTATGCACCCCCGTAATCTCCCGCGGCGCATGGCAAACGTCCTGGGAGGCTATGACAT
>CAYVMN010000107.1:0-10501 GCA_964452575.1 uncultured Desulfobacteraceae bacterium | reverse complement strand
AGCCGAAGATATTGGCAAGACGAATGAGGAGGAAGTGTTCCAGGCCTTTGGGCATACCCGCACCGAAGCCGACTGCCCGCGCCCCGTATTTCTCCCTTATTTTGTTAAGGTTCCCGGATGTTTCATCCAGGGCCTCTTCCCAGGAGACCTGCTCCCACCTCCCCTCGCCCCGCTTACCGGCCCGTTTCAGGGGGTGCCTGAGGCGATCCGGGTGGGTGAGGCGGTCAGGCGATACCCTGCCCTTGAAGCAGGAGTAGCCCTTGTTCAAATATCCGTCGGGATCCCCTTTCACCTGGACGATCTTGTTGCCTCTTACACCAACCAAGAGGGCGCACCCCCCGTGATCCATGCGGGCGCAGTGGGTCTTTTCCCAGGCAATATCATCTGCCACGGACTTCTAATCTCCTTGTTTTCAGAAATAACCGACCCATCATTGAATCACAACAGAGATGGTTATCCCCATGTTAACATATTATGCAGGAAAGAGGGGGGCCTGCCCCTCATATGAGAGCGATAGGGCTCATATAATATTTATCCCAATTATCATGGACCACAAAACATGTCAATAAATCACCCATTTCCCACCCACCCAAGATGTTGAGGCCATTCTCCTGAGATCCCCGTTAACGCCTTTATTTCCGAATCCGCCTTACCGAGCTTTATCTCATAGGAAAATGACGCACCTCCTCAACACCAGACCTCTTTGCACAAAAACCCACTATCTCAGGTAATACGTCTCCCACTTGGCCCCTAACTTATTCTGTCTGTTAAAATCCAACAATTTTCAATCTGGATACTCTTTGACCGAATCCCATCTCTCGAAAGCCCAAATCTGGATACTTTTTATCCAGAGTTAAAGTCATACCTTCCTCATATCACCGGTCTTTTCCACTTGATCTTGAAAATAACGCAAGTGATATTAAATTCTTATATAAGATATACTACATTATGGTATGCTAATTGCGAGAATAAAAAGAGAAATAAACCAAAAGCCAATTAGGAGGTCGAACAATGAAAGGATTGATAACGATTATAGGGCTCCTTGTTCTGATTGGCGCCGTGGCAGTCCCTGTTACGGCATGGGGACCCGGCTCGGGTCGAGGCCATCACATGATGGGATACTGGGACAGCGGTCCTGGGTATAGCTCCAGCCCTGATCTTGAAAAGGCCAGAGGGCTTCAGGGAGAGATCAGTGGGCCATGCGCCAAATTGGATGAAAAAACGCCCACCTATGAACCCGAAGCCCGTAAGATCCTACCCGAGCAGCGGTCAGGCTACCCCTATGGCGGTGGCTACGGCCGTCATATGGGGGCCTACGGGCACGGCATGGGCTACGGGTCGGGGGGCCGCTCGAATTAATCTTTGACCAAAGGAGGGGTGAAGGAGGTGTAATCATGACAACTCTAAGAACTACAACCAAGGATTCTCAGGTAAAGGCGACTGATCCGGTATGCGGGATGATTGTGGAGCCCGGCAGGACGAAGCTGGTCTCGGTCCATGAAGGACATAGCTACTGGTTTTGCGCGGAGGCCTGCCGCAGGGCCTTTGAGGCCGATCCCAAAAAGTATCTGGAACCGAGGCCTGTGAAAAAGAAGGGTTGGCTTGGGCGGTACATACAGCGGATGGCAAAAACCAATGAAGAAGAGTTCGGCGGCGGCGGACCGAGATGCCACTAATGTCTATGCGTAGAGGTCAATCACAAGCCGGTAGAACATCGTAACAGAAGATGTGCGGCCGGAGGGGATTCTCGAATTTCCAAAACCAGAGGACAGATCTAAGAGGCTTACGCCGGTCGTCAGAAATGTCTCCAATGTCCCTGAAAGTATTTTTCGGTATTTAAGATGCACCCTGTTTTAGTCCAGATCGGACCGCTGGTCATTCGTTGGTACGGGGTCATGATTGCCATGGCCTGCTTTATTGGCATGTGGATTGCCTTAAAAGAGGCGGAAAGAAATGGGATTGGCAGGGAAAAGATAGAAGGATTTTTCTTTTACGCCCTTATCGGAGCCATGATCGGCGCGCGTCTTTATTACGTTGCCTTTTCAGGCAGCGAGGGATTTTGGAATAATCCCCTCACAGTTTTTGCCGTGTGGGAAGGGGGACTGGCCATACATGGAGGCATTCTAGGGGGTCTCCTGGTCGCCCTCCTGTACGCCCGCAAGCGGGAAATCCCATTTTGGAAACTTGCCGATACAATGGCCCCATCTCTTATCCTCGGACAGGCCATCGGAAGGATCGGGTGCTTTCTGAACGGTGACGCCTATGGTTACCCCACGACCTTGCCATGGGGATTGGTATACTCTCCGGAAAGCCCCGCAGGCCGGATGTTTCCGGGGCAATCTCTTCACCCTACTCAGCTCTATGAAATGATCTTTAACTTGTTAATTTTTGGTCTTCTGTGGAAACTTAGAAAGATTATCAAAGCCGACGGCTATCTCTTCTTGCTCTATATCGTGCTCTATTCTGGAATCCGAATATTTGTAGAACATTTCCGGGCAGACAAGCTCATCTTCTTGGGAAAGCTATCTGCCGCGCAGTCCATCGGGATTATAGGGATTATAATTGGTTTGAGTTTGATGTTCACAATGCAAAAAAAACGAAGAAAGGGACGGTGAGCAAGTTTGATAGTAGATCCGAATGGCATCTTTCTGAAAGAGTAAGCTCGCCCCCATTTAAAGGCGGCCTTAGTTGCCTATAGCAGAAACAAACACTCTATGGGCTATTACACCAACATCCTTAAAGGCCGAGAAAGAGAAAATATGGGCTTATCCCTAGCTCCTTGCCAGTGGAGGAGGAAACCATCCTGATCTTTGTCTTCCCGACAAGAAAACCATCCTCTTGATTCCTCGGATGATCACATGGTGCAGGGCCCCTCAGCCGTCTATCCGTGATTGACGTGGCATTTATCTCTTTCAGTATAACGAGCTCACTATATCAATATTTCACCACATGAGGACCCTCCGCAGTCCTGAAAACAGTCGCTTCAAGCCCCTGAGCGAGCCTCTGGAGGCACAGAGGCCAGCTACCAGATCCGACTTGTAGCGCCAGTGGGCCGCCGCACCCCACTCGGCCCGTTCGTGCATCTCCAGTGTCCGGATCTGTACCTCAAAAACAAAGCCCTCCTTGCTTCGCACGCAGGTGTGGATGCTCTGGTACCCGCCGGGCTTGGGACTGGCGATGTAGTCCTTGAAACGTAAGAATCGTGGATCGAATTGCTGGTGAATCGCCTCGAGAGCCCGGTAGCACTCACGCTCTTCCGCCACTATGATTCGAAACCCAAAGATGTCATCAAGCTGTTCCAGCCCCAGGCCCCTGGCATGTACCTTTCTCAATATGCTGCCTACGTGTTTGACGCGGTGCTGGATCTCGAGAAACGGTACCCCATGACCCTGTAAGGCCTCACGGATTCCCGCCTCCTGCTCCTGGAGCCATCCTTTTCGAGATGTGACGAGGGTGTCCAGCCTGTGCTGAACCGTGTCGAACCCCTCCGGATTCACGATCCGCATGGAGGCGTCTTCGAGCCTAGACTTGAGATGCAGTGCGCCAAGGCGTTCGGCCACAACCACATCCCGCTCCCACGCTTCTTCCGCAGAGGCATGAATCGCCGGATCAAAGGGGTCCCCGGATTCCAGGAGGCGGCACTTGTCCGAGAGGTATTGGAGCACGAGGTTTTCTTCCAGCCTAAGCCGATCCGTCGCAGGGCCTTCCTCGTGGGCCTTCGGGACCCTCGCCGAAAGGGTGTCATCCCCCTCGGTCTCTGATGTTGCCACGTGGTGAGGTGGATTGGGTTTTCCTGAAATGTCGATCAAGGCCCGCCGTTCGGCGTCGACCAGTCGACGCATCGTTTCCTCCAGCTCCCCCCCGAGCCTCTGAAAGCGGTAGGCTAGCCAGCGAATCTCGCGAGCTCCTTTGGGGACTTGGAGTCCTCCCCAGTATCCCATCTCCATCTGACGGATCACTTCGAGGAGGTGGCGTAAGGGCCGGCCAACGAGATAGTAGTGTGCCACCAACAGGCATAGAAGAATGCAGAGGGCGGTGACAACCATGTCGATCACGGAGAACAACCAACCTTTTTCTGTTTCTTTCTCGAATTCCGACGCGTCCTGGCGAACGGCAAGAACACCGCGCCCTTGGGGCAGGACAGAAGAAGAAACCGGAAGGCTCGCCCGAAGGGTCCAAGCCGAGTCGGGCTTCTTAGGGCCCAATGCGGTGGAGGCAAAGATCCGTCCCTGAGGGTCTAGAAGTACGACCCTCTGGTCTGCATAACCTCTGTCCGCATACGCCTCGTGAAATGCGGAAAGCCTCTTAGCGATGTCATCGAGGCTGGTGGCCTCCTCCACCTCAGAGGCCAAAGAAACGAGGGATTCCTGGAGCAGAAGATCACGGTCTTCCCACCCCCAGTGAATCTCGCGGAGCCGATTCGAAAGGGTGAGAACGCCCATCACCACCGTGATGATGAGGGCCGTGGTCAGACCCAGGCGCCAGCCAACGGACATGCCCCGGGGGGGTGAGATCGACCCGCTTAGGGTGTTTCTGGCCTTCTGACTTGGCGGTACATGGCAAGGAGAATTCATTTCTCGATCGTTCTACTTAATCTCTTCCGGTGTCCCTTCAGAGACCTGGACATAATCCATCTTTACAGCATCCCAAAACATGAGTCAATCGTGACCCCTTCTCCAGTGGACGGGTGGTGGCTGGCATGTACGGAGCCATCGCCTTGAATGGTTCTTTCTTAAATGCCCGGCGTATGGTCCAGCACTATGTGATCAAGGCCTATCTGAAGGGAGTAGGGAGGTGGAGGGCTTCGCGCTGTGTAACCGGCCTCTTGCCAGCGATGAGAATATGCCAAAGAAGCAAAGGACTGATAAGATCATGAAGGTCACCTGTGCACTCTTGATGAATGCCGGGTAATGGTCGGGCCTGATCTGAACCCTTCCCATCAATAGAGTGAAGATCACCATCGCAATCCCCATGCTCATCATCATGCCCAGAACGCGCATGGTCCCCACGGATCCTGAAGCCAGACCGTAATATCTCCGTTCGATAGACCCCATGATGGCATTGGTGTTGGGAGAGGAAAAGAATGCATAACCACAACCCTGCACAGACAGACTGGCCACAATAATGCCGAAGGTTGAATCCTTGTTCAGGAAGATGAAAGGGATCAGTCCCAGGGTGGTAACGCTCATGCCCAGTGAGGCAATGATACGGGGTTCGATCTTGTCTGAAAGCCTGCCGGCAAGGGGTGAGAGGATCGCCATCACCGTGGGTTGAGCAATCAGGATCAACCCCGCCTTCTGAGGGCTCACATTCTTGATATATTGCAAGTACAGGCTTAAGAGAAAGGTCACGGCAAACGTGGCGCTATAGTGGATGAGGGCCGCTGCACAGGAGAAGGCAAATACCCTGTTCTGGGTGAAAAGCGACAGGTCGAGGACGGGGTACGCAGCTTTCCTCTCCCACCGGATAAAGGCTGTGAGTCCCAGAAAACCAAAGAGGGTGATCCACAGGCTATTACCGGCAGGTAGCCGGGAGATACCGTACATGATGGCAATGAGGGCCAGCCCGTAAATCAGCGCCCCCGGTATATCAAAAGGTTCGCCGCTTGCCTCAGCCCATTCCGCCTTTAGCTTCCAGTACATCAACAGAATGATAATAACCCCAAAGGGAACGTTGATGAGAAAAACGCTTCTCCAGCTGAGATGCTGGGTCAAAAACCCGCCGAGAAGCGGTCCGAGAGATAGCCCAGTATAGACCGCCGCTACATTGATCCCCAGGGCCTTGCCCCTTTCTTGAGGCGGAAACACAGAGGTCAGGATCGCGATGCCAGTGGCAAAGATCATGGCACTTCCTACGCCCTGAAAGGCCCTGAACAGAATGAGCATGGGGGCGGAAATGCTTGCCCCGCAAATGAGTGATGAAAGGGTCATGGTCACGACGCCCCAAGCAAAGACCTTCTTCCTCCCGTAAATATCTGCCAGTCTTCCAAAGGGTATCAGGAATATGGCCGCGGCCAAAAGGTAGGTGGTAGCC
This sequence comes from uncultured Desulfobacteraceae bacterium, assembly GCA_964452575.1. GTDB lineage: Bacteria > Desulfobacterota > DSM-4660 > Desulfatiglandales > Desulfatiglandaceae > CAYVMN01. The sequence goes on along the minus strand of CAYVMN010000107.1, from coordinate 4,468 downwards.
ACCCAGCCCAATAGAACGGCATTCATGTCGAATGTCTTTCCAATAGCCGGAAGGGCAATATTGATGGATGAACCCACGAACGGGGTCATAAAAGAGGTCAGGGTCGCAACACCAAGTGCCGTCCGTCTGGTTGCAAGATCGGCGATTGCACAATCATATCCAGATGGGGCAGGGGTCATCTGCTGTTGACTACTGCTTAAGGTCTTTCCTATTTCTTTAACCCGCAATGGCCTGCTCATGACCTCCAACTGTCATTTTTGAGAAAGACAGTCAACAGCACATTTGACCCCGTCTACTCCCCATCAGAAGTTTGTCTGGTCCAGCCCCTTGAGTCCGTATGCCTCACGGGCCTCATCGGGGCTTCCGATCTCCAGGCTCAATTCCTTGGCGATGCGGGCGATAATTTTTACCTGGTCAGCACTGGACTCGGCCTTTTGTCCCTTGCCGGCATAGAGGGAATCCTCCAGACCCACCCTGGCATGGCCCCCCATACACATGGCCACTGTGCACAGGCGTATTTGATCCCGACCCGCCGCGGCCACTGACCAGGTGAATTCCCCGAGTTGCTGGACAGCTGTGTTATACAGGAACATCACATTTTCCACTGTTGCCGGCATACCGCCGAAGAGCCCCATGACGAACTGGAGGTGAGGCGGCCTCTTAATGAGCCCCTCATTTGCCAGCCAAGCCACATGGTTGATCATGCTTACGTCGTAGATCTCACATTCCGGCTTGACGCCGTTGTCAATGAAGGCCTTGGCGTATACCTCGAGGGTCTTGAAGGTATTCATGAAGACCCAGTCCCGGGTCCATTCGATGTAGTTCTCCTCCCAGTCAAACCTGTACTTATCGAACCTCTCGCCCATCTTGAAAATACCGACGTGGTAAGAGCCCATGTTGAATGTGGCCATTTCCGGTTTTAGTCTGGGTATTTGGGCGACCCGTTCCTCAACGGTCATACCAAGCCCTCCGCCGGTGGTGGGAATGAGGACCAAGGGGCATCGTTTCTTGATCTTGCCGCATATTTCCTCAAACAGGTCCAAATCAGTTACCGGTTGGCCCGTTTCCGGCCTGCGGGTATGGATGTGGACTAGCGCCGCTCCAGCCTCGTAGGACTTTACGGCGTCCTCCACGATCTGATCTGGCGTGATGGGGAGGTAATCGCTCATCGTTGGCGTGTGAATGCTTCCTGTTACTGCTGCAGTTATAAATACTTTGTTCACTATAGTACTCCTTTCTCATTTGTTTTCTTGGTTGCATCCTCCAGCGAGAGCAACCAGGCAAAAAGACCCATTGAATTGAGCCGCTTCAACATATAAATTTGCTCTTTTTGCCCATTTGGTCAATATTGTCAACAGGAAAAGCCAGTCGAAAGGCAGATGGCATGTGTTTCAGAGACCGCTTTCGTAACTGGCCCCCTCTTCATTACACGATACCATGCATCCCTATGCCGTATCCTATCCCATACCTCGCACAAGACAATCAATTGACACCTTAGGCACGCTTTACTGACCAGAAAGGACCGGTCTTTCCGATTTCTTGAAGGGTTGACATAAGCTCGCCGCCATATTCACGCATATGCGAAAAATAATCGGGGTCTAGCCGCCTTCGAAACATGTTACCGGAAAATAGTCTCATCAGGTCATGCAGTGGGATAATCCCATCCTCGGTAGACGGATCAAACTGGGCCCAGTTACGGAGGTGCTCTTCCGACCGGAAGAAGGTCATGGTGCTTCAGGAATAACCCACATCCTTACCCCACTTTGCCAGGGGGACGGCAACGTATCCGATCACACCCCCCGGATCGGCCTTCAGTATGGTCCCGTCTCGGATTTCGATCCGGATCGGATCGCCGCAATCCAGGCAAGGGGTGTCGATTTGGACCGCTTTTCTCGGAAAAAGCCAGCTGACCGCCAGCGACTCAAAGGCTCACTGCCCAAACCATTTCTGATGGCCGTCAATCGTGATTCGGAATTGCGTAGGAAGATTGTTGAAGGGTGCAAAAGAGGTAATGAAATCCGTGTTTGGATATAGCCACCCATGGATCCTCGCCGAAAATAGCTCATGAAGGGCCTGTCGCCCCTCCTCCATTGAAACCCCTAGCTTTTTTGCAATCTCCGTATAGTGGGGCGCTTGTCCTGTCTCTACTATCTGTTCCATAATGATGTGGAAGGTCTTGTCCAATTTCGTGGGCTCACTCATTGTTCCTACCTCCTTTCACTGTTGCTTGTCGCCAATATCTCAATCTCATTTTCTACCACTAATGCCTGAACGAAATCTTAATTGATTTTGAACCATTGATCAACTATCCTTCATGTTCACAGCAACCCCCCTTATCCTGACGGCCAGCTCCTCTATGACATCATCATAAAAAACGAGTACCAGAGGGCCTTAAAAATCGGAACTTCGAGCGGACATTCTGCGATCTGGATTGCCTGGGCCCTAAGAAAAACAGGCGGCAGGCTCATAACAATAGAAATCAATAAAGAGCGTTACAGGGAAGCACTTGGAAATTTTCAGAAGGTGGGACTCTCCGATTATATAGATGCACGCCTGGCCGACGCCCATGAACTCGTAATAGAATTGAAGGGACCTTTCGATTTTGTTTTTTCAGACGCTGATAAAGATGGGTACAAGGACTATTTCCTCGCCTTGGCCCCTAAGCTTGAGGTGGGTGGCTATTTCACGGCCCATAACGTATCATGGTGCTTTGATAGAGGAATCCGCGAGTTCATGGATTATGTGTACGGCCTGCCCAATTTTGAAACCACAATAAATCGGGCCAGCAGAGAGGGCATTTCCATTAGTTATAAAATGGCGGAGAACTAAGTGGAGAAACTTGATCAATGTGAAGGCCTTGAACAACCTCTCCCTGAAGGCTCCTGCCGCCGGGCGAGGGATCCCTCCTACAAGCTACCACGAGTGACTTCCCTCGGCGACGACAGAGTGCAATCCTGTGTATGTTTATGGAAGGCCAGGTTTTCTCTACTTCAATTTATCCCCAAGAGGTTGCGGGGATTCATGCAAAGCATAACATGGATGTCTTCTTGACTTATGCCGCTTGTCAAAAGCCCCCTTACAAACCTTCTTAGGCCATCAGTGGGGATTTCATGGTGGGCCTGCCCAAAATCAGTAACCAGCACGCAGTTCTCGGCGCCGAAAGAATGTATGCGGGCTGCAATATCTCTTATGTTCATTTCTCCCCATCCGGGCATGGTGGTTATGAGGGCCTGCTCAAGGATTGCGCCAAGTCTTATCATTTCCAATTGAGCATCTTTTGGGAATCTGCATACCCTGTCATCGGGATGATTAATAAGCATATTTTTCACTCCCATGGCAGAGGCCTCTCTTACCAGCAGAAGGGCTTCCTCACTAGAAACATGACCGGTTGCCAAAATGACCTCTCTCGGAGCTATGACCTCCAGGATTTCATAAACCTCTGGTCTTAGAATGCCATTTTCAGAAATAGTCAGGCCTGGGTCTTGGGATCGAAGAGGCGCCCTATGGCTCTGCATGGTAAAATCGCTGGCCCCGTAATAAGCCAGGTGATTGGCCTCGGAAAGAGTCGGCATCCAGATTATCTTTGCCCCGGCATTCACGGCCAGATCTACTGCATAGACATTTAGCCCGCCCACATAATTATTCAATACCAACCCACCAAAGACCTTGATGTCCGAAATCTTTTGCGCCACTTCCTCTGCGGCGAAATAGGTGGGACAGAAATGATTCTTAAAGACAACAGCCGCCATCCTTTCGTTCTTGGCATTCTGCGCCAGCTCAAACTGATCCACGGAGCGTGGATAAAAATCAGGGCCAGCATGGGTATGAAGATCCACCCCACCATCGAGGATATATTCTGTCTTTTCCATGAGTTCTTCGTCTTCAGGCGTATGAGTTAAGGTTGTAATTCCATAACAGGTCTTCAGCATGCTGTAAACTTTACATTTCACGGTCTCGATGCAATAACACTGGCCCTTCTTTGCCTCCCTGTTTCCAAGGCATAAATCCGGACCGGGTTGTCGCGGCAGAATTTCTCCTTCAGCTCTGTGGGAAGCTGTTCGGCCATGGACCAGGTTTCATCTTGCGCGACAGGTATTCCTTCTCGGCGGGCATCTTGCCCGGGACAACAACGACCAGGGCCTTCTCAATACCGCACCGGTTCATCTCCTTGATTGTCTGTTCAAAGGCGGTCTTGAAAGATCTCTTGATTTCCTGGCCTGTGGGTCTGCCCCAGCGTCCTTGATTTCCCCTCTTGGATGGACCAAAGGCCGGTGGCTGGGATGCCAGGATATGAATGTGGGTGTCGATGTATCCGAAAGGTAGGGACGGCGGATCGGCTGCCACGACCCGGGAGTTCCAGAAAACCATCAATAACAAAGAAACAAGAACTAGAATCTTAATAGATAATCCCCCTATTTTTGGACCTGTGCGGTTAGTATTTTCATGATTTCAAGCAGCGAGTTTGAAG
>CAYVMN010000106.1:0-15866 GCA_964452575.1 uncultured Desulfobacteraceae bacterium | reverse complement strand
ACTGGGCATATCAGGCCATGGACCACTGGCCTGAGAGGGTCAAGGAGAAATGCAAAACCAACAAGTCATTTGCCATAGCGCACGGACTTGCCTGAGGAGTCGCTATGGATGCGGCTATATCAATAAACGACGTTCCTATTCGGTTAACAGAAGAAAGATGGTTCCACATTGTTGAAACCCATGATGAGATGGCGGGCCGCTATGACGAAGTCCTATCATCCATCGAAGGGGCCGATTACGTTATCCAAGGATACAGAAATGCGCGTGTGGCTCTAAAGGCGGTAGGCAAGAGAAAATTCATGGCCGTCATATACAAGGAGATCGACAAGAAGGATGGGTTTGTGATCACGGCTTTTTTGACAAGTAAAGTCCGAATCGAGAAAGAGGTTGTACTATGGGAAAAGAAATGTTGACCAGAGAGAATATTGAAAGGGTGTTCAAGGCTATGCCTCATATTTTGAATTTTCCTGCTGCCAAATTCTGGGTAGACTATGACAAGGATGCAGATGTCCTTTATATCAGTTTTCAGCGACCCCAGAAGGCCACGGATTCAGAGATGCTGGAAGACGGGGTTATCCTCAGGTATCGGGGAGACAAAATGGTTGGATTGACCATTCTGGATGCTTCAAGACGAGAGAAAAGCCCTTCTAAGCGTAGGAAATCTCATTGAATGTGGTTGTACTATCGCATGGGAAAAGTCAGCGAATACCTGGTTGGCTTGATCACTAAACAGGTCAAGGACAAGGGGATTGCGGAGGGAGACGTAAGTTCAGAAGATTCGTTGCGCTCAGTGCGTTGCTTAGATTAAGCTCATAGCATTTGTGATTATTGTTCTCTGCACCTATGTCCCCCTCCACTACGCTCCAGTGCCATCACCCAAGACGGTTCTCAAAATCTTTGTCTCTTGTTGATTCCACCCACTATCATCCCCGGCTATTGCCCAAAGTGTCGAGGGTAAATAGGAAAAATTCGAATGGAAATAAGAATACTGAATAAAGATCCGAGAGGTTAAATGATTAGGAGGGCGTGGAAAATTACAAAAAAGATAACCATGAATGGATATTATGGCCTTCAACAGGTGTGATTCCCCTTCGCTACTGCCTGCTGACCAATACTAAAATTGTTTACTTTTGAAAATCTCTGTGTAAAAAATAAATAATAGGTGATACTACAGAATCAATTTACTTCTTTCAACCCCTTGAGGGAAAAAAGGATCAAAAATGGTATACGGTTGCTAAAAGCCCCGTTAGTCTGAACAGATGGAGAGAGTTTTTTAATTTCGGCTCCGGGAAGGCCATACAGTAGGGGATAGATGGTTTCAGCCGGAATAAATCAACATATTTGGGAACGAGCTTACCAGAAAGGACATAACATCAGGTAGTTGTATTAGTTATTTAAGTATAGCAACGGCAAAAAATAGCCTGACATAATTATGCCACATGTGGTATTGATGTTTTTATGAAACCACTACAAATAGCACACCATGAGGTTACAAGGGAAGCTTTGCTGCAAGAAGCCGAGCTTATTAAAGGCGCATGGATAGGGATTCGGATCGCTGCCTTGTTGTTGGTGTTATCCGGATGGAAATCAACGGCGGTGGCAAAGCTGTTTAATTTGTCTCGGCCAGCGGTTATCGGATGGATTAAGAAGGCCAATGCCCAAGGTTTGAAGGCTCTTGAAGACGATCCTCGGCCGGGCCGACCTGGCCAACTCGATTGCATGCCCGACTGCGTGATTACAAAATTTTTCTTTACGCGGATGGCGCCAAGTGGCATAAAGGCGATCAAGTCAAAGAGGCGCTGGCTGAGCTTAAGAATATCGATCTGGAGTATCTGCCAGCTTATCACCCAGAGCAGAATCCGCAAGAGCGCATATGGAAATTGATACGATATGAGGTAACCACTAATCATTATTTCCAGGATGTTGAAGCAATTCATAGTGCAATACGCCGCAAACAAAAAAAGATAAAGCCTGACAAAATACGGCAGCTATGTACAGTTACTTAATGCCGTTGCTATATTTTGTTATGTTCAGGGTTCTTGTTGACAGGAACAATATAAAATTGTGTACTTCGATATTGCGCTGGGTACTGCCCGCCTGTATGGTACACGCAGATAGGCACCCTCTTCGGACACAGCCGCCTGGAAAAAGACGTTCAATGATTCCCACCCCGAACGACTCAGATCCGAGAGAAAGCTCCAATCATAGAGGAAATATCGGTGGAGGATTTTGGGGATGCTAAAGACAAAGTGGCGATGTGGGACAGCCTTCAGGACTTCTTCAAACAACCATTCTCAAGCAGTTGGGGATAAAGGCGAGGGGAGACTCTATCAGCCGATTGCAGTATTGACACCTGGATATTAGTAAGTTAAATATAATTGTGGGCATGGTATTCTAGTGAGCGGAACATGTTCCGTATGACACCAGGAATGTTTCGAGCTATATTACCAACGCGCGAGGAGGTAAAGAGCATGGGCACATTAAGCAGCATCCCAACAACTCTGACAGAGGCCCAGGCGCGTGCGGGCTGCTCTGTATTCGTTGTGGGCAGTTACCGCACCCAATCCACTTCTCGGTTCATCCCTTACTCCGAGATCTATCAAGGTCGGAGTGGCATGATGGAGACCCCCGCCCAGCATCTACAGAAAGCTATAGAGGAAGAGAAGCAAAGGGATGGGGAAGAAGCCTAAGAAGACTCCCAAGGATAAGGGCAGAATGACGTCACCAATTCAACAGCCTAACGGCGACCCCGTTTCTCAAGCGGCTATTCAATCTCAAGCAGCCGACTCGGATAAACAACAACTGATCCAGCTCATAAGAGCCTTGGAACAGGCTCGTGGGGGCAATCGGGCTATCGTCTATTGGCTGACCGACTTAGCGCGCATATCAGAAGCAATGGTGCCTTCGTTATACGACCAATTGTCATCAATTGGTTGACAAGAGGCGGTGACACTGAGGCTCCCTGGTGAATTGTTACCCTCATGCGGGAGTTCCGTAACCGGTTTGCCGTTCTCGTACCCTACCGGGCACACAGCGCCGGCACACTGCCGGCAATGGGCGCCGATGAGATCGTTATGACACACATGGGAGTGTTGAGCCCGATTGATCCGAGCAGGAGCCACCCACTCTTACCACGCAGAGAGGGCCCTGCTGAGTCTGAGCCCATATCCGTGCAAGATATGAGGCATGCTATGGCATTCATCCGGGAAACAGCTAAGCCTAGTGACTTGACAACTTACACCCCTGAAGCAATGGCGCAGATCGTCACCGCTCTATTCGACAAGATCCATCCCTTGGCTATTGGGGCCATCGAACAGTCTTACGCGCTGGCGAAGCTAATCGGCACAAGGTGTCTAAGCACCCATATGGTGAATACTAGAGTAGAACAAGATACCGTGGTAGAGAAAGAGAACCAGGCACGGCCGGTAGGCGACCGGTGGCTTGAGTACTGAGCCTGTCCGTATTCCTCACCAATTTCGATTGTACCACATCAAACATAAGAAATTTTAAGTCATCCATTGTTCCTTCTCTTTGCAATGGAGGAAGAAAGCATCCCAATTCTTGTCCCCTCTAAAAATGACCGTCCTTGGCATCTTCGAAAGGAGAGGCCCCGCGAGCGGGATCTACGCTGCGCTTCGATAGGCAAGGAAATGATATATAGATACCCCACAGGCTCTTCACCATGTCATCGGTCAAAGCTCTTGTAACGTCGCAATCATATTCCTTTTTTCATGATTGAATGTTATAAGTTATGTACTTCACCTATATCCCGCCAGGGAGTTTTTAGAAGTCAGCTCAAAAGGCATGGCTGAATGATCAACAAGTCACCGAATTCAAGAACGCACCTCAACCCATGGATTAATTTCGAGGATTGGGAGGCATTGTTCACGCAAGAGAAAGTATGCTTTAGTTAACCCATCCGTATGGCAGTGCGCCGATGCGTATATACGAGCAAGGGGATAAAATGAAAACATGTTGCAATGTCTGCATTGCTGTCTTTCTATTTCTTACTGTAAGCTTCGGTTGTCAGGCTGGCAGCCGGCAGTTGTACAAAGAGACTCAGAGAGCCGAAGGTAAGGCGAAGAATCGTGGCGGCGTTGCACCCCCCGGGGATGAGATAGCAGTGATTGTTAGACCGTCTGCTTCCCTCACGGCTCAAGGCTTTGAGTCCGAGCGGGTATGGAGCGGATATGACGATTGGGAGCCTGCTATCGCAGTGGACTCAGCTTTAAACCATGTCTATCAACTCACCACACGCTACGGCGGACCCAAGGCCTGCAGGAGGTGCTCTGATCCCTCAATCATATTTAGACGATCTCTCGATGGCGGTACGACATGGGAACCGGACCAGTTTCTCGCTCAAACCAGAAGGACCCAGAATGACCCTCAAATCGAAGTCGACGGTAATGGTGTCATCTACGGCGCTTTTCTCAATGGCTACATCCCGGGAGTCAAGTTCACCAAATCCGCAGATTATGGTGTCACCTGGTCGAACCCGGTCACGCTCGCTGGAATAATGAAGAAGCCGAACTGGTCGGACAAACCCATTCTCGCCGTATCACAAGACGGCCAGGACGTGTACATCGCCTTCAATGCTAGTCACAGCTATGTGGCTGCCTCACACGACAACGGCGAGAGCTTCTCCAGGGCGGTGAAGACAAACAACGATAACCGGTACTGGTTTCACACCGGCGGGACTGTTTCCCTTACCGGAGAAGTCTACTTCGCTGCCACCGATTACAGTCAGGACTACACCGGGGACTCGCACATAAATATCCTGAAGTCAAGCGATGGCGGAGCCACCTGGGAGACGATACGCGTGGATGCTTCCGCAGAGGTGCCGGACTGCCAGTGGGCGGAGGGCTGCAAATTCGGTTTTTTCGGACCCTCAGCGGTCTTGGCGATCGACAGCACGGGACTGCTAATGATCGCCTATAATACCGGGAATATACCTGGGTCGCCCCAAAAGCTTTATGTTAGGACGTCTATTGATGGAGTCACCTGGAGTTCACGCCTTGAGGTATCCAATGGGTTGGATACTGTCAACAATGCCTTTCCGGCCTTGGCGACCAGCTCCGTTCCGGGAGACTTCCGGCTGGTATGGCAGGATGACCGAAACGGCAGCACAAACCGGTGGAATACTTGGTACCGTCGCTCCACCGACGGCGGAGTGACATGGAGCACGGAGGTGCGCATCTCAGGTCTTGGCTCCGGAGCACCCTACAAGTACCCTGAAGGATACGCCTTTCCATATGGTGATTATTTGGAAATAGACGTGGATTCGTCAGGCATGAATCATGTAGTCTGGGGGGAGGGGGCCAGCTGGAACGGTGCTGGCGGGAGCTGGTACACCCGGGGTCAATAGGCTAAAGTCCTCTGACAGAAGACGTCTCATACCACGGGTCGAACAACAACCTAGGCCAAAATCAATTTCTCATATATACAATATCTCAGAACTTGCGAGAACTGAGGTATCTTGACTTATGTTGCGAGTTGTCATAAGCCGCTGAAAAAATAGAAAGTTTTAGCTTTGCCATGGGAAACGGAAAATGTTAAAGAAAAGCAACATGTTAACCTGTTTTTGGGCGTGGCTGTCTGCCCATCCCACAACATAATATTTTGACTCTTTCCATAGTCCCCCGTTGAGGGTTGTTGGTTATCTGCCCCTGCTATAAGCTATCCAACCAGGCCATCAGGTCTCCCTCGTTTTCCCACTGGAGTAATTCATCTATCTTTGCATCGTCCGACAGGACCGATTGCATATGTCTGATAAAGCGCCTTTGGGTGTGGCGCCTTCGATCCAGGTCCAGATGAAGGTAAATGGTGGTGGACTGAATGCTGTCATGGCCCAGATGGTTCTTGATGTCGGTGATGGGATGGCCGTTGTACAACATGTCCACTGCCTTGCTATGACGAAAGCTATGGACGGGATTGATATACTGGAGGCGCTTTGGAGGGAGGACCTTTTCCAGATATTTTCTGCAGATACGATAAATGCCATGTCGGGTGAGCTCTTCTCCCCGCTGATTGATAAATAGCCGGTCCCGGTATAGGGTTTGTGGAGAGATGCGATATTTACGGATATAGAGCTGCAGCAGTTGACAGGTCTTTGTCTCAAGCTTTATGAGCCTGAACCGGTCTCCCTTTCCCAGAATGGCCAAGGTTTTTTTCTTGGGATCAAAGTAATCCAGATTGAGCGTTGTGATTTCACTGGCCCTTGCGCCGCAATCATAGAGGAGATGGAGCAGAGTATAATCCCTGAATCCTTCTTTTCGCTTCAGATCAACGGCCTGAAAGATCTGGAGTATCTCATCCTGATACAGAAACCCGATAAGGGCCTTCTGAGAACGCTTCTGGGGAATTCTTTGGATGGTATTGGCCACCTCTTGCTGTTCCGGATACATAAAACGGATCATTTTGGCAAATGATTTGAGGGCCGCAAGCCGGTGATTGCGTGTTTTGACAAGATTATTTCTTCCATTGTGCAGATCCTCAAGGAACGCGATAATGAGTTCTCTTGAGATATGTTCTATCCGGAGGGAATTGACCTTGATCTTGTAAAACGATGCCGCAAAAGGAAGAAAAATCCGGAAGGCATCCCGATATCCCTTAACAGTGTGGTGACTGACCCTTCGGATATGAGGCAGGTATTGATCGAAGAACTGATGGATCAAGGGAGAGAGCTTCATACGTTAGTCTTCTGCCAGAGAGAAAAATCAACCAGCTCCTTACGACTGATAGCGTCCGCTACCCGTAGGTAAACACTGGTACATTTATAGTCTTTATGACCCATATAGGCGGCCAGGACAGGCAATGCATTCTGTGCGGATTGTCCCCTTTCCCAGACGCTTTTCAGTGTATTGACGGCAAAAGAATGCCGCAGCGAATGAGGCGTGGGCGGATTGAAGTTGACATTGCCCACGACCTTCCGTGGTTGATGCAGGCCGATTTCCTTGACTGCATGAGCAAACACGTATCCAAGTGTCGTATCGCAAAGATGCTTTTGTTTTCTACCTGCCAAAAGATAGGGGTTGTCATCATGGGGATTGAGTGTTTCACGGACAGCAAGATAGTTTTCAATCTGTGTGGCGACGTCTTTTTGAACCGGGATAAGTCTGTCCTTACCGAATTTGGTCTTTTCGATAAAAATGGTGGCATCATCCCGTCGGTAATGGTGCCGCAACAGCTTAACAGGTTCTGAGATTCTCATGCCGCAGCGGGCCATCAACAGAATGACTAAATAAGTGGCCAGGTCTATCAAAAAGTAGTTTTCGTTTTTTCGGATTCTGCGGCTGATCACATTCAGCAACTGATCAACCTGTTCAGGAGAAAACACAAAGGGCACGATGGTGTTTTCCTTGAGACGCGGAACATCCTTCAGTGGATTGTGCGTCAACTCCCCCCGACGAACGAGAAAACTGAACAAAGCCCGAACTGAGGAAAAAATGCTGTTGACAGACCAGGATTCCAGAGGGATCCGACTCCTCATTTCAAGGAAAAAGGCCGGATGAAAGTCGTCCCAGCCTGCGTCGTGTTCTACCAGATAGCGATCAAAAACATGAAGATGGTATCTGGCTAGCGTGGAAAGATAGCCCAGGGATTTTCGATAAACCAGATAGGCCTCGATATGGGGGGCCATAACACTTTCAAAGGATTTCATCGAATAAGACCTTTCGCATATGCTCTATGTTGACATGAAGATATCGTTGGGTGGATCGGATGCTTTCATGGCCCATCATCTCTTTGATGTCGTATATGGAGTGGCCCGTGCAAAGCAAACTCTGGGCGTAGGTGTGCCGCACCCAGTAGGCTGATGCAGAGAGGCCTGCCGCTCTAATTATCCTCGAAATGTGTTCGCTCACCAGAGTGGTGGAAACGGGTCTGTATGGCTTATAAACAGTCAGAAACAGGTCTCTATGCTGGCTCTGGGGTCTGACCTTGTAGACATAAGCGGCGATCGCCTTCAGGGTTTTTTCGGGCAGGGGCATAATAGACGGATTTTTCGTTTTTCCCAGGGTAATGGTGATCTCTGCTCTCTGAAAGGAGACATCATCAAGGGTGATCCGCTTGATCTCAATGGGCCGCAGCCCCAAGGAGTAAGACAGGAGCAGCATGGCATAGGTGCGGATCTTTACAGGCGTATCCAGTGTGATGCTGCCAAAAAGCTTTTTTACCTCCTCAGGTCGTAAAAATCTGGGTGGCCTTGGCTCACCGAATTTACGGGGTCCCACCAGGAGATGGGCGATATCCTTTTTGATCACTTTCTCATTGTGGATGTACTTCAGAAAACTCCGGATTTGGTTTCGATAAATGCCGCGGGTGACATTACAAAACGGCTTAGTAAACTCGGCCATGAACCCATCGATGTGCCGGATCTCAAGACTTGTCAGGTCAATGTTGTGCTTATCAAGATACTCATTTAGAGAAGCCAAGACCCTTCTGGATGATATGACAAGGCCTTTGGAAACGCCTTTTCCGTGCTGTAAATAGAGGAGGTATTTTTCGTAAATGTCAGGCAAGAGGAATCGGTCGTGTGGGACCTCAAGCGGCTCAGTGATGATGCCTTCCTCATAGAGATAATCCGAAAAGCCTGTCAGTATATGAATTGCATCGGCAAGGCGCTTAGAATGTTTTCCGAACATTCTGAGCGTGTCCAACGAAAATATGTTTTTCCATGGAATTTTTTTCCGGAGTGCGAAAACAAGAAACTCAATAAGGATATGATCATACTGTTCCCTGAGACTTGCTGAGTTTCCCGTAGCACTAAGCCAACCGAGGTAATCTACAACACTCTTAGTCAATCGCGTGATATCTTCATTGCTCACTTCAAATCCTCCCAATGGATTGATCGGCAAGTTCCTTTATCTTCAATTGTTTATAACGTTGTGGATTCCCGGCGTTTTCTAAAATGGGCTTATCAGGTAAATCGAGCAACTGAAAGAGGGTGCCGTCAAATGCAATCAGATCTTTGCGGATCAAGGCATCTCTGGCTTCGACATAATCGTCTACGGTGATTTGTAACAATGTGCATATGGCATCGTAGGAATAAAAGGAAAGTCCGTTTCGGTCTGAGGCCAGGACAAGAAAGAGGTAAAGAAGGATTTCTGTCTGGCTCAAAGATGCCAAAAACCCATCGGTGAGAAACCGATGGGGGATAAAGCTGAAGCCCCCTTGAATACGCCTAATACGATCGAGTTCCAGGACTTTCTTTTTGATCATGATCGACTCCTTTTTGTCTCACATCTGATGTGGGACAGACAGGAAGGTGTACCAATCCATCCATCATCCTGAAACCAACTTTAACGGACCGCCCTCCCGTATCTTTCATGCTGATTCCTCCCCTAGGAGCCAATCTACGACCTACTAATAGGGCGGGTCAGTCCCCGTTTTGTGTTGAAGATGAAAAATTTTCCTTTTTTGGGATCCCGGCAGGAGACCAAAGCCTAAAGGAGGCGGTAGGATCTGAAGAAATGGTCCAGCAAGCTCACGAAGCTCAGGAAGAACGTGTGTAACGCCGAGTGCACAACGAAAGGATGACAAGGTAGGGTCACAGGTCGAAAACATGGGAGGCATCAACCCGATCAGCATCGTTAAGGCCGATCGTATGGGAAGAATCCTGCGTCTAACCCATCGAAGAGCCCCAGGGAGAAAAATATCCAGGCGAATCCTTTGAACAGCATCTTCTTGAGAGGGTGATTTTTCGACTTCTTCTATGACGCTTTCAACTTGTTTTAGCGTTCCGGGTAAACGTGCAGACAAACAATCCGGAAGAAAACTGAACGTCTAGTGTCCTACGAAACAGTACCACCGGGGGATTTTGGTTCCCTCCGGGTACTTTCTTCTGTAGGTGCCGTTTTTACGAAACCTACACCGCCCTTCCGGGTGGAGAGGGCAGATCTCAAGTCTTGCCTCTCTCCAGGCCTCTTTGCGAACGTATTCTCTGGCGGATAAATCCGTGGGAAATCTCAGCTGCATGATAAAGCCGTTGTCTCTGACAGAAAATTATGAGAGCATTGGATTATGGCAAAAATAAGTCGAAATGCACCATGTCCCTGCGGCAGTGGAAAAAAATATAAGAAATGCTGTCTATCAGCACAAGAGAAACGACCCTCTCCCGTCAAAAAGCAGAGGTTCATCCCTGTGTTCACAGAGCTCGATCAACTGTCAAACAGCGTCGTGGACCTCATAAGGCAGAACAAATTGGATGAAGCAGAAGCCGTTTCCCGGAGGCTTCTCAATGAATATCCTGACCAGATTGACGGCCTTGATCGATTGGCTATGGTGTATGAAGCCCGTGGAGAAAAAAGTAAGGCCGCCGAGCATTACAGAAAGGCCTACCGTTTTGCAATGTCACATGAAGGTTTTGACCAAGACGCCACTGATTGGTTCTTGTCGGAAGCTAACCGGTTGGAACCCCAAAACGATATGGAATGAAATGAATTAAACGGATCCCTTACAAAGGGAATAGAGGGAATCATATGGAGGGAAGTAAATGCTCACAACATTACCAAACCCACAACATAACTTGACAAGTACAAACCTATCATCGAGTTTAAAAACCCGCGATGGTCTCAACTCTGGCAAATCAAGTGAACTCTTGCTATCTTGTTTCCCAATCTCAACAGAATCCCATAAGCTCCAAGAGCACCAAAAAGCCATGTGTCTTTCTTGCCGCAAGAGGCAGGGTAGCTTCTCCTGGGGTGGAATGGTTGCCGTACATAAGACAATAGTTGAAATAGGAATTCGAGCATGGTAAACGGTATGCATGCCCCAGTGGAATCCCCAAAGAGGTCCTCTGAGAGGAATTCCACCCCGTAGAAGCAGGCTTCGCACTATTTGATGATTGGATGTTATAAGATATGTACTTCAGCTATGTCCCACGTCCCATGAACGGAACGGTTTTCGTTGTGAGAGCAGCGTAAAGGGACCTGCAATGACGCTCTTTTCAGAGATTCTGCAATATGCCATATCCGGCATCACTAGCGGGAGCATATACGCGATCGTAGGCATATGTTGGTCCACCGTGTTCCTGATAAGCGGGGTCCTCAACTTTGCCACGGGCGAGTTCGTTATGCTGGGCGGTATGTTAACCTGGGTCTTTGTGGAGTCCGGATTGAACCTTGCCGTGGCCGCTGTTTTGGCCGTGATCGGCACAATCGTTGTGGCGGTCCTCCTGGAGAGGTTGGTGATACGCCCGGTAAGGCATCCGACCGAGATGACGTACATGCTTATCACCATCGCCTCTGCTTCGGTCATAAAAGGGGTCATCCTTCTTACCTGCGGTTCGGAGACCAGGGCCATCAGCTCCTTCATTGACACAAAGCCCATAGTGGTCCTTGGAGCAAGTCTCATCCCCCAGGCCATTGTCGTGAGCGGGGTCCTGGTCGTCGTCACGGTGGCGCTCCTCCTGTTTCTGAACCAGACCCTCATCGGGAAGGCCCTGAGAGCGTCTTCCATCAACCAGTTAGGGGCAAGCCTCATTGGGGTGGAGGTCGGTAGGTTCAGGCTCTTCTGCTTCGGGCTTGCAGGGGCGTTGGGTGCTCTGGCAGGAATCGTCATCGCTCCTATTGCATTTACGGGATACAATATCGGGTTGATGGCAGCCCTGAAAGGTCTGGTGGTGGCCATCGTGGGGGGCTGGAGCATAGGCGGAACGGTTTTGGCCGGCCTTGCCCTGGGCCTGGTTGAGGCCTTTGTGGCCGGGTTTGTCTCCACGGGCTGGAAGGACGCTCTGGCCCTGGCCATCATGGTGCTGTTTCTCATCTTCCAGACCATCGAAATCTCCCCCGGGAAAAAAAGAGTCTACTCATGAGTTTGGGCAGGTTCCACATCAATGTCTCCTGGTTGGTGTTCGTAGCTGCGATTCTGCTTCTCCCGGTCCTCGTGCGGAGCAACTATGTCATAAGCGTCATGATTCTGGTAGCCATCTATGGCGTCCTGGCCGTGGGCATGGGTCTCCTTATGGGCCAGGCCGGGCTCTTCTCATTGGCCCACCCAACGTGGTTCGGTCTGGGGGCCTATATCTCAGCCATACTTTCCGCCAGGGACCTGCTGCCCCCTATAGCGGCCATCATCGCCGCCGCAATCGGGGTGGGCGTTATCGCATTTCTGGTGGGCGCCCCTGTGCTCAGACTGTCCGGCTTTTATCTGGCTTGCGCCACTTTCGCCATTATCATAATTGCCCAGGTGGCCGCGGCCCAACTTACCAGCCTTACCGGCGGGCCTGAAGGCCTTTTGGGCATCCCTGGACTTTGCGTAGGTAAATTTATATTTCGGACCGATTTTCACTTCTACTTCCTATCATGGGGCCTGTGCCTGTCATGCTACTGGTTTTGCAGTAACCTGGTGGACTCCAGGGTAGGGCGGGCCATGAGGTCGTTCCACGACAGCGAGTTGGCAAGTAGAAGCATGGGGGTAAATGTGACCCGCTACAGGCTCCAGATCTTCGTGCTCACTGCGGTCATGGCAAGCCTTTCGGGGAGCATATTCTGCTACTACCTCCTCTTTGTAGTGCCCGATTCTTTTGGTTTTCCCCTGCTAGTGGAGCTCCTGATGATGATCATCATTGGAGGCATCCGTAGCCTGAGGGGCGCTCTGTTAGGAGCCTTTGTGGTCCTGTGGCTCACCGAGTTGATTCACGGCTACCTGGGGAAACTGTTTCCGGTCATGACCAGCGAGGTAGATGCCATTTTCTTTGGCATTCTCATCATCGTGGTACTCATCTTCATGCCAGAGGGGCTCACGGGCTGGATGGACCAACTCTCGGGCTACGCACGGAAACTGTATGGAAGAGATGCGGCAAGAAGGGCTTGATCCAGCCGTCTTTGAGGTCAGGGGCCTGGGGAAGAACTTTGGCGGGATCCGGGCATTGACCGGGGTGGACTTCTCCCTCACCAGAGAAGGGGTGGTCTCCGTAATCGGACCCAACGGTGCCGGTAAGACCACGTTGATAAACGCAACTGCTGGAACATTTCCCCCGGATACAGGCGAAGTATTTTTTCTGGGGCGGGTTATCACGGGCTTTTCAGCCCATACAGTGGCAAGCCTGGGCATCAGCCGGACCTTTCAGCTGGAGGAGCTGTTCACAAACATGAGCGTGCTCGAAAACATCATGGTTGGCTGCCACCTCAGGGGCAAAGCAGGCCTGTTCTCCTCGGGTTTGCGCATGCCGTGGGCCAGGAGGGAAGAAATACGAATCCGCGAGCAGGCAATGGAGAATCTACAGATGGTAGGCCTGGAGCAAAGGGCTGGAGCAAAGGTAAACAGCCTGCCCCTTGGGGAGCGAAAGATGCTGGGTATTGCTCGATCCCTAGGCACTGAACCCAGGCTCGCCATGCTGGACGAGCCTGCCGGGGGTCTGGCCACCCACGAGATCAGGAGGCTGGAGCAGCTGATCAGGAAGCTGGTTGAAAAGGGGATCATGGTAATGATTGTGGAACATAACATGCCTTTTGTCATGTCCATATCCGACCGGGTCATTGTTCTGGACTATGGCCGCAAGATCGCAGATGGCCCGCCGGAGGATGTGCGGGGAGATCCCAAAGTTATAGAGGCGTATCTCGGAGAAGAAGATCCCTGATGAGTGCACTCAGAGAATTGAAAGACAGGCCTCTTAAAAGGGAGACATCCGGATCTCTCCTGATCTTTCAAGATGTTTCGGCATTTTATGGAGATGCCCAGGCCTTGGATTCGCTTTGCCTTCTGGTCATGAGAAATGAGATTGCGGCAGTGCTTGGGAGCAATGGTGCAGGAAAGACAACTCTACTCAAGGCCCTAACAGGCCTCTTGAAAGTGCGGCAAGGAGATGTGACATTTCAAAATGAATGCATAACCAATTTGAGGCCGAGCCAAATCATCCGCAAAGGCATTGCCAGCGTTCCCGAGGGAAGGCAGCTTTTCGGGACCATGAGTGTTTCGGACAACCTCCTGTTGGGGACGTACTCCCTGAAAAAGGCAGAGAGGGATTGGATGCTCTCACAGAGGAGAGACTTGATCTTCGGTCTTTTCCCCGTCCTGAAGGCCAGGCGTAAGCAGCAGTGCCAGACCCTTTCAGGAGGGGAACAGCAGATGTTGACACTGGGTCGGGCCCTCATGTCCAACCCAAGGCTTATGGCGCTGGATGAACCTTCTCTGGGGCTTTCGCCGCTTCTAGTCAAAGAGATGATGAAAATGCTCAAAGTCATCAGCCGGGAGCTGGGCGTGTCCATTCTGCTGGTTGAACAGAACGCGAGGGCCGCCGTAAGGATCGCAGACTACGTGTACGTTCTGGAAAGGGGCGCGATAGTGGTTTCCAATACCGCTGAAGAAATCGCCGGGAGCGAGACCATCCAGTCTGCCTATCTGGGCGGGTGATCGATTCCCATGGCAGGAGACAAGGAAGGAGGTGATAGCTGCAATCAGGTCACAAAACGAGAATTTGGTTGATCTTTGTAGAATCATAATCAGGGTAGAAGGAGGAAAAGGCATGAGAAAATCAGTCATCACAATAGCAGCGTTCCTGGCAGCAGGTCTTCTCCTGTGGCCCCCTTTGTCCTACGCAGCGGCGGCGCCTTACAAGATCGGAGTGGCCCTGGACCTCACCGGCCGGGCTGCCGGGCTGGGGATTCCGGAGGAGCGGGTTTACAAGATGAAGGCCGAGGATATAAACAAGGCCGGAGGGGTAAACGGCCGCGAGATCGAGCTCATAATCCTTGACAATGAAAGCAAGCCAGCCAAGGCGGTTCTAAACACCAAAAAGCTCATCGAGGTAGACGGGGTGATCGCCTGTTTGGGCTATACCACCAGCGGCTCAACCCTGGCCAGCGTGGAGACCGCTTCGGCCGGGGAGACCGTGCTCTTTGCCAATGCCGCAAGCGAGAAGATCTGGAAGCCTACCAAGAAGTGGGTATTTAACGTAGTTCCCAGACAGTTGGACGCCTGCACGCCGATTCTGGTGGACGACCTAGTCAAGAAAGGGGCGAAAAAGATTGCGTACATCTACATAGACACGGCCTACGGGCAGACGGGCAAAGAGACCTTTGAAGAGGTGATGAAGGAAAAAGGTATGAAGCCCGCTATCATCGAAAAGTACGCGCCGGGCACCACGGATGTGAGTCCCCAAATTACCCACATCAAGAACTCAGGAGCGGACGGGTTGATCATCTGCGGCTACATGGGCGACACGGCAATGGTTCTCAAGAGCGCCAGAGACCTGGGCCTCACCTGCCCTATAAACAGTGAGTACGCTGTTGTGGGCCCCGAGTTCATCAAGTTGGCGGGCCAGTATGGAGAGGGCGTTGTGAGCACGTCTCTCAAGGCCCTGGTGGCCAATGATTTACCTCAGGACGATCCCCAGAAAAAGATTGCGATGGAGCTGTACAACAGGTATACGAACAAGTACGGCATGTTCAGTCTTTATAGCGGACACGCCTGGGACGCCCTCATCTTGACGAAAATGGCCCTGGAAAAGGTGGACCCCGGACTCGATCCCTCAAAGAATGAAGATTTAAAAAAGATACGGGCTCAGCTCAGGGACAACATAGAACAGTTGAGGGACGTAGTAGGCCAGAACGGCATTTTCAACTATTCTTCTGACAATCACAACGGGCTCCCCTATGGCTGTTACGTGCCGGTAGTCATTCAGGGTGGAAAATGGAGGCTCGCAGGCGCCGCCAATTAGTCCAGGTAAGCATTGGAGAGGAAGGGCCCACGAGCCGACGACATTCGCTGGTGCGGGCGCCTTCTCAAGAGAAGGCCGGCTGGTCGCGGATGACCGTGCCGGGACTTTTCTCTTTGTGAAGTGTCCTTTTTCCAGCCATAGGGCCGCATGCGGTGTGAAAAGGAGCGTATGATGCTTGAGAAGCTGAAGGATGCTATAGTGAACATGC
>CAYVMN010000105.1:0-16012 GCA_964452575.1 uncultured Desulfobacteraceae bacterium | reverse complement strand
CGTGCACTTATCCTTCGCGCTTATTGACCCTTACCCCTATTTATTGAGATAATACCTTATCGCAGACCCCTGTGTAAAATGATCCCTTAGCCCTGCATGGTCAGATAATGGTAAAGAAGGCTCCTTGGCAGGAATGTCAAAACCATAAAGCATAATTCCTTTTTCCTGTACCAGAAAGCTCCTTCCCTCCCACAATGAGGAGGGATGGCAAGAATCCGATGCGGTTATGTGACAAAAACGCCTTGTAAAGGATGATTAAAGATGTATATAAGTCACAATATCTTGACAATCGGGTGATTCCCTAATAACAATTCAAGGTAGTTGAAACCGGTATTTCACTCTTCAAACCACCAATTTTGCGTGTGATTTGACCTATGCTAAGGTAACAAGAATTCCCCTCTGCATTCTCGGGACCTTTGCAACGAATAGGATTACGGTTATCGCAAGACAACGGGTAACAGGTGAACCAAATGGAAGATAAGACACTGATAGAAAAGATCGAACGTCTTGGAGTTATTCCTGTAATCGCCATTGAATCCCCGGCCCTGGCATTGCCGCTGGCAGACGCACTTATCGATGGAGGGCTTCCGGCCGTTGAGATCACCTTTCGCACAAAGGCCGCAGGGGAAGTGATCAAGAAGCTGAAGGAAGAGAGACCTCAACTGTTGCTGGGGGCCGGTACCATATTGTCCATCGATAACCTAATTCAGGCAAAGGAATGTGGGGCGGCATTTGGAGTGGCCCCTGGCCTGAACCCTGAAATCGTGAAAAAGGCCAGGGAAATCGGATTTCCTTTTTTTCCAGGGGTTATGACGCCATCAGAGATAGATATGGCCCTATCCCTGAGAATCAGGTTCCTGAAATTCTTCCCTTCTGAGGCCAGTGGCGGGCTAAAGATGCTGAAGGCAGTTTCAGCGCCGTTCTCTCATCTTGGGGTCAAGTTCATCCCCACAGGTGGAATTAATATGGATAATCTCAGGGATTACCTCGAAGACAAGTCTGTACTGGCTGTCGGGGGCACCTGGATAGCCAGCAAGGGGATGATATCGGCCCAGAAATGGGATGCAATAAAGGCGAATGCCCAGGCGGCGAAAAAAAGGGTCTCCGAAATGAGAGACTGATATTCTTCCTATGGCCTTGCGCCTTGTGCCTTAAGCCCTTTGAATAAGGACAAAAAACTATGATGACCCAAAGTATCAGAGAGTTTAAGAAGAAACTGAGAGACAGCTACGTCATAGGGCCGTTTTCTAAGACATCTGATCCAGGTTTCATAGAAATCATGGGCCATGCCGGAATGGATTTCGTGATCATAGACCTGGAACACGGGCCAAATAGCGTACAGACGGCCCAGGATCTCATCCGGGCGGCCTATCTGGCACATACCTTGCCCATAGTGCGGGTAAAGGAAGACAGCCCATCCATTATCGGAGAGGTGCTGGACGTGGGCGCCGGCGGAATCCACGTGCCCCGGATAGTCACTTCAGAATCGGCAAGGGAGGTCATCGAAAGGGCACGATTCGCCCCTGAGGGGATGAGAGGCGTCTGCCGTTATGTG
Organism: uncultured Desulfobacteraceae bacterium; assembly: GCA_964452575.1. GTDB lineage: Bacteria > Desulfobacterota > DSM-4660 > Desulfatiglandales > Desulfatiglandaceae > CAYVMN01. The sequence continues at coordinate 14,457 of CAYVMN010000105.1, read as the reverse complement.
AGGGCAGCGGATTATTCATCCAAGGACCGGTTTGAGTACTTCAAGGAGGCCAATGAAGCGGTCATTGTACTGGGAATAGAGGGTACAGAGGCATTGGAGAATGTGGATGAGATCATAGGGGTCGAGGGAATTGACATCATCTTTGTTGGACCCTATGACCTATCGCAGTCACTGGGTATCACGGGAAGGATAGATGATCCTCTTGTGGCTGAACAGATGACCAGGATTATTGATAAATGCGTGATGAAAGAGATTGCCGTAGGGACATTTGTTGAAACAATTGAAAATGCTATCAGGTGGAGAGATCTCGGGGTCAAGTATCTCTGCTATTCAGTGGATGTGGGGATCTATTATCATGCCTGCCAGAGAATCATCCATCAAATAAGATCATCATAAAGTTCCTCCTTGTGGGATAGCCAAATCCCCTATCCCTGTCATCCGTTTCAACCAATTAACGAGTCGACCATTTAACCAATTTAACGGCTTAACTATTCAACCATTTAACGACATCTGGAGGAAGAGATGAAGAGGTTCGTTACGTTCGGGGAGATTATGTTGCGCCTCAAGGCCCCTGGATCTGAGAGGCTCCTTCAGAGCCCTATTCTGGAGGCTACATTCGGCGGGGGAGAGGCAAATGTGGCCGTAGGCCTTGCCCGCTTGGGCCTGGATGTCTCTTTTGTGTCAGTAATCCCGGAAAATGCGATCGGCGCCGCCTGTGTAGGGGAACTCAGGAGACACGGAATCGACACCTCTTTTATTCTCAGAGGTGGAAAGAGGCTGGGAATCTATTTTCTGGAGCCAGGGGCAAACCAGATGCCTTCAACGGTCATCTACGACAGATCCTATTCGGCCATTTCGGAGGCATCTCCTGGAGATATCGACTGGGATAAGGTGTTCGAGGGTGCCTCATGGTTTCATATAACAGGAATCACCCCTGCCATTTCCCAATCGGCTGCCGAACTATCCCTTGAGGCAGTGAGAAAGGCTAAGGAAAAGGGCCTCACAGTCTCCTGTGATCTCAACTTTCGTAAGAAGCTCTGGAAGTATGGAAAGACAGCACCGGATGTTATGACAGATCTGGTAAGATACGTCGATATTGCCCTCGGTAACGAGGAGGACTGTCAGAAATCCCTTGGGATACAGATAGAGGTGGATGTGGAATCCGGTAAGCTTGATGTAGACAAGTACAGGGAACTCACCGGGGCGGTGCTGAAGAGCTTTTCGAACCTGAAGCGGTTAGCCATCACCATGCGCGAGAGTTTCTCTGCCGACCACAACGGCTGGTCGGCGGTCCTTAACAACCGCAAGGAATTTCTCGTCTCAAGAAGATACGATATTCGAGATATTATCGACCGGGTCGGCACAGGGGATACCTTTGCAGCCGGCCTTATTTATGGGATTAACACCTTTGGAAGTGATGAGGAGGCGCTCGACTTCGCTGTAGCAGCCTCGTGTCTTAAGCACTCCATCCCGGGGGATCTCCCCATCATCGGCCGCGAGGAGGTAGAAAAACTTGCCGGCGGGGAGGCCTCAGGAAGGGTCCAAAGATGAAAAGACCTATCCCCTTCGAGCTTTATCGTCAACCGGTCTTGGAACGTACGTTTGCACTTGTTTGAGATTTTCCCCCTTCGCCCTGGACGATCATTCCTCAAGGAGCCTTGCCAGGGCATCCACGCAAAGCCGCGGACTGGCCAGGACCGGGGTGGAAAGGATCCTGTTCAGTTCGGGCTCCAGATGTGCCATGGAGGCCTGGGCCAAAACCACGACGTCACTCCTCTCGCTCAGCCTGCCCGCCGCCGCCTTCACCCTCCTATCGTGCTCGGCCTTGTCGCCAGCCATGATAGCCTCAAAGGCGGCCGCATCCAGCTCCATGGTCACCTCGACCTCTTTGCCATGTCTGGCCGCGTGCTCCCTGATGATCCTTTCGCTGGGGCCCAGGGTACTGCTTGCTGTGCAGATCACCCCGATCCTCCTTCCCTCCATTACGGCCTTTTCAGCTAGGGGGTCATCGATCTTCAGTATCGGGATATCAACAACGGCACGGGCCGTGTCCACTGCAGGAGATGTGGAGGTACAGGTGAACAGAATCAGCCCGGCGCCGGCGTCCCTCGCCAGACAGGCATGGCTGGAGACTCGACGAACGATGTTCGGGGTTACACCTTTGTGACGAAGCAGGTCCTGCAGGAGGCTTTCATCCACCACATGGAAGCTCTCAAGGTCCGGAAAACGTTCGGCCAGGAGCTTCTTAAACATGTCTGCCAGGAAGAGGGCAGTGTGCAGAACCGCCAGGCGTTTCATATAATCTCATGCCTCCTGATCTGGGGTTTAAGGGCGAATCAAGCAAGATTTCACCAACCACAGGGATAAGCCTAGGTCCTCGGTACCCTACGCAGGAGTTGGCCATAGCCCTCGATCACGTCGCTAATCCCTAGAAGTTTCATGAGATGCCAGGCGGTAGCCTGATTGGATGTCACGACCGGCTTACCCGAATCGTGCTCGATCTGCTCAATCACATCGCTGCACCTGAAGTTGGTGCAGGTAATGAAGATCCCATCGGCCTCTGGAACCACAGCTTCCATGGCAGCCTGGTAGGCCTGAGAGGGCTTGGTCGCCCCCATCTCATATAGGTCTTCAAGCCCCAGTCCGGTCACCTTGAGCACCTCAAACCCGGAATCTTCATAGAAGACCCGGAACCTTTCGTTGATCTCATCAATGTACGGCCCGGAGATGACAATTTTCTTGAAACTCATAAAGCGCATGGCCTCTTCTGCCGCTGTGGCTGTAGTGGTGCAAGGAATGCCGGAGCTTTGGGCCTCCATGGCCGGAATTGCTCTCTTGCATGCAAATCCGGCAGTTGAAGTCTCCATCATCTCGATCTCTTTCTTGTCCCAGCCCGGGCCGCCCACTAGCGATCCTGCGGTACAGGCAAAGGCGATGGCCGAGCGATTGCCCAGGACAGGCGAGGAGAGGCCCTCGGCCAATAGTCTTGCCGCATTGCCGAGGGGCTCGCTCAACTTGGAACATTCCTCGACGTTGACTACCGGGTCCATGTGAATTCGCGTTTCACGAACCTGCACATAGTCAGGGATCATCCGGCAGATCTCCGGGGTCGGATTAAGGTTGGGACCGACTACAATAAGACCGATCTTAGCACGATACCCGTACGGTACATCATAGGACTGTTGTCTTGGCAGCATACTTGATCTCTCCTTTCATTATAAGTCAATGTCAATAACCGAAAAGTCGTGGAAACCAGGTCGTCACCCCAGGCCAGAATGCCACAAGAAGGATTACCCCGAGGACCAGGAATAGGAAGGGCCAGATGCCCCCGGTGACCTCCTCGATAGAGCATTCGGCAATGGGGCAGACGATAAAAAGTCCAAGCGCCACCGGGGGCGTGATCAGGGCCACCTGGACGGTCATGACCACCAGCAACCCAAAGAGGTGAGGCTCCACCCCAAAGGCCTGGGCGACCGGTCCAAAGACAGGGATCAACATGATCATGGTGGCCACCGCCTCCAACACGAATCCCAGGAGCAGAAGGGAAAAAATGACCATCACCAGAAATACATGAGGAGAGGAGGTATAGTGTAAAAAGGATTCGGCAACCATCTGGGGGACCTGATAGGTGGTCAGTATCCAGGAGATCACCTTGGCCGTCGCCAGCAGCAGGAATACCACTGCGCTGGTCCTGCAGCTTGCGACAAAGCAGGCCGCAATATCTCTGGGTTTCAACTTGCGGGTCAGGAAGAGACCGACAATAATGGCGTAGGTCACGGCCACTGCACCGGCTTCGGTCGGAGTGAAGACCCCACCAATTATCCCCCCCAGGATAATGATCGGGACCATCAGACCCGGTACCGCCGCCGCCGTACTTCTTACCAGGTTCCTAAGACTGAATCCCGCGGTACTAACGGGGAACTCATGCCTAAAAGACATGGTATAGACAAGCCCCATCATTCCAAAACCGATGATGCAACCCGGCACCGCACCAAGGAGGAAGAGCCTGGCTACCGAGATCCCGCCACCATAGACATAGGCGTAGATCAGCATCGCCACACTGGGCGGGATGATCGGTCCCATGATAGACGAGGCTGCGGTCACAACGGCGGAAAAACTCCTGGTATAGCCCTGCCTTATCATGCTGGGCACCAACATTGACCCAATCGCGGCCGTATCCGCAACGGCAACGCCCGTCACACCGGCAAAAAACATGCTTGCCAGGATGTTGACATATGCCAGTCCGCCTTTCAGATGTCCGACAATGCTGTCGGCCAGATCCACTAACCTGGGCAGGATGCCGCCCCGGCTCATCAAATCCCCGGCCATGATGAAGAAAGGAATGGCCATCAGGGGAAATGAGTCAATACCGCCAAATATCAAGGTAGGAAGGATATTAAAAGGTAGCTGTTCGGTAACAATAATAAAGGCAACACCTGCTAGGCCAAGGCAAAAGGCAACTGGAACGCCGAGGAGAATTGTGACGACGAATACGACACTCAGGGTCAACACAATCAATCCCGCCTTTCTTCCTCTGACTCACCCTCCCGAGACTTCCCTGCAATTTCATCTCTTATCTGGGGTAGCAGGAAAATGATCATCAACACCGATCCCACCGGGATGGCCAGATAAAAATAGAACATGCTGATATCCATAGTAATGCACATCTGATAGAGCTGCCGGGGCAGGATCTTGATTCCTTCGACCGTTACAATCACCAGGAAGGTTGTAGTCAGCAGAAGCGCAGCCACCTGTACGAATCGGCGCATCCGGGGATCCAGGCGTTTCACCAGTACATTGATCCTTATGTGCGCTCCGTCGCGAACAGCTATGGCGCCTCCCAGAAAGACCAGCCAGACCATCAGGTAGCGGCACAGCTCATCAGTGAAGATCAGGGAACGCCCCATAACGTAGCGCAGGAAGACCTCGATGGTTACAACGGTCACGATTATGCCCGCGCTCAATACTATCAGGACCTCCACCAGTCGAGACAGCAAACGGAAAAACACCCCTATCCCCGCGCTATTCTAACTCTGAAGGGTTATGGGCCTCTCCTGGATAACCAGAGGAAAGGCCCGCGCCCCAAGCTGACCCTTATCTGTTAAAAAAGACCACCAGATCCACGAGTTCCTTGCCCATGGGGCCAAAGCCTTTAACCACCTGAGGATAGATACCCTGGGCGATCTTCCTGAACTCTGCGATGGTCTCTGGGGGGACCTCGTTAATCTTCATTCCGGCGTCCACGAGTTTTTTCATGACCGCCTCGTTATCCTTTGCATTGGCCGCACGTTGCCAAATCGATGCCTTCTGGGCAGCGACCTTGACGGCCAGTTGAAGATCCTTGGGCAACTTATCCATAGTGACCTTACTCATCAGCACGTTACCCGGTTCGTTCACATGGCTAGTCAGGGAATAGTATTTTTGGACCTCGTGGAGTTTGCCAAGATAGACCATGGCCGGGGGGTTTTCCTGGGCATCAACGACGCCCTGCTGGAGGGCCTGATAGAGCTCGGTCCAACCCATAGGTGTGGGGGAAGCGCCCAGGGCCTTAAAGAAGGCCACGTGGACCTTTGTAGGCAGGCAGCGGATCTTGAGGCCTTTCATATCTTCCACCTTCATGATCGGCCTGGAGTTATTTGAGACATGTCTGAAACCGTTATCCCACCAGCCGACGATCACCAAGCCCTGGGCCGCGAGTCTTTCGCCCAGGTATTGGCCAATGGGGCCGTCAAGGGCCTGAAACATTGTCTCCGTGTCTTTCCACAGATAGGGCAGAACCGTTATGCCCAACTCAGGGACGTAGCCGGTCACGTGCCCTGTTCCGGAGAGGACGAAGTCGACCGTCCCGGCCTTGGCCATTTCCAGGGTCTCGCGGATCTTGCCCAAGGCGCCCGCGTGAAAGACCTGCACCTCCACCTGGCCCGCGCTCGCCTCATCAACCATCTTTTTGAATACCTCGGCCGCCCGCCCCCAGGAATGGTCCTTGGGGACGGGGTTGGCAAACTTCAAGACATACTTGGGTGCTGCATAAGCAGTTAGGGTAAACGCCAACACCGCGCAAAGGATCATTGTGTAAAAAAAGATCTTCTTCATAATTGCCTCCTTATCTTGATGTTATGGGTTTCCTACCTTCCTTGCCGGGTCTCAAAACGGGCCTTGCCCGCCAAAAAATTCAATCTCAAGACCGATCTGTCCTCTTTTTCGGGATAGATGTTGGCCCTTACCTCCCAAACGAAAGGTGTCAAGAACTCCAGGCCTTCCTCTTTTTTTATGAAGGGGCGGTCGTGGCCTGGAATAATGACGGCGGCCCTTTTGAGAACCGTTTCTATACTATTTCTGGCAGCGGCCCGTCCCCCCAAAGCCATTGTCGATTCTCCTCTCACGGCCTCCCAGGCATTTTTAATAACATCCCCGCATACTGCAACACTTGAGGTGCCCTCATAGAACATAGCCAGGCACCCGGGCGTGTGGCCCGGCAGGTGCACGAGACTCACCCTGGAGGAGAGGTCCAGTAGCTCGTCAACGACCCGAACCTGGCGGTTTTCCAGGAGTGAAGGCCAAAAATCTGGTATACTGTGATCTTCCATCCTGCCGGCCAGGACCTGATCGGCATACTCCATCTCCGCTCGGGAAATATAAATCGCGGCATTCGTAAAAAGGGGCAGATTAAGGACATGATCAAAATGGAGGTGGGATAAAACCGCGTGCCTTATCTCCTCCACGCTAACTCCTGCCTTGGTCAAAGCGTCCAGCAGGATACGGCGGTCGCTGTAGTGGCCGGTATCGAAGATGGCCCACTCTCCGCTCAAGCGAAACAGGACCACCGTGCAATATCCAAAATATCCTCGGTTGCTGAGACATGGCACCCCAGCCATGAGAATTCGCAGATCACCCAGGTTGTGGTCTTTAATTCTGGACATAAGCACCGCATGTCGCCGTCAATGACGAATCACAACGGTTTTTCCTTCTTGACCGAGAGCATAGGGCTGAAGTCCTTTTGGCCCGAATACCCTGTGGAAAAGAGGCGTTCAAAGTAGTGTGACACCCTTTTTTGAAATACCATATTATGTTCGATAATCGCCTTTTCAACGGGGCCCCAGTCCCTTTTCCTCAGGACTTTCACCAGATTGAAGTGCATTTCGACTGATTCATCGAGTTCTTCATAGTGCGAAATAAACCATATCCTCAGGCATTCATTGTAAATAGGCGACATGATCTTTTCCAGCTGGCTGTTCCTTGTACTCTTGACCAATAGAGAGTGAAATTCCATATCCTTCATGACAAGTTCATACTCTCCGTTGTCCTCAGCCAATTCCCTCATCTCAGAGGCTATCTCCTCCAGTTCGTCAATCTCCTTTTCGGTGATGCGACTCACTGCAAGAAAGGCAACGTATCTCTCTAGAAACATGCGATTTTCGAGGAGATCTTTTATGGAGTGGAAATCCAGGTTCTTTACATAAAAACCCTTGTTGGAGACAGCAATAACCAGGTCTTCCGCCTCAAGCTGGAACAGGGCTTCTCTCACGGGAGTCAAACCGACATTCAAGCGTTTCTGGAGCTTTTCCTTTTCGAGATAGGAACCGGGGGCGAGTTTCAGGGTCACGATTTCCTGTTTGATCGTGTTGTAGGCCTTAAGCCTCAGATTTCCCCTTTTTCTTGATGTCATGCTCTATTCCCTAATAGAATTATTCGGTTTCTTAAAACCGTAAGAAGATCTCCAACCGGGAGATCGAGGGCTGTCCGGAAAGATATTCTAAATATATTTTGAATATATTCTTGTCTGCGTCAAGCCTTTTTTGTTCAAGCCCAAAAATTTCCTTGTCTCCCTTCTTCTCTCTCAACGGGTTTGTTTAAAAAGGGCTCAACAACAGGCTTGATAAAATCTGCGGAACAAACTAAAAAGCTTTAAGGAAGTGGTAGAGAAGAATGGATATCAAGATAGGCCTAATCCTTATGGGTGAAGAAATGTTATGACAGATGGTATTGAAAAGGCGTCAAGCCCGAAGGATATAACAGGACTGATCGAGCTTTATTTTAGAAAAGGATGGACAGATGGGCTGCCTGTGGTGCCGCCAAGGGCTGATTCCGTAAATGCCATGCTGTCTGCCGGCGGACTGAAGGCAGACGAGGTGGCGGGAGAAATCCCCATGCGAAATGTCCGTATCACGGCCGACAAGGTTGCCGTCAATGCGGCCTTGGCTGGATGCCTTCCCGAGTATATGCCTGTGGTAGTTGCCGCCGTAAGGGGGATTTGCCATCCGAACTTCGGGTATCACGGACCGGCCACCAGCACAGGGGGAGCAGCGGTTGCTATCATCGTCAACGGTCCGATCATTAAGCGCATAGGGATTAATAGCAGGGACAACGCCTTCGGGCCAGGCTTCCGGCCGAACGCAACAATCGGCCGTGCCGTAAGGCTCTTGATGATGAACGCCATTAATACACGTCCTGGCAAACTGGACCGCTCGACGCTCGGCAACCCAGGCAAATACTCGCTCTGCTTCGGGGAAGACGAGGAAAATAGCCCGTGGGAGCCGTACCACGTTGAAAAGGGTTTTCGGCAGGAAGAGAGCACGGCCACGGTGTTTGCCACAGAAGGGACGCACCAGATTTATAACCAGCTTTCGAAAGACCCCGAAGAACTCTGCATCACCATGGCCGATGCAATGGCCAATCTGGGATCAATGAATATCATCGGGCAGCAGGAGTTTTTTGTTGTCTTTGCAGGGGAGCATCAGGAGATCTTCCGCCAAAGTAATTGGAGCAAGTCCCAGGTGAAGGAGTGCCTCTTCAGTTACGCCTCCCGATCTCTGGCCGAAATTAAGAGGGCGGGCCGGATGCCGGGTCCGATACTGGAGGGAGACGGAGCAAAGAAACGCCATGTGGTCAGTAAACCTGGAGATATCATGGTCCTGAGCGCCGGGGCCAGGGCGGGTGCCTTTTCTGCGTGCCTGCCAGGATGGGGTTCCAGCAGCATGACCCGCTCGGTCACAACTCTGATTAGTCCTGCTTAGATAGAGGAGCTGAAAATTTTAGGTTTAAAGGGGCAATCCCAAGATTCTAAAGAGGAGGAACATGTCTATGGAGCTCTTTGACCCCACCATTTCTCCCGTCAGGGAACCCATTTCATATGTACCACGCCCAAAAGAGCTAAATGGGCTCAGTCTGGGGCTTATTGACAACACCAAACACAACTCCGACGTGCTCTTGCTCAAGATTGCCAACAGGCTTGAGGACCGGTTCGGCATGCAGATGGTCTTGCTAAACCGGAAGAAATCGGCCAGTGACCACGTTACGGATGAGGCAATTGCGGATTTCAAGAAGAAGGCGGATTTCGTCATCGCCGGAATCGGCGACTGAGGCTCTTGCAGCTCGGGCAGTGTGCTCGACGGAATCCTCCTCGAAAAAGCGGGTATTCCCGCCATTTCTATCGTCACTGATCTCTTCGTCGAAACGGGGAGGCTTATGGCGTCGGACTGGGGTGTCCCTGAATACCGGTTTCTCTCAATACCTCATCCCATCGCTAACCTGAGCGAGGCAGACCTGGAGGAGAGGGCCGGTTCAGTTCTTGATGACGTGATAGAACTCCTCAAGAACGGGCAGGGGAACTAGAGGACGTTCCTGTTCTTGGGGGTCTCGAACATGTCTTGATCCGAAACGCCGTAATGTTTTTGGCCACCTTCCTCTGCATTCTATTCGAACGCCCCAGGCTTCGCCTGGCGGCGCTGTCCTCTGTCCTCCACTTTTCCTCCTTGTACTTGTCTCAACTTCATATCATCTTAGACTTATCTCATTCACGCCCTCAGAAAACCCATCGGGATTTAACAGGGGGTGAGGCTTACGCGCTTCATGACTTTTTCGCCTTCATCAACAAGTTCAAAACTTTACCTTCATCCCCATCCCATTGTTGTCCTGACAAAAAATACTATAGCATAGGGCATGCCCAGTGTTCATGTAAAATTTTCTAAGACCCATGAGGTTTGACAAACTCGCAAGAAATCAAAAATCACCTGTTTTCGTCATACCCACTCCCCGCCTTCACAGGGACAGGTCCAGCGGGAATGACAAGAAGTGGCTGGTAATAGGTTTTTACGAATTGTCCAGTTTTGTTTATTTCGAAATTGGTTCGGTCTTAAAATTTCAATATTCGAATTTGCTTGCGGCCGAAGGCCTCCAATGGTAACAGGCATTTAAATATTTCTCGTTAGCGATGATGGCCTATTAAGGCCTTTAACAGATGTCAGAGCTCGTGGTTGATTTGTCCGATATGATCCGGAAGGGGTTAAGGGAATGACACGTAGCGAGAAAATGATCATTGGCCTCATGGGTTGTTCCCATGCTCTCACTCATGCGTACCTGCTTATTTTTCCGGCCGTGCTTCTTCTCCTGAAGCGAGATTTTGCCATAGGCTTTCTTAGTCTGGGGATTATCAGCAATATCATGACCTTTTCCTATGGATTGGGAGCCCTTCCCAGCGGAATGATTTACAACCGGTTTGGCCCCAAGAAACTGTACCTGGTTTGTTTTTTGGGTTCCAGCGTGGCCTGTTTCCTGGTTGCAATTTCCCCTAATTTGGTGCTCTTTACAATCGGGTTAGCCCTTTTAGGGGCCTTAGGTAGTTTGTATCATCCCCTCGCCAATTCATTGATTACAGCCAAGGTAGAAGAGTTCGGCAAAGGCCTCGGCATTCACGGGGCTACCGGCAATATCGGCCTGGCTACGGCTCCATTTATCGCCGGCCTTATCGGTTCTTACTGGGGATGGCGTTATTCTTATCTATATTTCATGTTCCCAGGTATTGCCCTATCTATATGTGTGCTTTTTGTGGACATGTCCATGGAGAAGGCACACAAACAAGCGAATCACTCACCCGCAACTTCTCAATCCTTTTCAACGCAGGTCGACCGCGGCTTCTGGGTTTATTGCTCGCTCCCTTTAATCCTTATCTATTTGCTGAACATGTTCCAGAGCTTCAGTTTCCACGGAGTTACCACTTTTCTTCCGACCTATATGGCCAGCTATACATCGTTCAAGATCTTCTCCTGGGATAGTGTGGCTATCGGAGGCATGCTCTCGGGTCTAGCGCTTTTTATGGGGGTTTTTGGCCAGTACACGGGAGGGGTCCTGGCCGACAGATCTAACCTCAAGCGAAATATCGTGGTAATGGCGGGCATGGGTTTTCCCTTTATTCTCTCGATGGCCTTCGCTAAGGATACAATCCTTCTGATAATGGCCCTGTGCTTCTTCTTCTTTAACTTTTCTCTCCAGCCTATGGGCAACAGCCTTCTGGCCCGCCACACGACGGTAAAGATGAGGGGCACTGCATTCGGTATCTTCTTTTTCGCCTCATTCGGCATCGGCTCCGCGGCCGCCAGTTTTTCGGGATTTATAGCCCAGACCTTTGGACTGCCCTGGGTTTTTGTCGGCCTGAGTTTCACCACACTTCTATTTGTTCTCCTAGGCCTTATCCTTATGAAGGTCAGGAATCCTTTAGGAAAGGATCCGGATCATCCCGTTCATTGACGGTTTCAAAATATGCTATAGGCAATTCTTTAATCGATCTTTCTATAACTCTGGACGGCATCAATCATGAAATGCCCAAGATGCCAGCATAAGAATCCTGAAAGTGCGAAAATCTGTGTTGAATGCGGCCACAACTTAATCCTTTCCATTTACCTAATTCGTGGGCCGCTGGTTCGATTCCAGGCCAAAGAACCTTAACGCATGCTGATTGAGGGATCTCAATGCACCACACAGGGGGGATCCTTTTCCCTGAGGCTTTTTTCTTTCTGCCTTGTCAACGCCCGCTTAATGGTCCACTCGGATTGACTGTGTTCATCCCTTTTTTTCATCAGGAGCCAGTTCTTATGGCCCCGGCCCTTCATCTTAACCAGATAAAAACCTCCTGTCAGGATCTTACCACGAAGCTCCAGGACTATCTTACCCTTTTCAAGGGCCATCGCAGGATCGTCTCCCTCAAGGAGACCGTACTCACCCATGTCCCAGACGACCACGGCGCCTGCACCGTAACGACCCTCCGGTATGATTCCCTCGAAATCAAGGTATTCCAAAGGATGGTCGTCCACCATGACGGCAAGTCTCTTGTCGGCTGGATTCAAAGAGGGGCCTCTGGGCAGGGTCCAAGACTTCAAGACCCCTGCCATCTCCAATCGGAAATCATAGTGGAGCTGGCGTGCATGATGCTCCTGTACGACAAAACGCATCTTCTCTGACCCATCTTTCTTGCCCCATTATCCTATGAACTCAGACTTCTATACCCCGCCTGCCCATCACACGTGGGCATAGAAAGCCGTTGGCTTCAATTCCCTGGATCCCATTTCCCCCTCAAGCACAAGATGGCGCCTCAGGTCGAGACAGGGGGTGGCACTTTGACATATAACCCTCCCAGGGTCCAAAGCCGGACTCCTTGCTTGCGTAATAAGAGAGGCCTCCAACACCTTCACGGAAAAGGATATTCGGGATTGAACATCTCTTAATCGACCCCCAGTATCTCCTTTAGCCTCTTGGCATTGTTAACCGCATGGCCTTCAAAATCATTGTCGAAATAGATGAACGCGTCCCTATTCCAGATATCGACCTTTTCAGCCCAGGTCCGTAGCTCCTCTTCCGAATATTCAGAGGCATAGAGCCTTCGCGAGCCGTGAAGCCGAATATAGACAAAATCAGCGGTAATTGCCTCAAAGGAGGGATATCGCGAGGCTGTGTCAGCCATACAGAGCGCTATGTTAAATTCACTCGATATGCCAAACACCTGACTATTGATCCAGGATGGATGGCGAATCTCAAGGGCGTGGCGAACCTGTGGTTCCAATGATTTACAAAAATCCGTGAATACCTTTTCATCAAAGGCAAGACTCGGAGGCAATTGGAAGAGTATGACCCCCAGTTTTTCTCCAAGGCCGGCAGTGACACCATAAAGACGATCCAGGGGTTCGGCAGGACTTTCAAGCCTTTTGGTGTGGGTGATGAATTTGCTGCCTTTTACACTCCACAGGAAATTGTCAGAGGTCCTTGCCTTCCAGTTTTCGAATGTCGTGCGATTGGGGAGCCTATAGAAAGAGGCATTGAGTTCAACGGTGTCGAAATGCCTGATATAGTACTCCAGCCATCTTGATTTGGGCCAGTTGACAGGATAAAAAATCCTTTGCCAGTGCTGATAGGTCCATCCCGATGTGCCAATCCTTATTGAAACGCCCTTTTCCATAGCCTGATCCTATTGAGGTCAGACGGGAAAGTCAAATGGGTTTAATCCGGATTAAATGCAAGTATATTCTCTTTTCTGCTGGCCCCGTTTAAATGGTCTTCCGAATCTAACGGGCAGGGACGGCAAAAAAAACAACAACATGGTGGTGGCCAGGGCAATAGCAGGCAGACAACACGCAAACCTTAATAAGATGCTTGTATCGGGTTCGGCTTTTTGTTATTTGTTTTCCTGCGTGCTGAAAGCCCCGAGTTTTTCATCGGGACCAAAGGGAAATAAATCAAAGAGTAACTTCTGCGTTCTTGGCGTTGCGGTGAAGACTATTCTTTCAAAGACCCTTTCAGGGTCATCATTCAAGAGGGCGCCCAGGAATATTCCTTATTATCTTACGTACGCTATTCGCACATTTGCAGCAATACAGTAAGATCGGCAGTAGTATCATAGGAGCGAAAAGAACAGAGCCATCTCGTGGGAAAAGACATCACCATTGAGAAATTGCGGGAGGTTACGGAACTCTCCGTTGAGGCTGAGCCAGGACGGTTGGGCAGTCACGGGTGGTGGCAGCGGCCTCTTTTGGTAACCGCCTCAATTGATCAGCGATTTGATCAACTTCCTGATATTGCATATCATGAGCACCTCTATCCGAGAGATCTCCTGCCTAATGCCAGGTCGGTGGTTGTCTTCTATATCCCCTTCAAGAAAGAATTGATCAAGGAGAACAAAGGGGGTACAAGGCCTTGCCGAAACTGGGGTTTAGCCTATGTCCAGACCAACGATCTCATTGGCCGGTTGACCAAGGCCTTGGGTGACCTTTTGGCCGAGCAGGGCTTCAAATCAGGTCTCACACCAGCTACACATAATTTTAATGAAGTCGCACTCATGGCTCGCTGGTCCCACAAGCACCTTGGTTATTTGGCAGGCTTGGGTCGATTCGGTGTTCACCGCATGTTAATCACGCCAGCAGGGTGCACGGGTAGGTTAGGAAGTCTCGTGACAGAGGCTGAACTAGGAAATCATCCTCTGATAGAAACCAAGGAGGCCTGCCTGCTCAAGGCCGGAAAGGAATGCGGAAGGTGCATAGAGGCTTGCCCTGTTAAGGCCCTGAAGGAAGATGATTTTGATCGTCGGCTTTGTTGGGCCCGGCTGAACGATAACCGGCGTTCCTTAACTTACTTCTCTGATCTGCCGGAGACGACCCATGTCTGCGGCAAATGCGCCGCCATTATGCCTTGCAG
>CAYVMN010000104.1:0-16223 GCA_964452575.1 uncultured Desulfobacteraceae bacterium | reverse complement strand
AATGGAAATTCAACGGGCCTCAATCAAAGTCCCTGCGGAGTTGATCAGGTCTATTGTATCCCAGTTCTTGCACTGGGGACACTGCCATTGAAGTTCCTTCGGCGAGAACCCGCACTGTTTGCATTGGAATCTGAGGTAGGGCATGCTCAGGTGCTGAATAAGCTCTCCATAGGCAGCCAAAGCCTCTTCCTCTTTTCCGTGGGCCAGCAATATTTCCCCTCTAAACCTCCTGGCCTCCCAGAAGGTAGGGGCCAGTTCCAGGGCGTAGGAGATCTCCCTTAACGCACCCTGGATGTCATTTTCATTATAGAGGTACCGGGCCAGCGCCAAATGAGTGAAGGCATCGGAGTTCAACTCTGAACATTCCTTCAAGAAATCCTCGACCGGTTTCAGGTTGTCCATCCTTGAGTAGGCCCCTTCGAGGCGTCGGTAGGCAAGGAAAGTAAATTGGGGTACCTTTTCAACGACCTTTTTCCATGTTGATATGGCCTTCTTGTACTCCTGGTTTGAGAAATAGAGGTCTCCCATGTGAAGATAGGCGTCCACACACTCATCGTGTGTTGATATGGCCTTGTTAAAAGAGGAAATTGCCCTGCTCAGCTCTCCATTCTGCTGGTAGAGTTTTCCTATCTCCACCAGATGGTGGGCCAGGATATGATTGTGACCCCCTTTCGTTAAACGTGAGATCTTCTGTCGTGTGCTAAAGGCATTTTCCCAGTCCTTTAATTCCTCGTAAATCCTTTCGATCTCTTCCAAGGCCTTTACATTGGCTGGGTCCTTGTTGACCACCTTCTGAAATGTGCTCAGGGCCCTGTTCAGGAACCCCCCCTTGCGATAATCCAGGCCCAGATCGAAAAGGGCCTGAAGGGCAATCTGTTGGTCGATGTTTGGCCGTAAAATGATATTCTGGCGAATACGGATCGCCCTATCAATATCACCCTTTGAGCGGTACAGGTTGCCAAGTGCCACATAGGTCTCTATGGTATCAGAGTTGACCTGGACCGACTTGGTGAATTCTTCGATCGCCTGGTCATGATCATTGGAAAGAATATACTGGATTCCTTTAAAGAAGGACTTGTCACCCTTATTAGACATCGTCTTTTTGACCGTTAAGTCCCTGGTGCGGCGTATCCCCCAACCGATAATGAGGCCCGCTGCAAGGGCCATGATGGCTACCAAGAACGTATGCTGGTTACCCTGTTCAACGAACCATTGCCATATGGACTGCACGTTTATGACTCCTATCCTTATATTCAGGACTGGGCCATGGTTTTTGGAAGCCCCTTAGGGAGCAAAATATAGCGAGATGCCGGATACTGGTTTCTGGATACTGTGTGAAACAAGAAATCCTTTGCCTTTTTATCTATCATCTGGGATGGGGCATATAGCATCGCTAGGTCTCGACGGTTTGAGGTGGAGCCTCACTAAATCAAGGGGGATTTTTATCTTTCGGGGGATTACTCAGAGCTCATGTCCTCCGTGGTTACAGGCAAATTCCTTAGGGAGTTAAGCTCCTTATCCTTTTCTCCTACGTCCCTCATAAGACCCTTGATCTGTCTCTTAAGACGGAGACGCTCAGTGATCCCATACAATCCTGAGGCGAGCACACCGACAAGAAAGGTAATGATGGCTATAAGGGATAGGGGCACTTGGGAGGATTGATAATTGACAAATCCCAGGCTGAACCTAAAAGTAACAGTGGTTGCCAGTGCATCAAAATTCTGAACGGCCAGGATCACAACCAGCAACAGGAACAGTATCACAAGTATCACCTTTACATTTTTCATTACTCACCTCCAGGAACGTGTTTGATTTCTCTAAAATAGGGCAAGAGCCTGCGATAGGTTTCTTGAATGTGCTCGGGAATTACTCTGACTTCGCCAAACACGGCCATGAAGTTGGTATCCCCCTTCCATCGTGGTACGATGTGGAAATGCAGGTGCTCCTCCATCCCGGCTCCGGCGACCTTGCCAAGGTTCAATCCCACGTTAAATCCTTCCGGGTTCATAACCTTTTTTAGGACCTCAACTGCCTTGCGAACCATGTCCATGAGGGCGAACAGCTCTTCTTGTGAGAGGGATTCTAGGTCTGAGGCATGGCGCATGGGTGCGACCAAAAGGTGTCCGTTGATATACGGAAAACGATTCATTACAACCACGCTAAGAGATCCAGTGTACAAGATAAGCCTTGCCTCATCTCGGCCCCTGTCCCGGCCAGGGCAGAAGATGCAACCGTCTCCTTGCTGGTTTGAAAGTATATATTCCATTCTCCATGGTGCCCAGAGTACCTTCATACTGGCCCTCACAAAGTCACGATTTTCCCTTGGATTGTATTGGAAAGCTCTAAAATCCCTATTGTATGTCTAGATGAAGGAGAATACCCCGTTGCAGTACCAGGGTTGAATAGGAGCACTCCCTCCCGTATCCTGTTGGCCTCATAATGTGAATGGCCGTATACGATCACATCCACGTCACGAAACTCGGACCAGATACGGTCCTCAAGACCGGCAGAAGATCCCCATCCGTGGATCAGGCCCAACCGGTATTGCCCTAATTCCACGATCTTCTTCCTGGGAAGCAGTTCCTTTACCTCAGAGGGATCCATGTTTCCGTGAACGCCATGAAAGGCCTTTCTGCTCAAAAAGTCAATTACTTCAGGTGAAACGATGTCGCCTGCATGTAAAATAACCTCTTTATCAGAAAGGTGATTGTTGTAGATTTCCCTGAGCTCATGGGTTACCCGCTTTAGGTGCGTATCTGAAAGGACTCCGATCTTCATAATCACATCATGGTCAGCAGCTGTTCACGCCATGGGCCCAATTATAAGTCATCTACGATCCAGGCCCCGGACGGAAAACCCTACGCTGAATTGTATAAAAACTTAAATTATTTAAGAGTATACCAGCCTCAAAAAAAAGACAAGGTCTAATCTTGCTGGCCTCCTAAATCATTTGACTCTTACCGGTTTTTTTGGTACTCATAGTTCGAGGTTTTCAGTCAGGCTCCAAAGGCTTGCGCAAAAATAGCCTGGCAGAATTTGAGACCCCATGAGGTAGAGGCAATGCCGATCTATGAATTTTATTGTCACAAATGTCATATGATCTTCAACTTTTTTTCCAAGTTGGTGAATACAGAAAAAAGACCCTTATGTCCCAAGTGCCAGAAGATTGAACTTGAGCGTCGCGTGTCACTCTTCGCCACCCCCCGAGGTCGAGACAAGGAGGAAGAAGGCCCTCTCCCCGACCTTGACGAAAGCAAGATGGAGAAGGCAATGAATCTCCTTGCAAGGGAGGTGGAGCATGTAGACGAAAACGACCCAAGACAGGCCGCAAATCTGATGCGCAAATTGACTGATATGACCGGTCTGAATCTGGGCCGCGGCATGGAGGAGGCCCTTGGTAGAATGGAGGCGGGAGAAGATCCCGAAAAGATAGAGCAGGAAATGGGAGATATCCTTGAGGAGGAAGACCCCTTCGGTTTCAAAGAAAAATCATTTGGCGTACCGAAATATCGCCCACCACGGATTGATGAGAAGCTCTATGACCTTTAACACCAAAATCCTTGCACGGCCGGTGACCCGCAATGCCCTAACCGAATTTTAAAGCCCGACCAGTTCGATATCACCCCAGGCTGCCATTTTGTCCTTTACAATGACAACTCCTCCCAGAATCCCATCTATCAGGCCTGCCCACTCGGCAACCTTTTCCAGGTCAGCTATTCTTTTTACCCTATTACCAAGTGCCGTCGCAGCCCCATCCGCCAGTGCCGCAGAATAAGAAAGGATACAGACAACGTCTGTGATTCCCGCACTGAGTGAATGACCCACGGTGCCAGATGAAGAACAGATTCCCAAGGGCATCTGTTGAACATGTATCAACAGGCCGATTTTTTCACTCAGTGGAGAATTCCCCGCAAAGATGGACACGGTCGCATCCCTGCCAACCTTCATGAAGATATCCCCACCATTCTCTACAATAACCTGGTCTGTCAATTTGAGCAAGGCCTTCCCCACGTGCTGGGCTATAGCACCTGCCACAGAGGCCATCGGGCCGACACCAGCCACTTTGGTAGACTCGATCATCTCTCTAACTAGTGAAGGAGCAAGGGAGTCTTCTTCGAAGGGCAGGAGGGAAGTCACGAATCCCGGATGGGAATGAATGTACGTTTCCAGCTGATTCCTAGCGTCAAAGATTGCATCTCTTGTCTCTTTTTCCAGGTTCTTACCCGCACTGACCCACAGATCTGTTTGTTTGACCAGCACACGAAAGGAGACAAGGCCTTTGGCATAAACCCTATTTCTGTAAGTCCTTTCCCCATACGGTCTCATTCAAACCCTTTTTGGCTTGCCAAGGTTCTGGAGGAAGGCTTCAACCCTTCCGGTAAGGACTGGCAGTAGGCAGCATTTCCTGCGGCTCGGTGAGGAGGAAGCCCCCCTTTTCTATCCAGCCCTTTAGAATACGGGCGATTTCAAGGGCCCTTACGTAGGAGGATAGGGGAACCGTGGGCACATCCTCCCCGTCGAAGCGGATCGTACCGCTTTTCAGTTCGCCATAACTCACTAGACCCAATCTGGTGGGTTTCCCCCTGGGATAATCGTTTCCGTAGTCCACAATCTGAGTATAGATTTCTTCGTCAGAGATGCCAGTAAAACGGGCCATTTCCTCGTTGAGAATTGGGATCGGGACGCCAACACCCACGGCGATAGAACACCCGTAGCCGAGCATACTTACCCCGGCTACCCATTTGGGAGCCATCTTTTTCAGGTCACCCTTGACCATAAGTGTGCCTGCTGGGCCCAATGGGATCCCCTTTTCGCTTCTCTTGACATTGGGGTTATGCTGCGTTCCTGCTCCGATCACGTAACCCACGCCCCCGCCGAGAAATATCCTGGTGCCGAGGCCTATAGTCAGATAGTAGGGATCGTTAAAAAGAGGGCTCAACTGGCCGGAGGTGGAATAGTTGGCGTTTCCCAAATTCGGTTTAATGACGCCCATATAGGTATAGATGGTCTTTTTGGACAGATTAACGGCACAATTATAATTCTGATAAGCATTTCGAGGGTTTAAGAGCACAGCATATGGAAGATCATCAAGGCTAACCTTCTTCTTAAACTCCTTGTTGGGGTAGCAGTCTGTCCCGTATGCAGTGGCGCGTAAGGTCACCCTCTCTCCTGCAACAAGATCATGGATCACATGACCCCCGCCGTACTTGAACTGTCCCGGGTGGACCCTGTTCAGCGGATCATCCTCGGCGGGCTCGGTGGCCCCGATATAGATGTCAACTGCGGCCAGACCTGCATAGGCTGGCACCTCGTTCAACCATACACGAGCGGCCTTAGTTGCGGGTTTCGTGTGTCCGAAGTTGATGAAGGCGCCGGATGAGCACATCGGGGCAAAGGTACCGGTAGTCACCACATCCACTTCTTTGGCGGCCTTTCTGGGTCCCTTTTTCTTGACGATGTCGGTCATCTCATCGGCCGTTACCACTACGACTTTTCCTTCTTTGATCTTGCGGTTGATATCGCTGATCGTTTTGCTGGTCGTTTTTTGGGGCATATCTCTTTCCCTCCCATATGTACATTTGCGGCGGCATCTTAAATCTTATGCACTCGTCTGACAAGAAAAAGTTTTGAGGAATCACCCTAGCTCTTTCAAAATGGCGGTAAATTGTGACAGACCTGAAGGCCACTTCTCTTGACTTTCCTCCAGCCCTCTTATAACAATAAAATGAAATTACGGAATTCCACCCGTAAGTTCTGGCTTGGAGATCCCTCGGCAAAGGGGGAGGTGGCCCCTGGGGGTTGTGATTAGGGTGTGGTGTGTGGGGTTTTGTGTTTGGGATTTGGAAATTGTTTGTAATTTGGTGCTTGAGATTTGGAATTTGAAGACAGGGGCCTCTGAAATTTGCCCACTGTTCACCGGACACTATTTCGGTGGTGGCCAAGGGCCCGCGTTGGAATTATTTCTAGTGGGGTTTTGAAATGAGCCATGTCATCAAAGTCGGTAGACGGGAAATCTGTATGGGTGGACCCCTTTTTTTGATTGCCGGACCCTGTGTGATCGAAGATGAGGCCAATACCCTGAAAGTTGCAGTCTTTTTGAAGGAAGCTGCGGAGGAGCTCGGTATTCCTATCATCTTCAAGACCTCTTATGACAAGGCCAATCGGACCTCTTTGAATTCATTCAGGGGGCCAGGAATTGATAGAGGATTAGATATAATACAAAAGGTTAAGGATATAACCGGGTTACCGATGTTATCTGATGTGCATCATGTTGGGGAAGTAGAAAAGGCAGCCGGTGTCCTCGATGCGATCCAGATCCCTGCCTTCCTGTGTCGCCAGACGGATTTGTTGCTGGCAGCAG
Organism: uncultured Desulfobacteraceae bacterium; assembly: GCA_964452575.1. Lineage (GTDB taxonomy): Bacteria > Desulfobacterota > DSM-4660 > Desulfatiglandales > Desulfatiglandaceae > CAYVMN01. The sequence continues at coordinate 9,862 of CAYVMN010000104.1, read as the reverse complement.
CAAGGAGTGGGCTCCCTATTAATATAAAAAAGGGCCAATTTCTCTCGCCCTGGGAGATGGAGCCGGCCATTGAAAAGGTGATTTCCACTGGTAATCGTGACCTTTTGGTGACAGAGCGAGGGACTTCCTTTGGATACAACAACCTGGTGGTTGACATGAGATCCATACCCATAATTAAGGGATTCGGGTTTCCAGTGGTTTTCGATGCCACCCACAGCGTACAGCTCCCCGGGGGACGCGGCACATGCTCTGGCGGCCAGAGGGAATTTGTAGGTCACCTCTGCAAGGCGGCTGTCGCGGCCGGGGCTGATGGAGTCTTTGTTGAAGTCCACCCGGAACCAGATTCCGCACTCTGCGACGGCCCCAATTCCCTACCACTTCATGAACTCAAATCCTTGTTGAATACACTCAAAGATGTGCACAGGGTAGTAAGGGTCTAAGCCTTTGTTGGATTGTAGGGACTTAGAAACCGCATATCTCTGCCAGCAGTCCCTGACCTCAAGGAGCCTCCAATGGGACAGGGGCAAATTTGAGGGTTTCAAAGAAGAGATGGTAAGAAGATGGACAGTATTGAAGGAAGGGCGGCAAAGATCAGGCTATTTTTCCTGGATATTGATGGTGCCATGACCGATGGTCGCATCACCGTTAATAGCCGAGGGGAGGAGATTAAGTCCTTTGACGTCAAAGACGGCCTTGGTTTGAAGATGCTCATGTCAAGCGGAGTTGACATAGTCCTCATAACCGGCAGAAGTTCTGAACCTATCGACATCCGGACCCAGGAATTAGGCATTAATGAATATTACGAAGGGGTAAGCGAAAAAGGTGCCCTATGTAAGCAATTGATTAATGCCAAAGGCCTTAGGAAAGAGGAGACCTGTTGCATGGGTGATGACCTGCCGGATCTATCCATGTTTGGAGAGGTTGGCCTCAGGATATCAGTGGCCGATGGAGCCACGGAGGTTCGAGAATCTGCTGACTTTATTACGTTAAACAGAGGGGGGTATGGGGCCGTTAGGGAGGCATGTGAGTGGATTCTTAAATGTAAGGGAAAATGGTCGGATCTGGTTGCACAGTTCCGAGGAAAATAGGCTTTACAGGATAAGCAGGGCGCTGATATAATGAAAATACGTATATGAAGAGATTTCTCAAGAAACAGTGGCCCCTTGTGGGATTGGGTTTCATATTGGCACTGGTCGCCTTTTACCTTACTACATCTGGCGGATTGGGCGTGGAGGTCCCTTTCTTGAGAGACATTGTATCCGGCGAAGGGCTCATGCTGAGGGATATTCATTATACCCATAACGATCCTGATAAAAAGATTAAATGGATCCTTGACGCCAAAAAGGTGAAGTTTTCGGGGGACAGAAGCAGAATTTCCTTCACCGACTTTCTATTGAGGGTGGAGTCAGAGAATAGGCCGTGCTACAGACTAAAGGGGAAGAAAGGGGAATACTCAAGAGACTCGGGAGACATAAACCTCTGGGGAGACTTAGAAGGGATTTCAGACAACGGATACAGGGTCTTGACGCAACATATCCTGATAAATGAAAAAAGCGGATATCTGCGTACGGATGAGCGGGTCAAGATATTCGGCCCCTACTTTCTGGTTGAAGGCCGAGGCCTTTTTGTGGATCTGGATAAGGAGAGCCTCAAGATAATGTCGGACGTTATCACCACAGTGAGAAGGGACTCTTTGACATTATGAGGAGACCTGGATTTCAAGTGCTCTTCCTGACAGTATTTCTCCTATCAGGGTTAATACTAGGCGGCACGGTCTGGTCCGAGAATCTCAAACAGGGTCCTGAAAAGGCCAAGAAAAGGCCCCTTGAACCCCAACCAATAACCATAAGGTCAAACACCCTGGAAGTGGATAATAAACTAAAGGTGGTGACCTTTACGGGTGAAGTAAACGCCAGAAAGGATGATTTTGTCCTCGACTGCCAGAAAATGCTTGTCTACTACGAGACCCCTCCCGGGCAAGAGAAGGAGGCGGAACCTCAAACAAAGATCAGCAAGATTGTTGCTATTGGCCAGGTAAACATAAAGCGCGCTCAAGGGGGTGAAGCCAGTGGAGATAAGGCAGTCTATTATCAGAGCGAGGAAAAGATGGTCCTTACGGGCAGACCGGTTGTGAGACAGGGCAAAGACTTCGTGGAAGGAGATCGAATTACCATATTTTTGAAAGAGAGCCGGAGCATTGTCGAGAGTTCCAAAGACAAGAAAGTAAAGGCAGTGATCTTTCCCAAAGAGGGGAAAAAATAGGGCCTGTGGTGGTGTCAGAAGAGATTCTCCAAGCAGAGGGTCTGGTCAAGATATATAATGCTAAGAGGGTAGTTGATTGCGTCAGTCTGGGGCTCAAGAGAGAAGAGATTGTGGGTCTCCTTGGTCCCAATGGGGCCGGAAAGACGACAACGTTTTATATGGTTGTTGGCCTTGCTCGTCCAAATAAGGGGAATGTATTTCTGGATGGGCAGGATATTACCAATGACCCCATGTATCTCAGGGCCAGGAAGGGAATCAATTATTTGGCCCAAGAGCCCTCTGTATTTCGTAAATTGACTGTCGAGGAAAACCTGCTTGCTATCTTAGAGACTTTGGATATTTCGGTCCATGAGAGGAAAACGAGGCTTGAGAGGCTGCTGGCTGAATTGAATATGGCCCATCTGGCCAAACAGAAGGCGTCATCACTTTCAGGGGGAGAGCGACGGAGGTTAGAGATAACGAGGGCCTTAGTGGCGGAACCAAGATTTATGTTGCTGGATGAGCCGTTTGCCGGAATCGATCCCCTTATATTAAATGATATCCAGGGGATTATTAAGCAGTTGAAAGCTAAGGGCTTAGGTATTATCATATCTGATCACAACGTTCGTGAGACCTTAAGTGTTTGCGATACTGCCTATATTATAAATGAGGGCAAGATAATAGAGCAGGGTGCTCCGGAGAAGATTGTTCAGAGCGAGATTGTCAGGAGCGTCTATCTAGGAGAGAATTTCACCTTATGATTTTTCATCCAGGGGTGACGGTCTTTTTGGCATGGCTTTAGAATTGAGACAAACGGTGAGCCTCTCTCAGCAGCTCATCATGACTCCCCAGCTGCAGCAGGCCATCAAACTATTGCAGCTATCCAAGCTTGAGCTGATAGAAAACATCTCTCAGGAGATGGAATTAAACCCAGTCTTGGAAGATCTGGGGATGGGCGAAACTGATGATATTGACATCACCGCCGAGGAAGAGAAAGGCGACCCGAGGCAGGAACTCACCGAGGTTCATGAGGTGAGGGTTGAGGAGCGCGCGAGGGATGACGTAGACTGGGAAAGCTACATCTCCGAATACAATACGGAATGGGGTACGACGCCTTATGAAGATAAAGAGCTTCCACAAATGGAAAATATTATGGCGACAGGGACAAGTCTTCCGTCGCACCTGATGTGGCAGCTGAGCTTGAGCAATCTTGACGACGAACAGAAGGAGATCGGGACTCACATTATTGGAAATCTGGATGAGGATGGTTACTTGGAGGTTCCCGTCGAAGAGACATCCCGTATTACAGGATATGGACTTGATAAGGTACTTGCAACACTTCAGCTCATCCAGAGTTTTGATCCCATGGGAGTAGCTGCCAGAGACATGAAGGAGTGTCTTCTCATACAGACCAGATTCCACAACCTCGAGGGGACGGCTGTCGAGAAGATAATCAAGGAATACCTGGGAGACCTTGAGGGCAGGAAATACGATCGGATAGCCAAAGCGCTGTCTATACCTCTCAGCGAAGTACTATGGGCCTTATCAGTGATTCAGGGGATGGATCCAAAGCCTGGCAGGAGTTACTCTGATGAACAGACAATATACATTACCCCTGATATATATGTGTTCAAGGCCGGAGATGATTATGAAATTGTGCAGAATGAGGACGGCCTTCCAAAACTTAGGATCAGTCCTTATTATAAAGAGATCCTCCGAAGAAGGGACTCTTTGTCCGAAAATGCCAGGGCATATATCCAGGATAAACTGAGATCCGCGGCCTGGTTGATAAAAAGCATCCACCAACGCCAGAGGACCATATATAGGGTCACAGAAAGCATCGTGCGTTTTCAAAGGGACTTTCTCGAAAATGGAATTACCCACCTGAAACCGCTTGTTCTGAGGGATGTGGCTGAAGACATTCAAATGCATGAGTCGACTGTGAGCAGGGCTACTACAAACAAATACGTGCATACGCCCCAGGGACTCTTTGAGCTTAAGTTCTTCTTTAATAGCTCGATCAAGAGCCTTCGGGGGGATGCTGTGGCATCTGAGAGTGTTAAGGAGCATATACGTAACATCATCAAATCGGAAAAAAAGGAAAAACCGTTCAGCGATGAACAGCTTGTAGAGATCTTGGCAGGCCTTAATATCAAGGTTGCCCGTCGAACTGTCGCCAAGTATCGGGAGTCGATGGGGATACTTCCTTCTAGCAAGAGGAAAAACCTATTTTAGCTACTTTCAGAGCTGAATTACGATTATCTGGAGGGAGGATTGTATGGATATTACCGTGACGTTCAGACATACTGAGCCTATAGAAAGTTTGAAGACCTATGCTGAAGACAAACTGTCCAAAATAAGGAAATACCTAGACTCTCCCGCGGAAGCTCACGTGGTGTTAACCGTTGAGAAATTCAGACACCAGGCGGACGTTATGATTAGCGTGGATGGAACCCTGTTAAAAGCGGTTGAAGAGACAGATGATATGTATTCGGCAATTGACCAGGTTATGGATAAGATTGAAACGCAAGTCAAGAGGCACCTATCCAAGATTAGGAGTCGTCGGCCGGAGTCCCCCAGAGGTGAAGTTGGGATGGAAATTGACGAGACAGATGAGTTCTCAGCATTTGCAGGGGAACACCCACTGATAGAGGTTGAGAAGATGATCGCCAAACCTATGGACCCAGAGGAAGCTGCAATGCAGCTCAGTGTCTTGCGACATGACTTCCTTGTCTTCAGGAATTCAAAATCCAGAGAGATCAACGTAATCTATAGGCGAAAGGACGGTAATCTCGGACTCATTGAGCCAGCGAACTGACCCGCTTGGTTTTGAAAGGGGTGGTTTTGAGTCAAGACAAGTCGTTTTGTCTTTTGGGCTGATTTAATGAAACTCAGTGACATCATACAAGAACACAATATCATACCAGACCTGAAGGCCAAAGATAAGAAAGGTGTTTTGGAAGAACTAGCCCAAGTAATATCAGATCATGAGCCTTCAATAGACAAAAGGGCCATTGTGAAGGTTCTGGTGGAGAGGGAGCGCCTTGGAACGACGGGTATCGGTGATGGCGTCGCCATTCCGCACGGGAAACTGAAAGGCGTTGGACGTCCTATTATTTCGTTCGGAAGGAGCAAGACCGGGCTCGACTTTGAGTCAATCGATAAACAACCTGCCTATCTCTTCTTCCTCCTCCTAGCTCCGGACAACTCTTCCGGCATCCACTTGCAGGTCTTGGCAAAAATAGCCAAGATGCTGAAGAGTAGCACCTTTAGAAAGAGACTAATGGAGATCGGAACCAGAAAGGAGCTTTACCAGGCGATCGTTGGGGCGGACGATGAATATTGAACGTCGCGAAAGAATGCCGGTGAACCTATGATAGGATTGCTGATTATTTCTCACTGTGATTTGGGGAAGGAGTTTTTGAACGCAGCTGAACTTATTGTGGGCAGGCTGGAGTTCGCTGACTCCATCTCTATTACCCAGACATCACAGAGTGAGGAATTGTTAAAGAGCATTGGTGAGAAGATTAAGGCCCTTGATCAGGGCCAAGGGGTCCTCGTCCTGACAGATATGTTCGGAGGCACCCCTTCCAACCTGAGTCTATCTTTCTTAAAAGAGCAAATGGTTGAGGTCTTGACCGGCGTCAATTTACCCATGGTCATTGCAGTTGCGCAGGATCGGGAAAGGCTGACATTGGGTGAACTTGGTGAAAAGGCAGAGCAAGCAGGTAAAAGGAGCATTGCCATGGCAGGAAAACTGCTGAAATAGAAATGATCTCCGTCGAACGAGTAACTGCAGAGAACTTTAAGCAGTTTCAGGGGGATATTCTATGGGTTGAAAGGCGTTCTTTTCCGTCTCCGTGGATCCTAAGGTCCTTTGAAGAGGAGGTAAAGAGACCTGTCTCCCAAATGTGGGTGCTATTAGTAGATGGAGAGCTTGGGGGGTATATCTGCTTCTGGGTCGTTGGAGGTGAGGTCCACTTGATGAATGTTGCTGTTCACCCAAAGAGAAGCAGAAGAGGCCTTGGAGGACGCCTGCTCAAGAAAATGATAGAAGTGGGTGAAACCGAAGGTGCTGAGATGGCATGGTTGGAGGTGAGGCCCTCAAATCTAGTTGCCAGGGCCTTATATAAAAAGGCGGGATTCGGTGAAGTAGGCTTAAGGCCCAATTATTATAGAGAAACCAATGAGGATGCCATAATTATGTCACGCTCATTGGTTGCTGAAAATACTGGATAATCTTCCCGTGGCATTTCACGGTGTTCCATTCAAAGGCAATGAGGAGGTAAGAGATGTCATTGAAAGTGGCTATTAATGGATTTGGGCGGATTGGGAGGATGGTCTTAAGGGCTGGGATTGGTAATGAAGGTATTGACTTCTTGGCCATAAATGACCTCACAGATCCTCAAACGCTCGCCCACCTCTTGAAATATGACTCGGTTCATGGTCCCCTTGAGGGAGATATTTCATCAACGGACAATTCTATAGTAGTCAACGGTAAAGAGATCCAGACACACTCAGAGAGGGATCCTGGCAGATTGCCGTGGCGGAAGCTGGGAGTTGAGACGGTCTTTGAATGTACTGGTCTATTCAGGGATCGGGAGAAGGCCTCCGCACACCTCGATGCCGGGGCCAAGAAGGTCATAATTTCGGCGCCGGCAAAGGGGCCTGACCTGACGGTAGTTATGGGGGTGAACCACCATGAATATGACGGAAAGAGACACCATATTGTCTCCAACGCCTCCTGCACCACAAATTGTCTTGCTCCGGTCTGTAAGGTCCTGTTAGAGAACTTTGGAATTGAAAAGGGGCTTATGACCACCACCCATGCCTACACCGGGGACCAACGTCTGCTGGATTTCCCTCACAAGGATCTCAGAAGGGCTCGCGCCGCTGCCTTATCCATGATCCCAACCACAACAGGTGCTGCAAAGGCGGTTTCCTTGGTGCTTCCCCAGTTGGAGGGGAAATTGAGTGGGATGGCTATACGGGTGCCGATTCCGAACGTGTCTGTGGTGGACCTTGTTGCTCAACTGACGAGACCGGCCACCGTGGATCAAATCAACACTGCCATGAAGGAGGCCTCCCAGACTGACCTCAAGGGGATCCTGGCATTCAGCAACGAGCCGCTCGTCTCTATTGACTTCAACGGTAGGCTTGTCTCCTCCACTGTAGATGGGCCATCAACCATGGCAATCGGGGATATGGTCAAGGTCCTGGCCTGGTATGATAACGAGATGGGATATTCCCACCGAATGGTCGAGTTGGCCATGCATATGGCAACCGGTTAGCCCTGTACCTTACTTCCTGCCCACAGTGCATCGAACCATAATACTCTCGACCAAATAGGAGATTCCGGATGATGAAGAGGCGACCTCTGATTGCCGGCAACTGGAAGATGAACTTGAGCATTGATGATTCCGTTAAGCTCGTGCAGCGGATCGCAGCTGTGATGGATCAAGTGGAGGGAGTTGAGGTGCTGGTAGCTCCTCCTTTTACAGCCCTTGGCGCTGTCAGGGGGGCGATCGGAAAATCCGGGATTCTCTTGGGCGCACAAAACATGCACTGGGAGATGATGGGTGCATATACGGGCGAAATCTCAGGAACGATGCTCCGGGAGGCCGGGTGCACCCACGTGATCGTTGGTCATTCAGAGAGGAGGGGCCTGTTCAATGAATCGAGTGAGATCATCGATCTCAAGGTAAAGGCTGCATCTATTCTGGGTCTCATCCCTATCCTGTGCATAGGTGAAACCCTTGAGCAAAGAGAGGCCGGTCAGACCTTTGAGGTAATTAGGGAGCAACTGGATATTTCTTTGAATAGTTACAGGAGGGATGGGCTGATGCCTTCTTCCACCATCTTGGCCTATGAGCCTGTGTGGGCGATCGGCACAGGCAGGACCGCCACTCCCTCGCAGGCTCAGGAGGTCCACCGGTTTGTTCGAGATTGGATCGAGAAGAATTTTGATCCAGGAACAGCATCTCAGGTTCGAATACTTTATGGAGGAAGTGTAAAACCCAGTAACATAACAGATCTTATGTCAGAGCACGACATCGATGGGGCACTGGTGGGCGGAGCCAGTCTCCAGGCAGACCATTTCATTCACATAATTCGTTTTGATAAACGCTGATCCGTTGTCGGCTTCCCAAGTAGCGTTGACCATATAAAGCCTTGACCGACAACAGAAACCCTCCCCAATGATTGGCAAACCTCAAATGATCATCGAGGATAACCCGGCTGAGGTAGCCTTTACGGCAGCCAAGATCTTTACCGTTACGTGCAGAGAATCAATTTCCGATCGAGGACATTTTGCAGTAGCCCTCACTGGCGGCACTACCCCCAGACCGCTTCACAGGATGTTAGGAAAAGAGCCATATCGATCCGAGATTCGATGGGACAAGACCGATATATTCTGGGTTGACGAACGGTGCGTCTCTGAACATAACCCGGCCAGCAATTATGGGACTGCCAAGTTCGACTTCCTCGATAAGGTCCCCGTTCCTCGGAGGCGGATACATCCTGTACCGTCGCGAATTCCTCCAGAGCAAGCGGCCTCAAGCTACGAGGCAGAGCTAATGGATTCCTTTGGCATAAAAAGGGGAGAATTTCCAACCTTTGATCTGATATTTCTGGGTGTGGGCGAAGATGGTCACGTAGCCTCTCTCTTTCCAGGCGAATCGTCATCAGATGAAGGGGATCGGTTAGTGAAGGCGGTCACTGGGGGTGATCCTTACCTCCCTCGCATTACCATGACTTATCCTGTCCTAGACCACGCAAGGCGAATCCTATTCTTGGCTACGGGTGCTAAAAAGGCCCCTATTCTAAAGGCCGTATTCGAAGACAGCCAGGTTCTTGTGCCAGCCAAGAGGGCATGGATGTCAAATAGGAAATCGGCATGGATCATCGACAGGGATGCCGGCTCACTGCTCTCAGAGGAGACATTCCAATAGGTTTTAACTTGAGACGGCTTTTTCCCTTGACCTATATTAGAGTTATGGCTTATTCTGATAGGGATAATGGCCTGGCCGCACTCGCGGATCGGTTCTGCCCTGAAGGATTGTTTCCTTTGCGGGGGCGGTGACCCTAGGGTGGGAATCATCAGAGATTTATTTTTGAAAGGAGGTCAGTGCTTTGGCAGAGGGTACGGTAAAATGGTTTAGTGAAAGGAAGGGGTTTGGTTTCATTGAGCAACAGGGGAGTGAGAAGGACGTATTTGTTCATTACTCCTCCATTAACATGGGCGGATTCAAGACCCTGGCCGAGGGTGAGAAGGTTCGTTTTGATATCGAGGAGGGCGACAGAGGGCCGGTGGCCAAGAATGTTACAAAATTATAGCTAATAAAAAGTGATTGGGAGAAGGGGGGCATCGCGGGCCTGTTGCCCGCGATGCCTTTTTTGTCTATAAGTGAAGTTAATCTAAGGCCTGATGCATTCAGTGTCCTGTTTTTACATCATCGGGGTTGACAGAGATCGCAGTAGTCAAATAACATTAGAAAGATGGTAACACTTTAGCGTTTTGAAAAAACTGAGGAGGAAGATGGCGGACCGTGGTGGCCTTTTTTCCAAAGGACGTAACCCAAATTCTTAACAGCCTGTCGAACGCCCCCTTAGCTTTAAATAC
>CAYVMN010000103.1:0-16240 GCA_964452575.1 uncultured Desulfobacteraceae bacterium | reverse complement strand
TCTTTTCACCACGCCTGTTCAAAAGCACGATCTTCTTCAAGGCACCTCCACCTGCGCAAAACCGCTCCGGCCGGTTCGATGCTCGAGACCGAGCATGATAACCCTTTGTCTGTGCCTCAGGCTGATGATTTGATCCATGAAATACCTAAGGCCTTTGACGGGCCTACCTTCGACCTCCATGATCATATCATTCAATTCAAAGTCGACATCGCCCAGAGGACTACGGGGATAGAACCCGATAATCACCACGCCTTGTTGGGAATCTAGGTTATATTGATCCGCTTCCCTTGATGTTACGGGCCTTACATCCACCCCGAGACGATTCCTGATGAAAAAGGCGGGATCATGAATCGCCTCTTCCGCATTTCCGATGACAACCGAAACCCCCTCCGTGTGCTTATTCCTGACAACAGTCAGAGACACCTTCTCCCCAACCGGGCTCCCGGCCACTTCACGCTGAAGGAGTTCCGCACTCAGAACCTCCTGGTCTCTGTAAAACGTGAGCACGTCTCCTGCTTTCAAACCGGCCCTGTCCGCCGGCCCTCCCCTGACCACGCGAGCTATCAGGGCACCTACCTGGCTTTCAAGGCCAGCGGAACTCGCTTCATAGGCAGATAGATCCTGAACCGTTACGCCCAGCCAGCCCCGGTCTATTGTCCCGTTCTTGATTAACTTTCTTGCGACCCGCATAGCCACATTACCCGGGATGGCAAAACCGGTGCCCTCCGATCCCCTGAACCGGGTCATGAGGGCTGATCGGTTTCTCAAGAGGGGATTTTTCAGGTCTCTCTATGAATTGAGTCATCTCATAAAACCAGAATGGAAAAATTGATTTCTTCCGGCCAAGGACCTCAATATGGACGACGGCGGGCTCGCTGAATAGGCATATACATTTCACCCTCATTTAAGATTATACCCTGCCATTCTTACAAGAGGCTTACAGGAAGATTATATTTTTGAAAGGATTGGAGTTTCGCAGCAGGGAGATCTATTGGCCAGTGGGAAGGTGGATGCTGAAGACCGAGCCTTTTTCAGGCTCACTCGTTACTTCAATCCGGCCGCCGTGGGCATCGATAATGGCCTTGACCAGGGTGAGCCCCAAACCAAGGCCGGGTTTGGAACGGCTGGAATCCGCCCGGTACAGCCGATCCCATATTCTGGGAAGCGCTTCTCGGGAGATGCCCGTGCCGTTGTCTTTGATGCGGACGACAATCTCCAGGTCCTGCTTTATGGCCTCAATGGAGATCTGTCCTCCTGGCGGAGTGTATTTGACGGCGTTATCCACGAGATTGGCCAGGGCCTGCCCTGTCCGATCCGGGTCTACCACCGCATGGAGATCCTCCTCTATCTTCCGGGTCATGGAAAGATTGTTTTCTTCTGCCACATAGAAATAGAAATCAGCAACATTTTCCAGCAATTCGCTGATGTTTATCCTTCTCTTGTCGAGCCGCATAATCCCGCCTTCCGCCTCGGAGATGTCCATGAGGGTGTTCAGCATTCTGAGAATCTTTTCTGTTTCCTCGATACAGCCTGCAAAGGCCTCCCGGTACCGTTCTTCATCCCCTCTAATCTGCAGTGCCTGCTCCGCCTTGTTTCGCAATCGGGTCAGGGGCGTTCGCAGGTCATGGCCCACGCTATCAAGAGAACATTTCATGACGTCGATGAGGGTCTCAATCTTTTCCAGCATCTCGTTAAAGAGCCTGGCAAGATCGTCCAATTCGTCCCCGGCCCCTGTGCGGGGCACACGACTCCCCATCCTGCCCAGAGTGATAGATTGGACCGTCCGGACAAGATCCTGGACAGGCCGGAGCGCCCGAAAGGCCAGCAAAGTACCGAGCATGAATCCCATCAGGACCATAAGGATCAGCACACTCGCAAAGACTCCACGAAAACGCTCTAGGACCTTGCTGCGATCCTCGGTACTGAGTCCCACCTGGAGCCAATTCCCGTCTGGAAGCCGGGCAGAATGCACTTCAAGGAAGTGTTCTTTATCTCGAGCGGGGATCCTGATCCATCTTCCTTCATCAGGCCTTATGCCTTCGAGCCTTTTCAGATCAAACTCCATCCATTGATAAGGGAAAAATATCTCGAGAGTATTATTCCTGGCCCCGGCAACACGTATGAAATAGGGCTGTTTCTTGCGGGATTTCCTGATAATGTCCATCTCCTTTTCAAGGGACGACATCCCGGATGTTATATATTCGACTGAAATCTGATTAACTTCTGAGAGGATTGATTCACGGTTCTGTTTCAGGAGCGTGGAAGAGAGGAAATAGTAGATGACGACAAAAAGCAGCAACGAACTCAGAAAGAAGATGGTTGAATACCAGAGCGTCAATCTAAACCAGAGGGCCTTTTTGGCATTACGAAGACGCTTTAAGGACATAACCGATGCCGCGAATGGTATGAATCAATTTCTCCGGAAAATCTCTGTCTACCTTGCTTCGCAACCTTGAGATCAGGACATCGACCGCGTTTGTCTGGGGATCAAAATGGAAATCCCACACATGCTCAAGGATCATGGTTTTGGAGAGCACCCGCTCTTTGTTGTACATAAGGTATTCGAGCAGGGCAAACTCCCGCGGCTGCAACTCAATTTTTTTCTCTCCCCGTTGCACCTCCCGTTTCAACAGGTCCAGGGAAAGGTCGCTGCAAACCAGGCGCGTGGGTTCGCTAGAGGTCCTGCCTCGGCGAACCAGTGCCTGAACCCTGGCAAGCAGTTCGGAATAGGCAAAGGGCTTTATTAGATAGTCATCCGCGCCAATTTGCAGGCCCCGCACCCGCTCGTCCACAGATCGTTTGGCGCTGAGAATGAGGATGGGCGTGTCGCATTTTTCGCGTCGAAGGACCTCGATAAGGCTCAGACCGTCCATCTTCGGCAGCATGATATCGATAATCGCCACATCATAGGGCAGTGTCAGGGCTAGATGAAGTCCATCCTCCCCATCCACAGCGTGATCCACGCCAAAACCCGCCTGCTTCAGCCCGGTCATAATGAAAGAGGCAATCTCCAAATCATCTTCTACTATAAGCACTCGCATCTCCAACTCCAATCCAAAAATACAACAACCCCCCGGATAATCCACTGAAGATGACCTTCCCTGGACTCTCGGTTTTGGAGCCGGCTTCCAATAAGAATAGCATGATCATGTAGCCAAGAACAATCTGGAACAATTAGAATCTTAGTTTGCAACTTCTATGCAAAATGCGAAGATGTTTTTCAAGGCCAGCCGTTTTGATTTGCTAGAAATGAGGTTTCAGGTTTCGGGTGTCAGGACTTCGGGGTTTGTTGAAACCTGAACACTGGCCACTGCTTTGGTTGCGGCCGAAGGCCTGCATTGGGACAATAATTCGAATCTTGCCTTTATTCAAGTCAATATGTCACGGGATAGAGATGCTTCCGTTTTGCCTTATCCTGCCTGATTCATGGTGCAGGACTATCCCGATGCATCGAGTGTAGATAACAGGTGGATTAATTAAATGGCTTTAGGCCGGTCTTGATGTTTGGCTTGTTGAGCTTCACTTTCAGTGAGCGGTATCGATACTCACAAATCTTGAGTACTTTCCATTAAGGTCACTGGTGGATACCAGAGGATAAGACTCCACGAGTTTCTCCAGAAGTCCATCCAGCACCATCAACTCACGGAGAACGTTCAAACATTCTCGGAGATCCGAGAGCAATTCAAAGTCCCTGTATTCTTCCTTTTGATCGGGACCAACGTAATATCGAGGTCTTTTTGCAAGAAGACCTTCGAGAATTCCTCCCCGGTGCTCGGCTAAGCGCACGTTCCTAAGCCTGTACATCTCTTCTTCCACTTCAGCAGGGAGCACGCCAGCCAGCCCAAGGAGAAGGGCCTGGTACCTGGTAAGGTCTTCATCGGCCATGACGCGGATAATATTCTCCATGGTTTGCCGGTATTGCGGGTCAAAAACCCTCATATAGAAGACACCATCGAGGCTGAAAAGCCCGTCTGGAATATTAAAAACCTCATCCTTATCGCTTATCACCACTACTTCAAGCGTCCTGAAAAAGTGATAATAAGCAAGGTATTCCCCCTCACTAAATAGCCATCTAACGAGTTGTCTGCAATTGGCTTGCTGCAATAGACCCATCCAGTGAGAAGTATGAGATATATTGAGACGGTCCTTTTCCCATATCTCCAGGTCAAGGAGATACTCCCACTGATCCACGGAGGCCAGTTGAAGGAGAGCCAGAGAGTCCTCTTCTCCAACTTTCTTGACCAGCCAGAAAAAGTCTTCACAGGGAAGCTTCTGGATAAAATCGCCGGGGTGTTCAGCATCGAGAATTCGATTCACGATTTGACTGCCGGGAAGGGAGACGAGGTCTCTCAACCTCTGAAGGCTGCCATCTTCTTCGTGAACAAGGAGATGAAAATTCTCAGATATCTTGAACCTCCTCAAATTCTAATTTATGCAATTTCCAGTGTGGTGATAGAAAGCCCGTATTGCCGGGCAAGGTGCTTGGTTCCATGGGCATTCCTGGAGATGACGGACATCTGACCAATCGCTCTGTAGCGGAGATCCCTCATCTCCTCCTCAGGCAAACCCATTTCCTCTGCTATAAGAGCGGCCCTCACAAAATGCTCACGTTCAATTTCAATCTTTAACGCATCATGGTCTCCCTTTTCATGCATCTAAATTCTCATTCAGGCTCACCGCCGAGACGCTGAGTTCGCAGAGCTGATTCCCATATCAAGCCAATAGCTCAGAGCGAGACCAACTTTTCCCTTGCCGTTGAGAGGACGGCAAGGGAAAAGTTGCTATTCTCTGCGTCCTTTGCGTCTCCGCGGTGATCAGTACATATCCTCCGAAGGCATGGGTGGCGTTGCCGGTGCCTTCTTTTCCTCCGGTTTCTCAGCCACCATCGCCTCCGTGGTCATCAGGAGCCCTGCTACCGATGCAGCGTTCTGAAGTGCAAACCGGGTGACCTTGGTGGGATCAATGATCCCGGCCTTCACCAGGTCTTCATAGTCGCCGGTTTCCGCGTTGAACCCAAAATTACCCTTTCCGTCCATGACCTTCTGGACCACCACCGATCACTCGAATCCGGCATTATTGGCAATCTGCCTTATAGGCTCTTCGAGGGCCCGTTTGATAAGGTCGACGCCCAACTGCTCTTCACCCTCCAGACTTGTCTTTTCAAGGGCTTTTATGGCGCGAACAAATGCAACGCCGCCTCCCGGGACAATGCCCTCTTCAACCGCCGCCCGGGTGGCATTGAGGGCATCTTCGACCCTTGCGTTTTTCTCCTTCATCTCGGCCTCGGTTGCAGCTCCCACATTTATTACAGCCACGCCGCCGATGAGCTTTGCCAGGCGTTCCTGGAGTTTCTCACGGTCATAATCACTGGTTGTCTCCTCAATCTGTGCCCTGATCTGCTTGACGCGACCTTCAAGTGCGCTCCTGGACCCGCCTCCGTCCACGACGGTGGTGTTGTCCTTGTCAACGGTGATCTTCTTGGCAGTGCCCAGGTCGTTTGTTGTCACGTTCTCAAGCTTGATCCCAAGGTCCTCACTGATCACCTGCCCGCAGGTCAGCACCGCGATGTCCTCCAGCATTGCCTTGCGACGGTCACCAAAACCAGGGGCCTTTACAGCCGCACACTTGAGCGTCCCCCGGATCTTGTTGACAACCAGGGTGGCCAGGGCTTCGCCTTCCACATCCTCTGCAACAAGCAAGAGAGGCTTCCCCGATTTGGCGATCTGCTCCAGTAGGGGCACCAGGTCTTTCATGTTGCTGATCTTTTTCTCATGCAGCAAGATATAAGGATCCTCGAGATGAACTTCCATCTTCTCTGGGTCGGTAACGAAATAGGGGCTCAAGTATCCCCTGTCAAATTGCATGCCCTCCACGATCTCCAGCGTGGTCTCCATGCTCTTGGCCTCTTCAACCGTGATCACACCCTCCTTACCCACCTTCTCCATGGCCTCGGCAATAATGTCGCCAATCGTCTTGTCATTGTTTGCAGAAACAGTGCCAACCTGCGCTATTTCCGTTTTGTCCTTGGTGGGTTTTGAAATCTTTCTTAGCTCTTCCACCACAGCTTCCACGGACTTCTCGATGCCCCGCTTGATGGCCATGGGGCTGGAACCTGCCGCTACCAGCTTGGACCCCTCTCGATATATGGCCTGTGCAAGGATCGTGGCCGTGGTCGTCCCGTCACCGGCCACGTCAGATGTCTTGGAGGCCACCTCCTTGACCATCTGGGCGCCCATGTTCTCGAACTTGTCCTCAAGTTCGATCTCCTTGGCCACGGTCACACCGTCTTTGGTGATGTTTGGGGAGCCCCAGGATTTTTCAAGAAGCACGTTACGTCCCTTCGGGCCTAAGGTAACCTTCACCGCATTGGCCAGGGTATCCACACCTTTCATCATCTTTTCTCGCGCCTGAGTGCTGTATTTGATATCTTTCTTTGCCATCGCTCAATACCTCCCTCGATCACTTCTCGATAATCCCGAGGATGTCATCCTCGCGCATGATGAGATGTTCCACGCCATCGATCTTGATGTCCGTTCCGGAATATTTCCCGAACAACACGCGATCGTTCTTTTTTACCTCAAGCGGGACTCGTTTCCCATCATCGTTTAACTTCCCGGGGCCGACTGCCACCACCTTACCTTCCTGGGGCTTCTTCTTTGCCGTGTCCGGAATGATGATTCCCCCCGATGTCTTCTCCTCTTCTTCGATCCTTAGGACGAGCACTCTGTCATTCAATGGTCTAATGTTCATCTCCCAAAACCTCCTTTCTTAATGACAAAAAAATTTCGAGAAAATTGAAAATTTTCTTTAATGGATCATTGCCTACTAAGGAAAAACCCGATATGCAACTAGCCAGCAAACCATAACTAATTGATATAATGGTGGATTATTGATTTTAAAAAAATAATCATTGACCAAAATCTTGTCAAGGTTGGGGCGCAATTTTTGATCGTCCCGACGTGTGCTGAGCCTTGACAGGGCCGAGGGCAGGACTAAAATTTTGAGTTGTAGAGAAATGGCGTCGAGAGGAGTTTTAGAAGGGCTCAATGCTCCTTCCTAAATTGGGGGTGTACCTTACTCGCAAAACCATGAAGGGGCCAAAATCGTATAATGCCCTGTTTCATCTTCATTTCTAAAGGGAAATGCGAAGGAGGCATTCATGGAAAAAAGCGTGTTCTTGGAAAAATTTGGAATCTCCAGCACGGAGTTCGACCGCACTGGACTAAATTGGCAGGAACTCGATCAGATCAAGCAGAATCATATGCAGAATAGGGATCGATTGGAAGCCGCAGGCCGGTATGTGGCCGACCGCTTGCGAACCCTTCCGGAGGTGCACACCGTTAGGAGCCGGATAAAAGATTCCGTCTCTAAAACACTCCCTCGCTATGAGAATGTAGCCGATGCGTTTAATCTAAGGAATGCAAAAACCCTACCTGACGATGTTACCGACTTCGGAAATCAGCAATAATATACTCTAATGCGCGCAAGACTCTAAAATCTTATCTACATAACCCCGGAGGTTTATAAGAAGGGTCCGTTCAATCCCTACCCCATCCTTTAGAGCGCCTATGTCCTTTAGTCTTTTTGCTATGGCCTCCCTTATCTCCATCTCATTTCTTCTTCTTTACAGTCGAAGCCTCGTGAGCAGATAGCCGACACGGCTTATTCTTTGTATGCTTCTAAGTTCATCTTCCATTCCCTGCCTCCCTCAGTTGGGTTGATCCAATAGGCTTTGTCGTCCAGCGAGCTCACATCCTGATCTTAACTTCGGTCTTCTCCGGATGTTTTTCCAGGTGCTTGTACCGCCCGGCTGCCGATTCCGCCAGCCGATGGATCACATGAGGAAGATCCGACTCAGTCCAATAGGATTTGAACAACTTATCTGCTCGCAGCCGCTCACTCATTTGATAATAGGGATCAGAATCAGGGAGCAGCTCAACATCCTCTTCTTTCACTTTTACCCTTTCATCGAGAACACCATTGAGCAATTCTTCCACGGTTTGAATGAAAAACTTCTTTACGTCTTCGGTAGACTCCGCTTTGTTCATCTTTTCCCTGAATTGAGGCAGTAACTTGCGCTCATACCCACTAAAGGAAAGCTGTCTCGTCATGATTTACCACCCTTGAATAGATATGGTTTGGGAGATCAAGAAACAGATGAGATTGCCGCTTATCTTTATTCGCTTTTTCCAATCCAGAGTGCTCCTTATAGGCGCCCCCTTTTCAGAAAACAGACCACATGGGAAAGGGCAGAATAGATTTAAACCAACAATAGCAGCATGTTGCATAGTTTCTTATAAAATTAATCATATTCACTTCTTTGTCAAGGTATTGTCAACAGTCTCTTAGGCAGCCTCATCAAGATTTCGTAGGCCTCTTGACAAGCTCAAAATGCGGATTACTTATTTTTCTAAAATAGCTATCGATCGGTGGACATTCTGAGAAGCTCTGAAAATGGTTGATCAAAGTCGCAAGTTCTGGATTTTAAGATACTGTTCAACCATGAAAGGAGGAATGAGCAAGGAGGTCGCCAGAGAGATCAACGCGAACGCCGTATCAGTCTATGTGGATGCGATCAAATCTGAAAGCAATTTGAAGACTCTCATCAAAGAGAGCCGCTGTGTTCTGGCTGCTCGGAGCCAGGGAGTGATTGCTGGTCTTTTAAAAATGGAAGGGGCAGACGATCGTGTCATTAAAGTTCCTTACATGAGATATTTATCGTCATTGTGTGCGCTGTGCGCTGGAGTCGCCCATTAAAGGCGCCTCCTATTCGACTGAACAAGAGAGCATATAGAGGCATCATATGAACACGCTAGAGTCTTTCGCCTAGGACTTACCCTTCCCATATTTTGCCAGCGTTCTCTCTCGTTCATCATCAGGCAAGGACTTGATGTATGACCTCCAGCCCGGGCACCAGCCGATATGCCATTTCCATATTCGACCCAGGATTGAGCGGGGGTTCCTGTCGTACCTGGCCCTGAATTTGCAATTCTCGCAGTTTGTCATTTGAAGGTATCCTCCTGAAATGCCACGTGACGCATCTATTTGTCAGACTATAGCTCAAACCCATAAAGAAATCAAATATTCGCTTTGTCCGCTCCTCAAGGCCCTTGGGCAGGGTTAAAAGGCCTTCAGTAGTTGACTAATTGATAATGCAAAAATAATATTATAAAAATGAGGGACTCGGACCGGGTTATCCAGGCTGTGCCATCCAACACGACCCATACAGGGTGGTTGATCGGCTGCTCTCGGGGAAATGCCTCAGGAGACCTCTCGGAAATTGACTATATCGCGGTTATCAACACTTTTCCTCAAGAAAGGAGACCGAGATGACTAGAAAAAAGATCGATGATGCGATGAAGCAGAGGGTGATAGAGGCCCGCAATAAGGGACTTTCGCTTAGGAAAATAGCCGATCAGTGCGGAATAAGCCCTACCACCGTCAAAAGGATAATCAAAGAGAAAGAGCCGGGAGAGACTGCTAAGAGAAAGACGGATCGGCAAAGAAAAATAGAGGAACTTGAAAGAAGAATAGCTGAAGTGGAAAAGAAGATCCTCGGGCTAGAGGAGAAACACATCCCCTAAGGCCTTTCTCCTATTTCACCCTTTCATCACCAAAAGGATCGCAGGGATCCCTTGAGGTCACCACCGCAGGCATGGCCCGTTCGTTGACATGGAGCCTGAAAATATCTGGACGGGCGTAATGACCGGTCACATCAAAATCGTACTTTCCCCGAATAATCTCGGCCATCTCCAGTTCGGCAGTCAGGATGACTTCACCCTCATAGCTTGGCCCTGCTAGGACCTCGCCCAGTGGCGCAACAATGCAGCTACCCCCCCGCATAAGTACGGCCTTGGGGTCATCTCCCTGGATTGCCGCATACTCCTCAGGACAGTCCTCCCTTGTCAGATATTGGCAGCAGGAAAGGACGAAGCAGCGTCCTTCCAAGGCTATGTGCTGCATAGTCGGGAGCCAGGTATCGCGGTCGTCTGCGGTGGGTGCACAGTAGATTTGGATCCCCTTTGAATACATGTAGGCCCGAAAAAGGGGCATATAGTTTTCCCAGCAAATAACGGCCCCTAACCTGCCGATCTCGGTATCAAAAACCGGCATGGTTGACCCGTCGCCAAACCCCCAGACAAGGCGCTCCAGGGCAGTGGGCATGAGCTTCCGATGCCTCCCCATAAGCCTTCCGTCAGGGCTAAAGAACAGGGCCGTGCAGTAAAGGGTCCCCCCGTCTTTCTCTATGACCCCTATGACTAGATACACCCTGTTTTCGCTGGCTATCTCTCCTAATGCCTCGGTAACTGGCCCCGGGACTTCAACGGAGCTATCCCAGTATCGACGGAAATCATCCCGTCCCTCGGGAAGGCGCATACCCATGCGCGCGCCAAAATCCAGACCCTTGGGGTAGGCAGAAATAAAACCCTCAGGAAAAACCACCAGCTGGGCCTTTTGTCTGGCCGCATCCGAAGCGAGCGCCCGCACCTTCTCAATGGTCTTTTCCCGATCAAAGACAACTGGGGCCGCCTGGACCACGGCAGCTCGAACTAAATTCATGGCACACCTCTCATTCAAAAAAACCCATAAGCCTTTTCACCCGTTTGACTGCCCTGGTTAGGACATCCCCGATCTTTTCATTGAACCTGAGGTGGGCGTGGGCATCAAAAGGGGTCTTCCCCTGGTTTATGATGACCAACTTCGCCCCGGACCGCAGGGCCTCCATCGGCAGGTCGGCGGCAGGTGTCACCACCAGACTGGAGCCTACAACCACAAAAAGATCGCTTTTCCGTGAATGTTCAAAGGATAGCCTAAGATCCCTTTCGGGGAGTGGCTGCCCAAAATCCACGACGCTTGATGACAGCCTGCCTCCGCACAGACACTTAGTTCCTGCCTCTGATCTATCTATGGTCTTCCCGCACAGCCCGCATTGGAGCCTTGTCATATTACCGTGGAGTTCAGCCAGAAGTTCAGGCCGGATACCCGACTTCAGGTGGAGATTGTCGACATTCTGGGAGATCAGAAATTTCAGTCTACCCAGGTTCTGAAGCTCCACAATAGCCCTATGCCCTCTATTAGGTCCAACAGCATCCCATGGGACGCCCATCGGCCTTGGGGGTAGCCCTTTGTCCCGCCTCGTCCATACCCCGTCAGGGCCCCTGAAATCGGGAAGCCCTGATTCGGTGCTGATACCTGCGCCGGTAAAGAAAACCGGATACCGCGATTCATATAGCCATTTTGCCAGAATTTCGATCTTCTTCCCCAGCTCATTCTTCATTGTCGATCCAAAAGAGATGAATACACTTATTAATTTTTACCCATATTAGACCCATTGTCAAAAAAATTCCCCAATCGTAAACCCTGTGGCTTCCTCTCCCCGCGTAGAGCCTGCCCCTGGCCTGAACAGGGGCGCTAATCCAGGGGCCAGCCACTGCCTATTGATCTCTTACATCAAAATGTGCTAAAATAATCTATAAGAAAACGATAAAGCATACCAGAAAGGAACTTTCGAATATGACCATAGATTCTGTCCCCCCACCCAACTTCATACGAAACATCATCGCAGAAGACCTGAAGGCCAACAAGAACGATCGAAGAGTTCACACTCGATTTCCGCCTGAGCCCAATGGCTATCTACATGTGGGTCATGCCAAATCCATCTGCCTCAATTTCAGCCTGGCCGCAGAAAACAGTGGTCTCTGCAATCTCCGCTTCGATGATACCAATCCGAGCAAGGAGGATGTGGAATATGTGGAATCCATCATGGAAGATGTCCGATGGCTTGGGTTTGATTGGGGTGATCGGATGTTTTACGCATCAGACTACTTTGAGAAATTATATGACTATGCCGTGCAGTTGATAAAGAAGGGCAAGGCCTATGTCTGCGACCTCAGCCCGGACCAAATAAGGGAGTACCGTGGCACCTTGATCGAGCCTGGGAAAGACAGCCCGTACCGGACCCGTTTTGTGGAAGAAAACCTTGACCTGTTCCAGCGCATGCGGGGAGGGGAATTTGAGGACGGTTCCCGCGTGCTCCGGGCACGTATCGATATGGCATCTCCAAACCTGAATATGAGAGACCCGGTCCTTTACAGGATCTTGCGGGCAGAGCACCACAGGACAGGCAACAAGTGGTGTATCTATCCCACCTATGACTTCACCCACTGCCTTTGCGACTCCATAGAGGGCATCACACATTCTATCTGCACCCTGGAATTTGAAGACCATCGTCCCCTCTACGATTGGGTCCTCGACCAACTGGATGTCCCTTGTCACCCCCAGCAGATAGAGTTTGCACGTCTCAATCTCAGTCATACCGTAATGAGTAAGCGAAAACTCCTGGAGCTGGTTGAAGAGGGCCTCGTTCAAGCATGGGACGATCCGCGGATGCCCACCATCTCCGGGCTGCGAAGACGAGGCTACACACCGGAGTCGATACGGGATTTTTGTGAGCGTATAGGTGTGGCCAAGAGGGAGAGCACGGTCGATATTGCCTTGCTGGAGCACTGTCTCCGGGAGGATCTCAACAAGCGGGCCCAGCGGGTAATGGGTGTGTTACGCCCTCTGAGGGTAGTCATCGACAACTACCCCGAAGACCAGGTAGAGGAACTTGAGGCCATAAACAACCCGGAGGATTCCAGCATGGGGACTCGCAAGGTACCATTTTCACGTCTCCTCTATATCGAACAGGATGATTTCCGGGAAGACCCCCCCAGGAAGTTCTTCCGGCTGGCCCCGGGCCGGGAGGTGCGCCTGCGCTACGCCTATTATATCACCTGTGTGGATGTGGTAAAGGATAGCAAAACCGGAGAAGTTATCGAACTTCACTGCACGTACGATTCCGAGACCAGAGGGGGTTCGTCTCCAGACGGACGAAGGGTCAAGGCAACCTTGCACTGGGTATCCGCCCCCCACTCCCTGGAGGCCGAGGTGCGACTGTATGATCACCTCTTCTCAACGGCCTACCCCCAAGACGACAAAGAGGGCGGTGATTTTAAGGCCAATCTAAATCCGGCTTCTCTGGAGGTATTGACCTCCTGTCGCGTTGAGCCAGGTCTAAAGGGCGCGCCGCCTGCAAGTCGATACCAGTTCGAGAGACAGGGCTATTTCTGCGTTGATCCGGTTGATTCCAAGGACGGGAAACTGATATTCAACAGGACCGTGCCACTCAGGGATTCGTGGGCCAGGATCGATAAGGCAGACAAGAAAACGGGCCAATCCTAGAAGCCGGTATCCCCTTTCACCCTGAGCCCTTCTTAAAGATAAGCTCCGGTTTTTTTGGAAAGACAGTAGTATCAGGCGGGACCGATTCTGTGATCCAGACATTCCCACCAATGACCGACCGGGCGCCGATCACGGTTTCTCCACCCAGTATGGTAGTACCGGCATAGATGATCACATCGTCCTCTATGGTCGGGTGACGCTTTTTATTCCTGAGCCTTTCCGCCTCGTCCTTCTTAATGGATAGGGCGCCAAGGGTCACCCCCTGGTATAGCCTTACTCTATTGCCAATCTCTGTGGTCTCGCCTATCACTACCCCTGTCCCATGATCTATAAAAAAACTCTCCCCTATCTTCGCCCCCGGATGAATATCAATTCCTGTCTGGCTGTGAGAGTATTCCGTCATTATCCGGGGGATTAGAGGGACCTCTTGCCCGTAAAGCCGGTACGCTATGCGGTAAACGGTTATGGCAAAAAGCCCGGGATAGCTGAATATGATCTCATCGTAGCTCATGGCAGCGGGGTCGCCGTCATAAGCGGCCCGTATATCCTTGGCAAGCATCGCCCTCAGGCCTGGCATTTGGCGTCCGAAGTTTATTGCTGCCTCCTCTCCCCGTTCCTGGCAGTGGGTGCAGGGTTGATTATAGCGAAGACACTCGTGCTTGATGGCAAGGGTAATCTGCTCTGAGAGTATCTCAAAGAATGCAGTTACCTCCTGTCCAAAATAGTACCCTAGATTGACCTCGTCCACTCGGGTACGTATAAAGTATCCTGGATAGAGTATCCGCAATGCCCTCTGAATAATATCTATTATAGAATCACGTGAGGAGATGGGTTCAGGGCCAACATGATCGAAACAATCCTCACGGCTACAGGACAGGACAAGCTGATCCACGATCTCCGGGATCTCTTTACGAAATCGGTTGGTGGTCTCCACATCACTCTTGCATTGATCCGACCTTGTCTTATCATCCATGAAAACATGCACTCTTGTGTGTATAAGGCCTCAGCGAACTTTATACCGCCTTTCACCCATCCCCCAATACGGGGAGAGGGTACGCAATTGCTCTATGATTGCTGGAACCTTCTCAATTACGAAATCTATCTCCTCCTCAGTATTATAGACACTCAGGCTGAACCTTATGGATCCATGGGCCATGGTGAATGGGACCCCCATGGCGCGGAGTACGTGGGAGGGCTGCAAGGAGCCTGAAGTACAGGCCGAACCCGAGGACGCGCATATTCCGAACTCGTCCATATGGAGGAGGATGGCCTCACCTTCCACAAACTCGAAGCTTATGTTTGAGGTATTAGGAATGCGCTCAGCTCGGCCCCCGTTCACCCGGCTCTTGGGAACACGCACCAGAATTTCGCGCTCCAGCTTATCGCGAAGCCTTCTCACCCTGGTATTTTCCTCTCCCAGATGTTGCATCGCCAGTTCACATGCCTTTCCTAGACCAATGATGCTGGCCGTGTTCTCGGTCCCCCCGCGTCGCCCCATTTCCTGGTGTCCGCCGATGATGAAGGGCGAGAACTTGACCCCTTTTCTCAGGTAGAGGATTCCGACCCCTTTGGGAGCATGAAGCTTATGGCCTGAGAGAGAGAGCATGTCAATGGCGCTATGCTTCATGTCCACGGGTATCTTTCCAGCCACCTGGACAGCGTCCGCATGAAAGAGGATCCCCCTTGCATGGGCGAGCTCCGCTGCCCTCTCCACAGGGAATATCACGCCCGTCTCATTGTTGCCCCACATGATAGTAGCTATGGCCGTATCGGGCGTAAGGCTCTCTTCGTAGCGACCCATATCCAGCCGCCCTTCTCCGTCCACGGGGATCTCTGTCACTCGGTACCCTTGGCTGGAAAGATGTGCGCATAGAGATTTGATGGCCGGATGCTCCACCCGGCTGGTGACGATGTGACGTTTATCTGGTTGGGTTTCCAGGGCAGACCTTATGGCTGCGTTGTCGCTCTCCGAACCACAGCTGGTGAATACGATCTCCTCCGGTACAGCCCCAAGGAGCGCGGCAACCCTCTCCCTGGCTATTCGGAGTTTACGAGCGACCTGTCCCCCGAACGAGTGGGCGCTTGACGGGTTTCCGTAAAGATCATGGAAATAGGGCAGCATCTCCTCCAGGACCTCCTCTGCGACCTGGGTTGTGGCATTGTTGTCCAAATAGATTGTTTTCATTGTGACACCTCCTCAACTACCAGTTCAGGCCATACCATTTCTCTCAGCTTGGCCTCCACAAAGTTTTTCAGGGTCTGCTGGGACGCCTTGCAGACTGCACAGCTGCCTCGCATGACCACCAATACCCTGTTCCCGATCACGTCCACCAGTTCGATGTTTCCTCCGTCCTGTCTCAAGGAAGGCCTGATCTCCTTTTCTATGGTCTCTTCAATCATCCTTATCTTTTGAATGTTTGAAAGTTTGGGACGAGTTACCGGCTTCTCCTCTGCCCTCACCCTGGAGATGATCCCCCTGATGGCATCGTGGCAGCTCTCGCAGCCGCCTCCAGCCTTGGTGTAGTTGGTAACCTCCTCGACCGTCATGAGATTGTTCTCCCTGACCGCCCGTTCGATCTCCTTGTCGGTGACACCGAAACACTCGCAGACGATTTCCCCCTCTTCCTCCTTCTTGGGTTCACCCCTGTAGTGGGCAATGGCCTGCTCGAGCGCCTGCCGGCCAAGGACAGAACAGTGCATCTTTTCCTTGGGAAGGCCTCCCAGGAAATCCGCTATGTCCTGATTCGTTATCTTACCGGCCTCTTCCACGGTCTTTCCCTTTATCATCTCGGTAAGGGCTGAGGCCGAGGCAATTGCGCTTGCGCACCCGAAGGTCTTGAACTTGGCATCCGTGATCCTGCCCTCCTCATCTGCCTTAAAGGTCAGCTTGAGGGCATCGCCACAGGCCATGGACCCCACCTCTGCAATCCCGTTTGCATCATCCACTTCACCCACATTCCTGGGATTCAGGAAATGCTCTTTGACCTTATCTGTATATTCCCACATGGGTTCCTCC
>CAYVMN010000102.1:0-16430 GCA_964452575.1 uncultured Desulfobacteraceae bacterium | reverse complement strand
CTTCTATGTTGCCCATAATGAGCCCGGCTACCACCGCCCCTATGATAGATTCTAGTCCACCGAGAAGAACTACGGCAAAAGACCTAAGGGCTACTTCAGGAAGGTATTCGGAAAGTGCCAACTTAGAACCAAGAAAAAAACCACCTATGGTTGCGAGCATCGCCCCAATGACCCAAGCTATGGCAAACATTCGTTCGACCCTTATACCCAAACTTCGAGCCAGTATGTGTTCTTCGGCTGTTACCATCATCCCTAACCCATATTTTGTATATTTGATGAAAATTCCCAACAGGATCAACAAGACCGATATAGTTATGACAGCAACAACATCGGATATACCGATTTTTACTGGCCCCAGCAGGATGCTGTCCATCGCTAGTAATTCGGGAAATGATACCGGGGTAACTCCCCAGATGGCGAGGCATAGCGAATTCAACAAGACAAGCAGTGCCATCGTCGCTAGGATTAGGGAAAGGATGGGCTGGCCAACTAGAGGAATCAAGATGATGCGCTGTATTAAATATCCCACCAGCCCTGACAAAAATAGCGCCAGGGGGACAGCAAGAATTAAAGGCAATTTCAGTTGTCCGATCAACATATAAAAAATAAAACCACCCAGAAGCATCAAGCCTCCGTGCGCAAAGTTGTAAACTTTACTGGCCTTGTAGACTAGTACTATCGGTATGGCCACTAATGTGTAAGAAAACCCTAGAGTGCAACCATTGGCGAATGTTTGAA
Organism: uncultured Desulfobacteraceae bacterium; assembly: GCA_964452575.1. GTDB lineage: Bacteria > Desulfobacterota > DSM-4660 > Desulfatiglandales > Desulfatiglandaceae > CAYVMN01. Next base: position 15,692 of record CAYVMN010000102.1, on the reverse strand, counting down.
GAATATTTGTCATTGCGTTTCTCGCCCCACCTCCCTAATAGCAATGTCTGTCCGTATTATTCCAGCTCGGCCATCTCGATACGTTACGGACGCTTCTACGTTATAAGTCTCTTTGCCTTCATAGATAGCCTCTATAAGGCTTGAATAACGCTCCTCAAGGAAGCATCGTCTTAACTTCCTAGTCCGGGTCATTTCTGATTCATCAGCATCAAATTCCTTGTGCAAGTTCACAAATTTGTGAATACACATGTACTGCGGAAGCGATCTGTTTACATTTTTGATCTCACCTTCAATTAGATTGTAAACTTCGGCTTTCTGCGATAAATCCGCATATGTGCTGTAAGGGATCGAGTGCTTTGCAGCCCAATCTCCCACGTTATCATAGTTAAGAACTATTATTGCCATGACGTAAGGCTTTCCTCCCCCCCCAATAACCAGTGCATCCGTAATGTACGGATTAAACCGCAATCGGCCACTCACAAACTCTGGCGCGAATTTTTTCCCTTCCGGTAGATCAACCAAATTGCTTACCCTGTCTAGATATGTAAAATGCCCCAGTTCGTTCACCAGCACAGCGTCTCCAGTGTGAAGCCAACCGTTAACCACTGCCTCGTCACACGCCTCATATGCCTTATAATATCCAGAGAATGTGATGTCTCCGCAGCAAATCACTTCTCTATTTTCATTTACCATAACGCATTCTTCATCCACAGGAGGACCCACTGTTTCTGGGTCAACATCTTCTCCCCTGTGCATGGCCAGTAAGCCACCCTCTGTGGAAGCATAAAGCTGTCTCAAATCGACGCCTATCACTCTAAAAAACCGCATGGCTTCAGAACTAATCATGGCGCCGCCTTGAAAAGCTACCTTGCATTTTCTCAAACCAAGCTTATCTCGTAATGGGGTAAAGATTATCATGTCAGCTAAGCGCCTTAACAGAGCCCAGACTCTCCCCAAATCTTTCTCTTCCTCGGTTTTTTTTGCTATCGGGAACAGGCGATCAAAAAGAAACCTTTGCAAACGTGATGTATCATTAAGCCTTGCTTTAATAATGGAAGCGATGTTTTCCCATACTCTAGTTGGAAAAAAAATTATTGTTGGCCCCACGTCTCTGAGGTCTCTCATAAGCGAAGCGGGTGATTCGGGAAACGCTATTTGGACTCCTGCAAGCAAATGGCATGTGATCCCGAACCATTGCTCAGCTAGCCAAGCAGGGCTTGCAGAACTGACATAAATGTCTTCAGTCGTGAGGGTATAGCATTTGGTAAAATTCTTCATGTTAGTTATCAGTGAGCGATGTGACATTAGTGCCGCCTTAGGAAATTGGCCAGTGGTCCCAGAAGTATAGCAGAGGACACCTATATCTTCTGCTTCTCCCTCTTCTATGAGTGATTCAAAAAGATTGGGGTTACTTTTCTCAAATTCCTCGCCCACGTTCTCAACATCTTCCCAAAACATTAAATCAGGGTCTGTGAAATAATAAGTGCCCTTTGGTTTCCAGTAGATTACCTTCTTCAAAAGACTAAGATCACTCTTAACCTCGATAACCTTGTCTATCTGTTCTTGGTCGCTGCAAACAACAAAGGATGCATCACCATGTTTTAAGAGAAACGACAACTCGTTTACCACTGTATCCGCATAAACCCCGTAAATAGCTGCTTTGGCACTTTGCACAGCGAGCTCAGCCCAATACCATTGAGGGTCATTGTCTCCCATGATCGCAACTTTATCTCCAGGTTTAAGTCCCAATGCTAGCAAGCCTAGGCAAAAATACTTAATGTGTTCATAGCTTTCTTTCCAGGTATAAGTTTTCCATATACCGAAGTCTTTTTTAAGCATGGCGACCTTTTCCTCACCATACTCTCTATAATTTCGGAGAAGGAGTTGGGCTAAAGTCTGCTCAATTTCAAGGTTATTGTGATGGTCTTCCTCTTTACTTATCACCCTAACCATCGCTTTCTCCTTTTATAGGCCTTAGCTTCGCGGTAGCTTTTCCGCGAACCAAGCTGGCTCAGCCCAAGATAAAATTCTTTGATATCTTCGTTGTCTCGCAACTCACTGGCTGGGCCATCCAAAACTATCCTGCCATTCTCCATCACGTATCCGTAATCGCTAATGTTCAACGAAGCCTTTGCATTCTGCTCCACTAACAGGATAGTCGTTTCCTCTTTCTTGTTAAGCCTTACGATGATTTCAAATATTTCTTGAGCTATTACCGGACTTAGGCCCAGCGAAGGCTCATCAAGCATGACAAGTTTGGGGCGCGACATCATGGCCCGCCCAATCACCAGCATCTGCTGCTCACCCCCTGAGAGATAACCGCTCATTTTTTTCCCCACATCCTTCAGACGGGGGAAGTACCTGTAAACAGTCTCTAGGTCTCGTTTAACGTCCTTCCAGTCTTCTCTGATAAAAGCGCCGGCTCGCAGGTTTTCTTCAACAGTGAGGTGTTCGCAAACTCTTCGTCCTTCCCACACCTGAATAATACCAAGCCTAACTATAGCCTCAGGAGATTTGGAGCTTATCAAAACTCCATTAAATACTATGTCTCCCCTGACTATTTCACCTAACTCCGTATAAATGAGGCCCGATACTGTTTTCAGCATTGTACTTTTGCCGGCACCGTTCGCGCCAAGAAGACAAACTATATTCCCCTTACGCACCTCAAGCGAAACGCCTCTAAGAACATAAACGACTTTGTCGTAGACAACTTCGAGATTATTGATCTGCAACATCGTGAACCTCTCCAATGTATGCTTTGCACACCTCTTTGTTGCCCGCTATCTCTCGTGGCGAACCTTCTGCGATTTTGTGACCAAAGTCCAAGACTACAATCCTATCAGCGATATCCATAACTACTTCCATATCGTGCTCAACGAGTAGGATGCTCACCCCGAGAATTTGATTTGCGTCCAAGATGAATCGACACATATCTTCTTTTTCTTCCATTGTCATGCCGGCCATGGGTTCATCCAGTAGCAAATATTCAGGTTCTGAGCAGAGGGCTCTTCCCAATTCCACTTTCTTGCGCAACCCGTAGGCTAAGCTCCCCACGTGTTCGTCGCGGATGTGCGTGATTTCAAGGAAATCAAGAACATCCTCAACGGCACGCCTATGGGCAATTTCCTCGCGAGGTGCTCGTCCCACAGCGCAAAGATCCTCGACGAAACTAGATCTGACAAAATTGTGTCTGCCTGCCAGCAGATTGTCGAGAGTCGTCAAACCCGCGTACAATGCGATGTTTTGAAAAGTTCGTGATATTCCTCTATGAGAAATTATGTGACTGGACAAGCGGGTCAGGTCTTCACCATTCAGAAGAATCTTTCCCCGCTGAGGCCGATAAAAGCCTGTAATGCAATTGATAAGTGCCGTCTTACCTGCCCCGTTAGGGCCTATTAGAGCCAAGAGCTCTCCTTGCCAGAGTTCTAAACTAACGCTGTCAAGAGCTGTCAGTTCTCCGAAGGCCAAATGCAGACGATCTACCTTCAAGCCTGTTTCGGAAGAAATCTTTCGGCCCTTCGGTATTATGCCAAATTTCTCAAACGAAGATAAACGATTCCACATACTCAATCGTAAGTCACCTGTTGGATGACAGTAGTAATGAGCCCTCACCTCCCTATGAAATTTGGCTCTCTCTTGTCAACAGATGCTCGAATACCCTCTTTGGCGTCCTCAGTGCAACAAAGTATCTCGACATAGCTGGCTTTAAAAGGGATGGAGAGAGTACTACTTATGTTTAATGCTACATTGACTGCGAGTTCGGCCATATTAACAGCGAAGGAGGATTGCTTGGAAATCCTTGAGGCAAGTTATCGTGCCTCATCCTTCAAATAATGACTTTGAACCAGTTTATCTACCAGCCTTATCTTCAAAGCTTCGTTGGCATCAACGAAATCACTCGTATACAGTAAGTCCTTTGCCTTTGCCGGACCTATGATGGTTGCGAGCCTTTGGGTTCCTCCCGCAGGAATGAATCCGATCTTGGTCTCAGGTAGCCCAAACTTTGCTTTTTCGGTTGTTATTCGAAGGTCACATGCCAAAGCTAATTCACAGCCTTTGCCTAATGCGAATCCATCAACAGCAATGGTGCTTTTGTTGGCATTAGTCGTATTGATAGAGGCTTTCCTGGCCTCCAGGTGTGAAAGCCATTTTCCGATCTTATCGAACTTCAGAGCCAAAAGAGCACCATTTAACTTGTACCGTGGCGGGTTATTGTTTAAAGCTTATTTGGTTTTGTTGAATTTCGCCACTTCTGTTAGCAAATCCCCAAAATTCGCTGAAAGTCGAAAGCGGACGACTACACCAAAAGGCCGGTCTGACTCCTATCCAAACCGGTGTTTTTGATACAGTTTTAGGTCGGTGTCAATACCGCGCAAAAAGATATATATTGCCGGCCAATATTACTACTTTTAGAGCATCGTCATTATTAATTTCGTCCAAAAAACCTAAGAGCTCTCACACCGAGTCAATGTTGAGGGCATTCAAATGCGTTCCGTTGTCTAAAGTGATAATCACAATACCTTGTTCTTTTCTAACATTTATACTCGTATTGCGATTTATATCTCTTTTCCTCTGGAATTCAGGTCGCCTAAATTATTCTGTGCCAGAACATTGCGTTCAAGGCACCTAAAAGGGTGCAACTGATGCCGAAGGTATAGCCCACGAGGCACTGTTCACAAGCAACTGATCGGTGCAATGTTTTATGAAAATGATTCCTATCTTATAATACCTTTTAGATACGTATCGAAGGCCAAATCCAGTGTCGATTTCAAAAAATCTTTTCTCGGTTCAATATTCTTTTTCGACTGTTCCCATAGCACGATGCCCGTAAATAGCGCCCACATTATATCCGCATGAGCCATTTTGTGACCTTCTCTAAACTTCCCTTGGCGAACCCCCTCTTCATATATGTCGGCTATCGTGTTCATTATCTCTCTCGCCAGATGGTTTATTTTCCCAACCAGCTCAGGGCTGATAGATAATAATGTGTCCTCCAGCTGGGCATGCATAATATTGTGTAAGACCAAAGGATCATGCTTGTACATCTTGTACATTCCCTCTTTGACTTTCAATATTTTCTCTTCGACGGGCAATTCTTTATTACTGTAAACTTGCTTAACCTCACTCAGCAGATACTCTAGGGCAATTAAGTTCAAAGAGAAGTAGAGCTCTCCCTTGTTCTCGAAGTACAAGTATAGAGTCCCTGGGCTTAATTCTGCCTTATTGGCAATATCCTCCATCGTTGTTGCGTGAAACCCCCTCCGCAGAAATAGCACTCTAGCAGACTCAAGTATTTGCTCCCGTCTTTTTTCCCTTTCCCGCCTTTTTCTGTCTTTTATACCCATTTGTTCTCAATGCCTTATAATATTGTCAGGGATGAGAAAATAAGCCATTGTAAAGCGTGATAAATGGACCAGTTGGATCTTCTTCTCTGATTTTTGGGTACACAACCTGTATTTTCTTTGGATTTTATTCATTTTCTTCTTATACAATGACAGCAATTCTCCATTGGCTTTCCAGGATCATCGTCGTCCTGAGAGAGGGTTCCCTTTAAAATAAGGTGTCAAAAGTATTTTTCCGATCTCTCTAGGCCTCAAGACCCAAAGCTTAACGAAATGGAACCCTTACAAGCAGCTCTATGATTAGTGCTGTTTAATTCACCAGGGCCACAACTAGCTGAATAACCTGTCCCAATTTCTCGGTTTACCGAAGAGGATGATACTTGTCTTTTTTCTTCCCTGGCCCATTTCTTAATCCCCGCTTTTGGCCTACTTTCTAGCCCCCGTCAATAGTCAAGAATGTGATATTTCTTACATCTAGAACTTCTTAGGACTTTGAGATATGGACTTCAACATCTAATTTCGCTTGCCGTAGACAGAGGAAGTCATGCTTTCTGAGATCATTGAGTTGAAGTACCCGTTTTGGTGAATTACCGTCATAAACTGAACAATATTCATCTTTTTGGAAAACATATCATAATATCAGTAAGTTATTTCTCAGAAATGAAGTAATGGTAATAAAATCTCTTTATATACTGATTATCTTTTGTTGTCAAGAAATTTTGCGTTGTTTAGCCAAACGGGTGGCGACCCTTTAATGGTTGACAAATATTTTGTAGCATATGATCTCTCCGAGCGTCCAAACGTGATCGGTAGCAGCCGCGGCCGCAACTGGAGTCCGACGGTACCATCTAACAATGCCATCACCATTGAGGCGTTGGCGAAGACCACAATGGGGACGGGCCAGATTGAAGTAAGCCTGATACAGATGCATCTGTCTTTCCAGCCACAAGACCTCCTTGGAGAAGGCCATGGTCTTTCGAGTAAGACGGCAGTCTTCATGTCGCATGTTCAAGTTATGGCGTTCGATATGCACCGTCTGGATATCATGGAGGGGAACATCCCCGAACACGGCTTTTCTGAAAGCCCCCACCACCTATAGTAGGGGGGACGTAGGTGCAGAAGGTGCGGAGAACAACAATCGCAAATGTTATAAGCTTATTCTGAACAACGCGTTGAGCGCAACTGGTTTTCTGCACCTGCGTTCCCTCTCCCGTTTGGGATTTGGCTGCCGGGCTTCTTACTCCTACGCCAGATCTCGAATCGATCACGGGCTTTTTGAAGGCTGGGACTCAAAAACACCTGCCTTTGGAATGTTAATCCATAGAAACCAGCAAGTTGGCTTGGCCTGCTTCGCACTTTCGCCGATGGCTCTTTCAAACTGGGGCCACACCGGCAAGCGGGGAGTCCGAAGGACAATTGGTTGACATTTCTTGCTTGACATGGAGTGAAATGCGCAATACGGTAATACCGAATCGTTATTGCGGAATCGTTGAAAACGGCATTATGGAAAATCCCTTCAAATACGGCGGGGTCGTTTGCGGACCATATTTTGCTGATCGCAAAGAAGAATTGGCAGAACTCACCCATTGGAGGGGACGTGTCCTCCGGTTCACCTTGGTTTCAAAGTGAGCGTTCCCCGGCTGTTTTTCTCCGCCTTACGCCGATCCGTCCAGGAAGGATGGTATCTGCCGCTCAGGTAGAGCGGTATCTGGTCTTGGTAGTTTGGGCTCTTTAGCTGGCCGGATTCACCGGTGGGGAGGACGTGCAGGGAGCCATCCATGTCTGAGAAATCGACGATCATCCGCATGGAAGCCCCGTGGTTTGCATGATAGGAATCATCCAGCGAATATTTCTTTTTGTTGACAGTGAGCAGGTTTCCTCCTACCGGGAATGGTCCCAGATTAAATATCAGGTCAAGGGGTCTCTTTTTCCCTAGCACATGTTCAAAGGTGAGGGTGTGAATCTTTCCCCAGCCCCACTTGTCCATATTGTCTCCCAATGTCTCTTTGAGCCCCGAAAGCGTCTGGTTCATGCTCAGGGCAATGATCTCTTCCAGGCCCTCTTTTTCCGGGGTATTAATATTGTCGAACCACGGGGAGGAGCCTTTCTCTACCATTGCGCGGACGGCCCGGGGTGGAAAGACAGATGTCTTCAGATATTTTTTAAAGAGATCCTCTCCCAGCTCATCCTTGAATATATTCCCCATCATCTTTCGATATGTCATTTCAAAAAGACAGGCCCCGGCGCTGTCCTTGGCCATTTTAAAATCCCACCTGGAGAGAATTCCTTTGGCCTTCTTCCCGTCTTCGCTGGCAAATCGTTCTTCGAGGACCTTGATGATCTTGGGCGTCAGTTCCGCGGCCTGCGGGCAGTAAATGTCCTGATGCATCTGTTTGAAGTCGTCAACGGAGAGCTTCTCCTTATCCTTGAGGAGCTGCACGATGCGCGTGATCCTGTCTATCGGCTCCCAGTAGCGACTGATCAGGTATGGGTAGTCTTTGCCCGCCACCTTGTTGTTGGCCGTTGCTATGAAACCCGATTCCGGATTGATCAGATGAGGTCTTTCTTCAAAGGGAACATACCCGTTCCACTCATACTCACCGGTCCAGCCAGGTACCGGGATGAGCCCGTCACCTTTCAGGCGTATGGGGACGCTCGCGCAGCACCAGTAGCCGATATTTCCATTTGTATCGGCAAACACGAAGTTCTGCCCCGGTACCTCCCAGTATCTGAGTGCCTCTTTTATGCCTTCTATATCTCTTGCCTTTAACAGAAGAGAACCGGCCTGAACCGGCTGCTGCGCATCGGTGAAGGACCATCTTGCAGATATCGGGTTTTCCTTTAAATCTCCGCTGGTATCATTGACAATAGGGCCGTTACGGGTCAATAGGATCTCGGCTTTGACCGGGTCTTTTCCCTTGATCCGGATGGTCTCAACCTTCACCTTCATGGCCTCCCAGCGGTCCTTGTACCAGTACTGGCGAGGGTTCTTGGGATTGATCTTCTCTATGTAAAAGTCCACATCATCTACCATAACGTTGGTGATACCCCAGGCAACATGACGGTTGTGACCGATTGCAATCCCTGGTACTCCCGGAACGGCAAATCCTGAGACATCGATGCCAGGGCAAACTAAATGGACTTCCCACCAGAATGACGGGTTCTTGAGCGGCAGGTGCGTGTCATTTGCCAGAATCGGCTTCCCGTTAATGGATTTCTTTCCGGCAACCACCCAGTTATTACTGGCGCCTGCAGAGTAGAGAGGGATCAGCCTTTCGATGATACGCGCTGTCTCGATCGGAAGTTTTGGAATCGGGGAGAAGGCGCTGGTCTTTTCGGGAATGATGAGGGGCGCGTGGCCTGGCCAGAGAGGGAAGGCATCCTTAAACATCTGGGCACCAACCCGTTTCAGGATTGTGGCAGCAGTCAGATCAGTATTCCAGCCCACGCTAAGCGCCCAGGTGATGACCTTTACTATAAAGATGTAATCGTCAACCTGCCATGGCTCCGGTCTGTAGCGGAGCACTCTAAACTCAATGGGGAGGCGATCCCCATGGGTTTTCAGATACGCATTCACGCCGTTTGCGAAAGACTGAAGCATTGTAAGAGACTCAACCGGTATCTCCTTGTTGATTCCGGCCGCCGTCAATATCCTGAAATAGCGGTCTACCTTTACGAAGTCTTCGCCGAAGATCTCCGAGAGCCTTCCCTGGCCTAATCGGCGGGAGAAATCCATCTGCCACAGGCGATCCTGCGCCATTGCATATCCAAGTGCGAAGTAGAGATCGGGCTCGTTTTTGGCGTAGATATGGGGCACTCCATATGAGTCTCTGATGATTTTCACCGGCTCTTTGATCCCTGAGACACGCAGATCTCCTGAGATCTGCGGCAGACTCTTCTTGAGGGTATGCTGAAACCACCAATAACCGCCCCCTGCCACTATTACGATCAGACATGCAAATGCCCCCCCAATCACGAGCAACCATTTTTTCATTGGTGTCCTCCTTCTTCCAATTCAATTCCCTGTTGATCCTTGGCACAATATCATCAAGAGCCTGCCTGGCTTTGTAGAGATAATAGTCGTCCGGTATCGAACACAATGACGCCCATTTGGAATCCAATGCCTCTCTCCTGGCCCATTCGATGTCTTCACGGGCAAAACGCTCCATCAAATAAACCTGGTTGCGCCGCACAAATTCGGACATGGCTGAAAGTATCACATCCGGCTGTCTTAGTGAAGGGGGCGTAGGTGCAGAAAACAATATAGGATTGTCCCCTCTCACATCAAAAGATCTTTTCTGCCCATTGACAAATACCCTGTCTCAGTGGTTGGATCTGGTTGACTTCAAATAGCGTGGGGAGGATCGAATGGACCCTGTTGAAATAATGGAAGACCTTTTCTTCATAGAGCGAGGATACCTCAACGCAAACCATTTTGTCTATTGCTCTGAAAACCCCGTACTCATAGACACGGGGTATCTTACCAGCTTTGAGGAGACTGCCGGACTGATAACTGGCTTAGGGGTATCTATTTCGGATGTCCGGTTGATTATCAGCACACACTGTCATTCCGACCATATAGGTGGAAACAAGATCATCCAGGATCAATCGGGTTGTGACATTGCCCTTCACAAGTTTGGGAAATACTTCATCGACACCAAAGACGACTGGGCCACTTGGTGGCGATATTTTGGCCAGGACGCCTCCTTTTTTCGCTGCACAAAGGCCCTGGAAGATGGGGATATCATCTCTATTGGCCCCCATCAATTTGATATCATCCACACCCCGGGGCATTCATGGGACGGGATTGTCCTTTACAACAGAGACCAAAAATTACTTTTCTCTTCTGACACCCTCTGGGAACAAGATGTGGCCACTATCACCGTTCGAGTGGAAGGCACAACAGCGGTCCATGCTCTCGAAAAATCCTTGGAAGGACTGGCCCCTCTCCATGTAGATATGGTCTATCCGGGTCACGGCAGGCCTTTTAATGATTTCAACGACGCGCTCAAGAGAGGCCAGGAAAAGATCAAAGACTACCTATCCAACCGGAAGAGTGTAGGAAATGACCTCCTAAAAAAGATTACCATCTACACCTTGCTGACCAAAGGATCGGTGCCTGAAGAGTCCTTCTTTCAAATGCTCATGGGTGCAAACTGGTTCAGGGAGACCGTTGACCTCTATTTTGACGGTAATTGCGAAGGGAAATATCATGAAATAATCGGCGATTTCATAAACCGGGGCCTGATAGTAGAGACAAATGGGAAGTTTTCCACAACTGTTAGACCGTAAAGAATCCTGGCCTGCCTTCGGGGCCAAATTTTTGAACCCAAATCAAATCCAAATCAGAAGAAGGACTCTAATTTATTGCGTCCTTTTTTGGGCAAATTTCCCAAGATAGGGAAGGAGGAGACTCGCGGTAATGCTTGTCTCCAGATTGATTATCCGCAGGTCCGGGGATACACGTTTCAATTCATGAAGAGCGGCTCCCCATATGTGGGAGAAGCTGACGGGCCTGGAAATTTCCCCATTTGCCATCTCCGCAAGCTCGACATATCTTCTGGCATCTCTCACATATGGCTCATAGATCACCGGATTGCTCGGGTGAGGCAAGATTTGGTCAATCCCCCTCCCTGTCATAACGTCCCCGCACAAGAAAATTTTGATTGGATCTTTTTGGCCTACGCCCTCTACAGCGTTCATTTCAGTAGTCGATTTTACCCCCGGATCACTTTTCTTTAATCCGCTTTGTGACAGTGCCTTCGAAAGAATCAAACTCTCTACTACCCATTTATTTTCCTCGTCAATACGGCCTTCAGTAAGCGGCCCTGCTCCTGATGCCGGAGCACTCAGGATTAAATAGACGCCAAGGAAGCCGACAGACAATGCTCTCCGAAAACGTCGCAATTTGATGGGCCCCTAACTCAGTCTTTTCGTGACTTAGTCAATTGCATTGTTTGCCGAACTCCAAGGGCGACCCCTGAGGAGTCTTCCACACCTTACCATACCGATTCAGGTAAACAAATTCCTCAATAGCTTTCCGGCTCTTAAAAAAAGATCGCCCTTTTGGCTTCCCGAAAGTCATGCAAATCACAACCTTCATGTGCACGGGCACACCTATAACCCGCTTGACCATATCCTCGTCAAAGGCCCCTATCCAGCAAGTCCCGTAGCCCAATTCAGTAGCCTGCAGTGTAAAGTTGGTCATTGCTATCGCGATGTCTACCATATGCCATTTCAGGCTCGGATCAGCCACACCGGCAATGAAATAGGCACATTCAGCAACAAAGCGCTGGTTGAAGCACCCGGCTACCAGGCGCTTCTTCAGATCAGTGTCGCCGACAAATACAAATTCCCAGTTCTGGCTATTGTTCGCAGAGGGAGCTAGCTGGAGGGCTTTTAGTAGCATTCGCATGTGCTCCTGAGGGATTGATACTTCAGAATATTGACGGACACTGTACCGTTTCTCGATGGCTTCCTGAACGTTCATTGATCGAACGTCTCCTTCTCTGAAAAGATCATTGTGGATCGAATGTACCGGTTATGAGACCATGGGTCAACAGTTATGAGGTACCACAGAGCTCTGGTTAAGATCGCTCCGAATAGACGAGATCGGTCCTTATGGTCGAGTCGGCTCGCATGAAAGGATACTTGGACATGGTCTTTACCAGGCCTGTGTACCCTATCAATCTGTTCGTCTGTGACGTTCAGAACGTGAGAATAAACCGAAAAGGCATTAATGAAACAGATGGACGTAAAAAAGTCGATCAGCTTTTCTTTGGACCGAGCCACCCGTGAGCCTTCTTCAGCCACTCCGCAATAGGGATATCCTGGGGGCAGGCCTCTTCACAATCGCGACACTCCTCGCAGTTCATGGCCTGTTGGTCTGCTGGTAATTGGCGATAGAGGAACCGTTCTTTTCGAGGCTCACCGTAAATGAAGGAATCATTATAGAGTTCAAGAATACGAGGGATATTCACGCCGCTGGGACAGGGCATACAGTACTTGCACATGGTACAGGGTATCGGGCTCAGTTCCCGATAGGCCTCACGTACTTGATCAATCAGCGACAATTCAGTGTCTGTGAGGGAGCCGGAAGCGGACTTATCAGCACTCACAAGGTTTTCTTCAACGTGTTGCATCGCCGTCATGCCACTCAGTACAACCGATACCTCAGAGTGGTTCCAGACCCATTGAAGCGCCCAATCGGCAGGAGATCGCTTCTTTGAGGCCCTCGCAAAGAGTCTCGCGACCGATTCCGGGGGTTCCTTAGCAAGTTGTCCTCCGCGAATCGGCTCCATGATCACCACAGCCAGGCCCTTTTCAGCAGCGTACTTGAGCCCTTTGATGCCTGCCTGATATTCAACGTCCATATAATTATATTGAATTTGGCAGAAGGTCCATTTTTCATAGGCATCTACGATCTCTTTGAAGATGTCAAAACCATCGTGGAAAGAAAATCCCAAGTGTTGAATCCGTCCATCCCCCTGTGCCCTTTCAGCCCATCTCAATACCTCCAAGTCGCACAACTTAGACCATAAGATCTTTGTTAGCCCATGGAGCAAATAGAAATCGATGTGATCCGTTTCCAGGCGTTCAAGCTGCTCATTTAGGTAGCGGTCAAAATCCGCTTGGCTCTGAATGAACCAGGAAGGTAGTTTCGTCGCCAGTTTGGTTCTGTCGCGGTAACCACCCTGCAGTGCCTTACCAACCACTACTTCGCTTTTTCCCCCATGATAGGGATAGGCTGTATCCACATAATTGACACCTCGATCGATGGCGTGCCGGATCATCCTTATGGCCTCTGGCTCATCGATCTTTGTCTGGTCCCTGCCAATTATAGGCAGTCGCATGGCTCCAAACCCCAGAACAGATACCTCCCAATTCAAGTTCCCGAACGGCCGATACTTCATTCGATCTTCCTCCTCATGTAATTACCACAACTCAAGCACCATCATCTCATACTTGTGTTTCCAAGATCAAAAGAACCTTCGATAAGTGAGATGAAAGGATGGGTCTCTTGTTTTTGTGATAGGGGAGAGTATAGGCGAGAGGTGATTGGGTGTCAATTCAGGACCTTGTGATATCCTGAATCAAATTACGTTGGGAGATGTGATTATTGTCTCAATGTGGGATGTCGTCAGATTCGCCCTTGACTTCAGCCTTGAAGCGATCTATTCGTCTACTTTACTCACATAATTGATAAGCATTTATACACGTTCGTCTATGTCCCCATGTCGTTATCCATATTGGATCGAAGAGAAGGAGGTGCGACAATGAAAATCGCCAGGTTCAGGACTGGAGGTCGGACGCGATATGGCATCGCGAAGGGTGACGAGATCACCGAGACAAGGGGAAGCCCTTTCAGAGGAGAGCTGCGGATGACCGGCCCGATCCATCGATTGTGTGACGTAAGACTCCTCCCGGTCACTGCGCCAGTACAAATCTTTGGCGGCGTGGGAGTCAACTACCGTGACCATGCGGTCCAGGCGGAGGAGACTACCGCCAGCAGAATAGGAGAGTTGGGGATCCAGCCCTTTCATAAGAGCAATGCAAGTCTCGCAGGCTGCGGGTGGCCTATCATCTTGACGCCGGAGGCCGCAGAGGTGCACTACGAAGGTGAACTGGTCATTGTGATGGGCCGCAAGGCGCGACATGTAAGCCAAGAGAACGCCCTGGACCATGTCCTGGGTTATACCTGTGGCAACGACGTCAGCGAGAAGGGGGGGTGGGAAAAGGACTTCTCCTTTTGGCGGTGCAAGAGTCTACCCAGTTGGGGTCCGGTTGGCCCATGGATAGCCACCGACGTAGACCCACACAATCTGGATGTGACGGTCAGATTAAACGGTCGAGTGGAGCACCGCTTTAACACTCGAAGCATGATCCATGATGTGGCCACGATTGTGAGTTATATCAGCCAGTACGCCACGCTTTTCCCGGGTGACCTCATCTTCACCGGAACGTCAGGCACCACGCGGCCACTCAAGCCAGGTGATGTGGTGGAGGTGGAGATATCCGGCATCGGGGCCCTGGAGAATCCGGTTGTGATGGAGAAGTAGGGAGTCAGATAAAATGGCGATCTTGAATAAATCGAGAATCCGTGCAGATGTACTCAAACTGGTGGAAGAACGTCAAAGGGCGCAGATAGAGGGCATCAGCCGGTTTCTTCAGCAAAGAGAAAACCAGGGCATGGATTTCCAGGCCCTCTGGAAAAAGGTGATGTATCGAAATAGACTCTTTTTTCAAGAAAAGGGCATGTGTGGAGAGCTTTCTGGCCTTTTGTCCCGTGAGGAGATGCTCTTTTTGGCGAGGATGCACCGATTCACCTCCGATTATGTGGCGGGTATTGACCAGAAAAGGTATCCGCTGGCAGAGGATGTCAGGGTGGAACAAGTGGATGCCGGTGACGTCCCGGCCGAATGGCAAACCGTCGATGTTGCTAGGGAAGACCGGGTCTTATTATACCTCCACGGAGGGGGCTGGGTAGTGGGTTCTCCCGGCGACCACCGCCTGCTCACAATTGAGTTAGGCAGAGCCGCCAGGATGCGGGTGCTGAGCGTGGATTACCGACTTGCGCCTGAGCACCCCCACCCTGCCCAATTGGAGGATTGTACTTCAGCCTACAAGTGGTTACTCTCACAGGGCTTTAGACCCAAAAATATAATCATCGCTGGGGACTCTGCCGGAGGGAGCCTGACGCTCACATCCCTATTAAGACTGAGGGATGATGGAATACCTCTGCCTGGCGGTGCGGTCTGTCTATCACCCAGTACAGACATCTCCTTCACTGACGATTCCTATTTTGAAAACGGCGAGACCGATCCAATCCTGGCCGATATCGGCCTCTTTTGGTGGATCCAGGCATACCTAGGAGGGACAGGCTCGGCCGATCCCCTGGTATCACCCCTGTTCGGAGACCTGAGGGGATTACCCCCATTGCTCTTCCAGGTGAGCACATGCGAAATGCTCTACTGTGATTCCACGCGCTTCGTTGAAAAAGCAAAGGCAGCAGGCCTAGACGTCACCCTGGAGACTTGGGATGAGATGCTTCATGTATTTCATCTATTTGGACTACACCGTCTATCAGAAGCAAGAGAGGCCGTAGCCCGGGTGGGCGAGTTTGTTCAAAGCGTATCCGGTTAGGCACAGACGTCCCTACTACCCTATAGTCACACTGGTCAAACCAGTGGCTTACCTAAAGAGTTAATCGAGGGTCTTGCCAACCCGACGGATCGCAAGGACCATGACAGCAAGGCCGATGGCAAGCAGGGCCGCCATCTGAGGCCACAGCACTCCCAGACCGGAGCCCTTGAGAAAGATGTCCCGGATGATGACGAGGAAGTAACGGAG
>CAYVMN010000101.1:0-16515 GCA_964452575.1 uncultured Desulfobacteraceae bacterium | reverse complement strand
CCGTCTGCCTGCGGGGCAATGTCCCCCTTTCCATCCTGGTCAGCGGGACACCTGACGATGTCAAGGGCTATTGCAAGAGGCTCATCGACCGGGTTGGAAAGGACGGCGGCTTTATCCTTGACGCCTCAACGGTCCTGGACGACGCAAGGCCGGAAAACGTCAAGGCCATGATCGATTTCACCAAGGAGTACGGGGTATATAACTGACTTTGGGACCTGCGCCTTTCTGTTGTCTCCTAAATATTCCTTTGGTGAACACCCCCTAAACCAGCCCATATCCGTTCAACAGAAAGGGGAAGAGGCCGCCAAGGAGTATGCTGACCATGCAGCCGAGCAAGGGTGCTCCAGGGGCCCCCGGCTG
Organism: uncultured Desulfobacteraceae bacterium; assembly: GCA_964452575.1. Classification (GTDB taxonomy): domain Bacteria; phylum Desulfobacterota; class DSM-4660; order Desulfatiglandales; family Desulfatiglandaceae; genus CAYVMN01. Next base: position 16,155 of record CAYVMN010000101.1, on the reverse strand, counting down.
TTCAAAAAGAAATCCCATCGACCTAGACGACCAAGAGGGAACACAGAAAAACCATGCGAATGCGTGACGAAGAAGAACACTCCAAGGCCAGGGTGTCCGACTTCAAGGTGGTATTTTCCCCGCTTAATGTTAGTGTGTCCGTTTTGCCTGGTGGCTCCCTTATGGATCTGAGTCGAAAGGCGGGCATTGATCTTGTAAGCCTGTGCGGAGGCAGCGGGAAGTGCGGGCGGTGCAAGGTCCTGGTTGCGGAGGGAAAGACCGGTCCTGTGGCTTGCAGGGAGCAAGCGGTCCTGACGGAAATGGAACTTGATAAGGGATTTCGCCTTGCCTGCCAGGTTTTTCCGGAAGGGGATCTGGTTGTTGCCATTCCGCCCGGGTCGCTCAGCGCCCCCCAAAGGGTTCAGACGGAGGGGCTGGACGTCGTCCCTGCTGAAGCTGATCCCGCAGTCCGCGGTTACGATGTCGTGCTAAACCCGCCATCTCTTTTCGACGCCAGCGGAGATGACGAGAGGCTCTTGAGCGCTCTTGAGGCGCAGTACGGGGTCACGTGCGAACGTATCGACACTGAGGTGCAGAAACAACTCCCCGAAACATTGAGATCCATGGGGTGGGAAGTGAGTGCGTCTGTAAGAGGAAGTGAAGTTCTGCGCGTGGGAAGGAGAAGTACACCCTGCCTGGGTCTGGCCATAGACCTGGGCACCACCAAACTGGCCGCTTATCTGGTAGACTTGACAAGCGGCAAGGTGCAGGGCAAGAAAGGGACCATAAACCCGCAGATCGCCTATGGCGAGGATGTGGTTACCCGGATCAACTGGGCCAGGAAAAGCCCGACGGAGGCAGCCAGGATGCAGGCCCTGGCAGTTGAAGGCATCATGTCCCTTGCCGGTGATCTTGGCAACCGGTTCGGGGCCGGACTCGAAAAGATGGTAGACGTGGTGATCGTGGGAAATACGGCCATGCATCATTTGGTGCTCGGACTCCCCCTCGACCAGCTTGCCAGGGCCCCCCATGTGCCTGCCGTCAGCCGGGCCGTGGATGTAAAGGCCCGAGATATCGGGCTCACGCTGGCCTCGGGCGCTTATGGCTACTTCCCTGCCAACGTGGCCGGGTTCATTGGCTCGGATCACGTGGCCATGATTCAAAGCACTGGAATGCATAGGGCTGAAGACGTTATTCTTGCCCTGGATATCGGCACCAACACGGAGATATGCCTGAGGGCAAAAGGCGAATTGACCTCTGTTTCCTGTGCCTCTGGGCCGGCCTTCGAAGGGGGCAACATCACTTGCGGCATGCGGGCCACGGAAGGGGCCATTGAGCGCGTGGAAATCATCGGGGAAGAGGTGGCGTGCCACACGATAGGCCATGTGAGGCCGGTGGGTGTCTGCGGCTCGGGAATCCTGGACGCAGTATCCCAATTCCACCTTTCCGGTATCATTGACCGGGCGGGACGGATGATTGAGGCTCATCCCCATATCTGTCGCCTTGAGGATCAGAAGGCATTTCTTCTCTTCTCGGGAGAGGATGGCGGTCCGGAAATCGTAGTAACCCAGAAGGACATCAGGGCGGTCCAGCTTGCTAAAGCGGCCATCAGGGCTGGTATCCAGGTACTTCTGGACGAAAGGGGCCTTAGCGAAAGGGACATCGAAAGGGTGTTGGTTGCCGGGGCCTTTGGGAGCTACCTGGACATAGGCAGCGCCGTCACGGTTGGAATGTTGCCTCCTATTCCTATGGATCGATTTTACCAGGTGGGAAATGCGGCCGGATTGGGGGCGAGGCTGGCCCTGATTTCTAAGGCCGTCAGGGTGGAATGTCAGGAGATCGCCCGGAAAGTTCGCTATCTTGAGCTTGCCAGCGTGCCCAGATTCAAAGAGATCTTTCTTGAGGCCACTTTTTTGGGAAACCGGCAGGTTGGAGATTGTTCACACGGGTAGGGGCTGAGCGTTGAAGACAGAAAACAGAGGCCTATATCAGAAAGCGATGATTCGAAGTCGTTTTGAAGCATGGAAACATCAGTAAGAAGCGCTACCCAGGAAATCATAATTGACTATGACCGGCCAACGGTGCTGATCGGTGAGCGCATCAATCCCACAGGAAAGAGCAGGCTGACGGAAGCCCTCAAAGAGGGGGATCTTGAATTTGTGCGAATGATGGCCGTGAGTCAGGTAGAGGCGGGCGCCGACATCCTGGACATCAACGTTGCCGCCTCCGGGGTGGATGAGATCTCTGTTCTTCCCATAATCATAGAGAAGGTCATGGAGTGGGTGACTGTTCCGTTGTGCATAGACATCAACAACCCCAAGGCCCTCAAGCCGGCCCTTGAGACCTATACTGGCAAGGCCATCGTCAATTCAGTCACAGGCGAGGAGGAATTACTTGAGACGATCTTGCCTCTGGTGAAGGAGCACGACGCAGCGGTCATCGGTCTGACCATGGACGAGGAAGGAATTCCGAAGCAGTCGGAAAAGAGGCTGGAGATCGCAGCAAGAATTGTTGAGCGGGCCGAAGCGGGGGGGATTCCCCCTAAAGATGTCATCATAGACTGCCTGGCCCTGACGGTAGGGGCAGACTACAGGGCGGCCCTGGATACCATCGAGGGGATTCGACGCGTGAGAGAACAACTTGGGGTGAACCAGACCATTGGGGCGTCCAACATTTCTTACGGTCTTCCTAACCGCCATGTGATCAACCATGCCTTTCTGGCCATCGCCATCGAGGCGGGTGTCACCTGCCCCACGGTGAACGCAAAGAAGGTGAAGCAAACCGTCCTTGCAACCGACTTGCTGCTAGGCCGGGACCGGTTCGCAATGAGATTTATCAGGGATCATCAGCTTAGCTCTAAAGGTAAATAGAGATATGGCCTCGCTTTTCCCATCCCTGCCTAATGCGGGACCCTCATTTTCATCTAACCGTGGCCTCCACAACATCAGGAGGTTGGCCTTGATTTCACGCACGAGGCCGGGGCGCCTATATTTTGGCCCTAAAAAAAGGGCTTTTTATCACCAATTGTCTTATTGGGCCTGTAATTCATTTGCAGGAGGTTGAATGATGGCAAAGGGCAAGACCGGCAAAGTGTTAAAAATCACATTGATAATCCTGTTCGCGCTGATTCTCCTGATTGGCGGTGGTGGATTCGGGTATTACCTCTTTATCATAAAAAGCACGTTGCCGCAGATAGACGGCGAGCTCAAGGCCGCGGGACTGAAAGAGCGAGTGGAGGTTATTCGCGATGGCAATGGCACACCGCACATCTATGCCAAGAATATGCACGACCTGTTTTTCGCACAAGGTTATGTGCAGGCACAGGACCGCTGGTGGCAGATGGAGTTCTTCCGCAAGACTTGCGACGGCCGCATTGAGGAACTGACAGGCAGGAAGGCCGCACTGATCAATACCGATATATACCTGCGCTCACTGGGATTTTATAAGGTAGCAGAGCAGGAATACAACAGATATCCGGCTGAGGACCGCGCTGTTCTGGATGCCTTCACCAGGGGCGTTAATGCTTATATCTCGGACAGGAGCCCCCGACAGCTCTCGGTCAACTACTCCATTCTGGGCCTTACCGGGGTTAGATTTAAGGTCCAGCCCTGGTCACCGCTCGATTCGCTGGCCTTCGCCAAGCTTATGGCCTGGGACCTCGGCCTCTCGCGTGACCTGGAACTTACCCGTGTTAGGCTTTACGATAAGCTGGGAGCAGAGATGGCGGAGCAGTTCCTGGTTCCACCCTGGCCACTCGGTAAGAAGCGTACCATACTGCTGGAAGAGGATCTGAAGGCAGCGTTCTCCATAAGTTCGAGTGCAGCGCAATCAGAGTCAGATCGGGGACTGGTTAACCACGATCTCCTGTTTATGGCGGCGGATACCGATGCCCCTGCAGCCGGCCTTTCACTTCTGACGGGACAGATTGAGGGTGCAGGCAGCAACTCCTGGGTGGCCACCGGAAGCCTGACACAGGGCGGCAAGCCACTGCTGGCCAACGATCCTCACCTGGGCATTCAACAGCCTTCCATCTGGTACGAGATTGGGCTACATTGCCCGGAAGATGGCACAGGCCCCCCCTTTGACGTGGCCGGCTTCTCCTTTGCCTCCAGCCCAGGCGTAGTGGTGGGACACAATAACTATATCGCCTGGGGCACTACAAACGTCTATCCTGACGTGAACGACCAGTATCAGATCAGGATAAACCCTGACAATCCACTTCAATACAAATGGAACGGCCAATGGCGGGATATGACCGTCAGCGAGGAAACCATCAACTTCGGCGACGGTAAACCGGCTATTACCATAAAAGTGCGGCATACACACCTAGGACCCATCATCAACGATAACAGGTACGATGCCAAAACCGGCAAATTAAGGGGGTTCAACAATAAAGACCCACGGGCACTGCACTGGACCGGGTTGGAACCGGGCACAATCGCACTTTCCATACTGAAGCTTGACAGGGCCAAGAGCTGGGATAAATTCCGCTCAGCGCTCAAATTCTGGGACACCCCCTCACAGAGTGTGGTCTACGCGGACCGACAGGGTAACATCGGCTACCAGATGCCCGGTAAGATACCTGTCCGCGCCAAGAACCACACAGGTCAAACACCAGTACCCGGCTGGACCAGCCAGTACGAGTGGAAGGGATATGTACCCTTCGAACTTATGCCTTACGTATTCAATCCTGCGCGTAATTTCATCGTGGCCTGCAACCAGGAGGTAGCTCCTCCAGAGTATTTCGAGATGCTGAACAATAGATTGGGACCGGACGTCAATGCCCACTTCGGTAGCAGATATAATAAATGGGTTTACGGCTACCGCTCCCAGCGCGCCTACGAACTGATCAAGCAACTGGCGCCCAACACCGTATTAACCTACCAGTCCATGCAAGGTGACAACAAGTGCCTTCCTGCTGACGAAACCCTTCCCTCGTTGGCCCATCTTAAATTCAATGATCCGGAGTTGACCGACGCCCGCGACTGGTTGCTGAAATGGGACCGTTTCACCGGCGACGACAGCCCGCAGGCTGCCCTTTACATGCAATTTTGCCTGAAGCTATTCCAGAACACCTTCCAGGACCAGCTGAGTGACATAGCCAAGGCGGACGGGCTTGATAAAAAGATGTGGTCGCTGTACCTGCTTCTGCAGAAGCCGAATGATGCCTGGTGGGACGATGCAGCTACACCGGATAAGAAAGAAACTCGCGACGATATCCTCATTCGTTCCTTCCAGGAGGGCTACGCGGCTACAGTAGCAGCCCTGGGCAAAGACCGCAGCACCTGGAAATGGGGGGCATTGCATCAGTCCACTTTCGTGAGCAACCCGCTGGGCAGGAGCGGTATCAAGCCAATCGAATCGCTGGTCAACCAGGGACCCGTGCCGACCTCGGGCAGCACCGAATGCCTAAATAATAATATCTGGTACGCCAGCAAAGGCAATTTCAGTGTGGGAGTGATACCATCCATGCGCCTGATCGTGGACCTGGGAGATTTCGACAAGAGCGTTACGGTCAATTCTACAGGCGTCAGCGGGCACCCGGGCAGCCAGTGGTATTGCGACCAGGTCATGCCCTGGGCCAAGGTTAAGTACCACCCCATGCTTTGGAGCCGCGCACGCGTGGAAGCTGCCGCTAAACACAAGCTCTATCTGAATCCGTGACCCGGGATGGGACATACATTAGATAATAGGTTGAAATCAGCAGGTCATTGGTCGAGGATTTCTTAGATCCTGTTGCTGCTTGTTGCTCTTGCAATCTATTCACGAACCCTCGGGACGGCATAGGTGAATACCATGTCGGCGAGTTCTATGAAATCTACGGGACTTTGAATCAGGGGGCAGTGTTTTTTACAGGAGGCATCGGGGCATGACACGGGGTTGTCTTCTCTACTTCTGGTGACATGCCTTACAACCCGTGGGCCCTGCCTTTTCTCCCTTCTCGGCTTTTTGCCTGTGGCAACTCCGGCACCGTTCCATAACCTCTTTCTTTTTCAGTTTTCCTTCTTCCTTCAGTTTTTTTATGCCCCCTGCTATCTCTGGAAACAGGCTATGGCAGAGGTTGCAGTCACCAAGAACATCCTGATGCCTATGATGTGGAAATGATACGTTTCCGGAGCTCCCCCCTTGAAGCACCATCTGTGGAGCACCCCTGTTTTGCTCTCCAGCCAGTGGGGATGCGGCGAGAAACACCCCAATGAGTAAAACGGGAGCGACCTTTGTTTTCATTTCATCCCCCTTTCAAAGATGATTTGTATCACTTTGAAGATCTTTCATAGTATGGCAAGGCTTCCTGAATATGGGCCTTAAGGCTCTCGATCCGAGACTCAGGGGCGGGGTGGGTCGAAAGGAATTCTGGTGGTCGGGGTCCTGACTTCTTATTCATCCTCTCCCAGAAGGGAACAGCCTCTCTTGGGTCATATCCGGCCCGCGCCATCAACATAAGGCCGATCCTGTCTGCCTCTCTTTCATGGAGCCGACTGTAAGGGAGAATAAATCCCACAGTGGCTCCCACACCGAATGCCACCATGAAGAGTTGCCTGGTCTGGCTAGGTTTCTGGGCCAGGGCAACCGAAAGGGCGACCCCTCCCATGTTGGCAAGAAGGCTTTGACTCATTCGTTCATTTCCGTGTTCAGCCAAGGCATGGGCCACTTCATGACCCATCACCACGGCGAGGCCTGTTTCATCCTGGGTATAGGGCAGGATGCCCGTGTAGACCGCCACCTTTCCCCCTGGCATGCACCAGGCATTGACCACCTTGTCATCTTCTATAAGGTTAAAATCCCATTGGTAATTTTTGACCTGTTTCCCTTGGCCCGCATCCTTCAGGAATGCCTCTGCGGCTTTTGCAATCCGCTCCCCGACCGTTTTGACCATTTTGACCTTTTGCTGATCTGTCGAGAGCTTGGACTTTTTTATCACTTCGTCATATTGTTGAAGGCTCATGGCCAGCAACTGTGATTCAGGGACAAGGTGCAAGCCTTTGCGGTGAGTTATGGGAACTTCTGCACATCCCGAGAGGATAAAAAGGATCGCCATGGTGGCCATTAGATGGGATGAGAGAATAGAAAGCCTTTTCTTAGTAGCGCGCATTTTCGATTTCATACCCCCTGTACACCTCAAGTTTGCCCCATTATATACCATTTCCTCCAAGAGTGATCAAAAAGTTGGTTCCGCGATGGATCCTGGAGTCTTTGCAGTGGAAAAATCACCGACACTCTAATCCAAAAAGTAGGGCACTTGTTTAGAGTCTTTTAGGTCATCCAGCCCTTCTCCTTCAAGGGTGGAAAGATTACCCTCTGGGAGTACCAGTCAAGCGGAGGACAGCCCGGAACCTTGACGACTTTTGGAATACCTTTTTGAGGGCCACCGAGAAAGGCCTTCCTGAGGATATATGCCATTCCTGCCCTTACCCCACAGTTCCCTACAAGCCAAAACTCATCCGCATCTATGTCAGGTCTCATGGCTATTGGTTCTCGACCTATAATAACCGCATAGCTCTTAGAGGGGTCACAATGCAAAGGAACCGTAGGTATTCTCGGTCTGCATCCGGGGCAGACACCTCCAGCGAAGACATGAACGTTTGGAAGTCTGCTTACAAATTGGAAGACTGGTGGAAGCAATTTCTTTCTGACCTTATCCAGCTCTTCACCCAGTATTCTTATGGTCCCCATGTCGATAGTGCCTAGCCCAAGTTTTTGGGCTACCTGCAGCAGGGCCAGGCCCCCGGGATCGACACCCATCAGGTAGGTGCCCACCATATCTACTGCCACGGCATCGGTCCCCGCAATCACCAGCCCCATATCCACTGCTGTTCCGGCGTGGGGACCAAATCCCTCCATAGCCTGCACGGCATCTACTACGGTGAGACCTGGAGGAAGGGCCTTTAGGAGATCGGCCAGTACAGATACCAAGTCAATTTCCCTATGGAATTTCTTTCTGTCCTCATATCGGATGCAGCCAAAAAGATTTTTTATGCCTACCGTTACAGCGGTCAAAAAGTGGGTCTTGGCCTTTGGAATATTCACGAATAGATCAGCCTCAACCAGGCTTTTCGGAAGCCGTATTTCCCTGAAGACGTGGCCGTTTACCGGTACCCAGACCTCCGGATCATTATCAAGGTCGCACAGTTCTCCACCGCTTTCTGTAATTGCCTTGCCGATTCCTGAAACACGGTATGCGTCATGGCAAGAGCCACCCCATGCGGGGCGCTCACCCACAATTACCTTTCGAGCCCCTCGCTCGTAAAAATATCGTACCATGGCCGCTACCAGACCTGGATTCGTAAGTTCTGCAGGAGATCGGTCAAAAGGGATAGAGACTACAATATTAGGTTTGATGAAAACTACGCCAGGAGAGGGTTGAAAATCACCCTCTCTTTCAAGAAGGGAAAGTGCTTTGATTGCGCCTTGTCCAGGATGTTGACATTTAATAACCGATACGAGTCTATTTTCTTTAGTCATGCCTATTCACTCCAATGTCTTTCTTTTTGGCTAATCAGATTGCCTTATACCTGCATTATGAAGGATTTCTTGTAGTAGACCTGCGTCACCCACATTCATAATATGGACTCCGTCGCAAAGGTCTTTGGCTTCAGAGATTATTTTGGCCGCTATGTCAATACCTGTCTTTATTGGGTCTCTTGAACGTTCTAATTGGGTTATGACTTTTTCGGGAACACGTAGACCGGAGACACGGTCATTAAAAAATCGCGCCTCTTTGGCTGTCTTTAGAAATAGTACCCCCATCAAGAGAGGTATTTCCATGTCACGAGCTAAGTTGGCAAAGGGCTCAAGCGCGGAAACTTGAAACAGACCTTGCGTCTGGAAGAAACAAGCGCCTGCCTGTATTTTTCTCTTCATCTTCAGGACCTGCGGCTCCACTGGGAAGGCGTAAGGGTTAACCACGGCTCCGGCACAAAGGGCAGTCTGACCTTTGAGCCTGTTCCCCCGCATATCAAATCCCTCATTAAGTCTCTGGACGGCCCAGAGAAGGGAGACTGAGTCAAGGTCGAAAACCTGCTTTGCGTCCGGATGGTCACCAAGCGCGACGTGGTCGCCCGTTAAACACAAGACATTTCTTATGCCGAGGCAGAAGGCGTTAAGCAATTCGGACTGCAGCCCTATTCGGTTACGATCCCTGCAAGTAAGCTGAAATACTGGTTCGATCCCCTTATCCAAGAGGAGGTGGCAAAGAGGCAACGACCCCATTCTCATTACTGCGCTCTGTCCGTCGGTCACATTGATTGCGTCTACGAACTGTGACATATCTTGAGCCACGTCTAAGGCATCAGCGAAGTTGACGCCTTTTGGCGGTGTAAGTTCATATGTGACAACGAAACGCTTTCGTTTAAATATTTCTGTGATGCTCATAAGGTTTCATCTCCCTTTTCCAAGATCTGGTTTCTCAGCGATAAGAGTTCTTCGGGGGGTTCAGATAGGGAATGGTCTTTTACTAGAGGTTTTCCGAGGAGGAGGTCCTTTCGATCAGCGGCTTCCAAGCGCTCGTAGATCTTGAGCCACCCACACTCTCTGGTTTCAGAGAAGACTTCACATCGACCGCCCTGGCTTCCGCCGCAAGGCCCATTGAGGAGCCCTTTACTGCAGACGGTCAGGGGACATATGCCCCCCGTGTAGGGCAGGATGCACTGCCCGCACTCTTTGCAGCCCTCCTTGCCCCAGGCTTGTCCAAACCTACTGCCCATTGTAACGGTATCACATGCAGGGTATGTCGGGCGGGGGCTCTCTTTGGATACCACCTGGGCACCGATGCCGCAGGATATGACAAGTATGGCATTGAAGCCTCCTTTACATTCAGCAATAGCCAGCCAGTGCTTGACCAAGAGCTGTTCACAAAGGAAATCTACAGTTAATATGTCAGTCACAGAAAGGCCTCGTTTTTCCATTTCGCCCTTAAGATATCTTAAACGTTCAGGGTTGGCGTTTCCGAAACTTTCCTCACACCCGTTGCAGGCCAACAGTAGCAATGAGTTAGAGCCTTTAAGATGACCAAGCACTTCATCTACGGGTTTTAGTCGTGTCATCAGCATCATAGATTTTTCCTCCTCTCACGGTGCAAGATTGCTATGGACATCTTTGGTTGTCAAACGCTCAAGTTTCAAATGGGATCTCTCTGTTCAATTGTATCTGCTTAAGATCCATTGCCACATCGTAGACCATGATCTCCACACCATTTCTGATCGCCTTTCTGAGTTCCTGACCATAAGCCGGGTCGATATGATCCGCGGGTCGGAAGAGCCTGGCATCCATCCGCTGAATTAAGTAGAGGATGACGGAGCGATCTCCCAAACGGATCTGATCCTGGAGTTCCTTGAGGTGTTTGAGCCCCCGGGCCGTAATTGCGTCCGGAAAACAGGCCACCCCTTTGGTTACAAGCGTACAGTTTTTCACCTCAACAAGACATCGATCCGTCCCCCTTTCAAGCAAGAGATCGATACGGGAATTCCTGCCGTACCTGACCTCAGAACGGACATGGTCATAACCGGTTAGCCGTTCTATTTTACCGGCCAGAATAGCTGCCTTAACAAGGCGGTTTGGCACCATGGTGTTGACGCCCACTAAAGAGGTCGGCATCTCTGTCATCTCCCAGGTGTACCTGAGCCGTCTCTTGGGGTTTTTATGGCGAGACAGATAGACGGTTCGGCCCGGCTCAGAGCAGGCCAGCATACTCCCAGAATTGGGGCAGTGGGCAATAACCACATGACCGTTTCTGAGCCTAACGTCTGCGAGGAATCGTTTATATCTCCTTATAAGGGTACCTTGAACAAGAGGGGGCCAATTCAAATGGCCCGATTCCTTGATTCGGATGGTCTTAGATCGCAACGTCATTCTCCGGCACGTCTTTCATCTTCTCGCTGATTACAACGGCTAATTCACCCTCGTAATCAACCCGCTCCGCACCCCGTGGGTAGACAATGGCGTCTTCGTGTCCTATCAGGCATGAGGGGGGTTTGAAGAACACATGAGGTTCCTTGGGTACGGCCACCCCGATGGAAAGAGAAAGATCTCGCAATAGTCCAGCTATTCTTAGAGCGGTGAAGGCTTGCCGTTTATTTGAGCTAATATGACCTCCCTCAGTCCTCATCAAGGGACTTGGCAATAGGGATCGAGATGCTATCCACAAGTGGTGGTAAGGACTGGCTTTTCTGAGGGAAGATATAGCGGAATTAGCCATGCGGGTAAAGGTAAAATTGGACAGAATAAATGGCCTTTTATCGTTGGGCTCTCCTCAACAAGCATTCTGCCCCTGAGGCATATGGCTATGTAAGCCGCAAGCCCTTCATCTCTTCATAGGGTTTTTCGGTAAAGGGTGACCCTCTTGTAATCAACCAGGACGTCAAAGGCCGTATGTAAAGGGTCCACGTAAGGGCTATGGATTGCCTCCTCTTCGTTAATTGTCTCTATGACGATCCGGCGCAGTGGTTGAAAGGGCCGGGTAAGAAGATGGCGCAGGACTCCCAGGTACGAGGTGAGATGGGGATCATCCGGGATCGTAAGGAATTTGAGGGTCTTGCCGTGCCTCTGGGATACCAGGACCAGCCTGTTTCCCCGGTAGACGAGATGGGCGCCGGGGACCCGTCTTGGGAGGTTTCCCTTGAGCGCTTCGATCTGGACGCCACAGAGGGAGGCCGGGTCTACTGCGGAGAGCCAGTAGACCGCTTCCCCATTCATTTTTCTCTGTAACATGCCGAAGGCCTCGTGGGAGATGAACTGGGGGCCGGGAAGGCCGCGAAAGAAGTAGCCCGTCAGGACTTCCCCTGAGAGTTCCATCAATCGCAAGGATCGAAAGAGGGCCGACCACTGAAAGGGGGGGAGTTCGTTCTGGAGGAGTTCCCTGAAGAGGATGCCGTATCGGTCCAGCAGGAGCCTCACCCGGTCCTTGTTGCGCTCCTCTGCCTCGATGGGTCCGTCCCCGGCATCTGGATGGGCAAGGCGCCGCCAATAGCCGCAATAGGGCATGGCACTCCTCCATCTGGAGAGGGAGGCCCTCCGACCCGGTTGGCGTCGGCCGGCTGGTCTTTCAGGGACGATGCCTGGGGCCTTGAATCCCGTCTGAATGCCCCGGCGAAGGGAAAGGAAGGTGTCGCTGGTCACATGGCCTCGCCACACGGCCCTCCAGAGCCTCTCGGCGAGCTCTGCGGGCCGCAGCCCTGAGATCTCCAGCAATGAGGAGAAATCATATCGGCCCCGGGGATCCGGAAAGAGGCCGGAAAGGTCTCCGTCATCCTGAGCAGGGGTTCCTGAATTGCCCGAATTGTCACCCCCTTCGGTCAGGAGTTCCAGGTCCGGTTCAAAGGCAAGGCATACCCTGCGCCCCTCAAGGCCGAGCCACCGAAGGTCGCCTTCCTGCACGATCGCATCGAGCCAGGCGGTCTCGTAAGACCGGGCCCGGGCAGGAAGGATCTCCGACTCCCAGAGTGCTGCCCGGGCCGGGTAGCAGGTGAGCCGTTCGAGGCGGCTGAAAAATCCGTCCATATCCTCTGCCGGGTTTGTGATTCCCTGGAATCTCGCAAGGAACTGGGGCAGCCACTCGATTCCCATGGGTTCAAAGGCGGGCCTCGCCCCAGCCGTTTTGAGCCTGAGAAGGGTTTCAAGGTTTTCGCGGTCGCACAGGGAATTCTCCTCCGTTCCATACACCAGTCGGCCCGTAACGAGCCTCTCCGAATCCACGAGGTCTTGTAAGGCCCCTTCGAGAACGCGCGGGTCGACTCCAAGCGTCTCCTGGATAAAGGCCACGGTCCTCGGGCCGTAAAACTGGAGCCAATCGCCAAGGACGGAGGCGATGGCCTGTGCCTGGGCCTCTTCGGTGGCCGCCATGGTGTAAGCCCGTGCCTCTATGGCCCTCCCTTTGCCCGCCAGGGGCTCGATACGCACCTTGTCGGGGCTTCCGTAGAGGGCATGAAAGATCCTGGGCACGAACTCGAGTGAGACGATCAGGGGTTGTGAGGCAGCCGAGGGATGGAGACGCACCAGCTTGTCTGCAATAGGTTTGAGCAAGGTTCGGGGATTCAGGCCATGGTCATTCTGGATGAGGCGGAGAAGCTCCTGCCACTCTCCATGGGGGAGCAGCAATCTCTCCTTGACCCAGTCCAGGAGGTCCCTGTCCGTATCGGGCGAATAGCCGGGATTCAGGCGCATACGTTTCAACTCGAAATCCTGGATGAGCTCTGGCGGTAAGGCCGGCCGCAGCTCAGGGGAGAGGGTCACCTGGCGCAGGAGGTCCTCACTGAGCATGGAGGTCTTGCCCATCCTCATTTGGTCGTCCATGTAAACGTACTCGTTTATCTGGCGCCAGGTCATGCCCCGGGCCATGGGGCTCGGATGGGCCGTGGAGGTCTCGCTCCAGGTGGTTGCTCCGGTCTCCATCTCTGTCAGGACCTGGTGCAGGGCCATCATGTCGAATTCGTCCTGAAGGCAGCTGCGCCAGGTCTCGAGCAGGATGGGGAAGTCCTGGTAGGGGAAGACGGCGGCCATGAGCCTCTGGGACTGGAGCCGGCTCAGCCATAGGGGCATACGTTCGTTCATCCTGCGTCGCGTGAGGAGGAGGGCCCGGCCAGCGCATTCCCTGAACCTGGCCCCGAAAAAACCCGACCCTCCCAGCCTCTTTTGTATCATCTCCTCCGCGTTGGCCCTCGTTACCAGGGAAAGGAGTTCCTCGGCCGTCACCTCATGCGGCAGTAAGAGGGCTACAGCGTCATCGGTCACATAGACCTCGAGTTCATGGTCGTAGCGGGCCTCCCAGGCCGCCTGTAAGGCAATAGCATAGGGCCGGTTGACCTGCCCGCCCCAGAGGCTGTGAAGGACCACCTGATTCCCAGGGTAGCCACCGGGCCCGGCACTGATGAATTCGACCAAGAGGTGATGCCTGTGGGGGAGGGCCGAACCGGTCGCCTCTCTTTGCCTCTTCAAGAAGATCGAAAGTGCATGGGAGGCCCGCTCATCCATACAGTGGGCCTGGCAAAGGAGGTCATGAAGGCCGGGGTCGTCGACACGGTCCTCGAGATCCTGGAGGAAAAGGCCGATCTGTTCTGATAGGTGAAAGTCGCGAAGGCCCTCCTCAGCCCTCCAGAAAGGGGGGGCCGCGACCCTGGGACTCGCCGGGACCACGAAGACGTCGTTATGGGTGATCTGCTCGATCTTCCAGTTCTGGGTGCCAAGGGTAAAGACCTGGCCAACCGAGGCCTCCCAGACAAACTCCTCGTCCAGATCCCCGATTCGTGCGCCTGTCTCATGGTGTCGGAGGTGGTAGTAGCCACGGTCCGGGATGGTTCCACCCGAGAGATAGAGGTCCTGAAGGGCCCCTTTTCTGGCCGCTACCGTATTATCCAGCCGGTCCACCGAGATGCGCGGCTTCAGTTCGCGGACCCGGCTGTCGGCATAGCGGCCGGCCAGCATGTTGAGGACCAGGTCAAAGTGCCTGCGGCTGAGGGATTGATATGGATAGCTGGTCTTCAGCCGCCGATATAGCGTATCGATATCCCAGGCCTCCACACCGACCATGGAGATGATGACCTGGGCCAAGACGTCCAGGGGGGCCTGAACAGGTCTTGTGTCTTCGATTTTCTGGCCCAGGACCCCGTTGGCGAGGACGGCCGCCTCGATGAGGTCCTGGGGATGGGTCGGAAAGATGGTCCCCCGGCTCTTCTCGCCCACCCGGTGGCCTGCCCGGCCGATCCGCTGGATCGTTGAGGAGACGGAGTGGGGCGACTGTACGAGCACCACCTCATCGATGGCCCCTATGTCGATCCCCAGTTCCAGGCTGCTTGTGGCCACGATGGCCCTCAATTCTCCGGCCTTGAGCCTCTTTTCTACATCTTGCCGTATCTCCCGTGAGAGGGAACCGTGGTGGGCATAGGCGAGGGGCCGCGTTTCACCCAGGTTGATGAGGTGGGTGAGCCTCTCGCAGAGGCGCCTGCTGTTGGCAAAAATGAGGGTCGAGCGGTTTCGCAGGATGAGCCCTTTTATCTCCTCTACAAAGGGCTGCCAGAAGGAGTCCTTGTACCGCTCCTCTGCTGCCCCATCCGGAAACCGCACCTGGAGGACGTATCCCTTTTTTTCTGAAGAGACTATCGAGGCCACCGGTCTGGGTGACAATTGCGAACCGCCCTCATCCAGGTAGCCGCCCACGAACTCGGCCACTTTGTCCAGGGGTTGGACGGTGGCAGAGAGGGCGATCCGTTGAAACTCGCCGCAGAGGGGCACGAGTCGATCCACCGCGGTGATGAGATGGACGCCCCTCTTGGTATTCACCACTGCATGGATCTCGTCCAGGATCACCGTGGCGATCCCCTGGAGGGCAGACCTCCCGCCCTGGGAACTGAGGAGGAGATTCAGGCTCTCGGGCGTGGTGATCAGGATCTCCGGGGGGTGGCGCTGCATGCGGCGGCGGCCCGACTGAGGGGTATCCCCGCTCCTGGTCAGGACCCTGATAGGAGGAAAGGGTTCACCGTTCGCCACAGAGATCCGCCTCAGTGCATCTAGGGGCTCGAGGAGGTTTCGCTGGATGTCGTTGTTGAGTGCCTTCAGGGGCGACACGTAAAGCACGCTGGTGTGGCCGAGGGGCCACCTTCCGGCAACTAGTTGGTTGACAGCCCAGAGAAAGGCGGCCAGGGTCTTCCCGCTCCCCGTGGGCGCCGTGATGAGTACGTGTTCTCCCCCGGCGATGCGGGGCCAGGCCCGGGCCTGGAGATCGGTGGGCTTGCCGAACTCCTTCGTGAACCACGTCGCCACGAGGGGGTGGAAGATAGACATGGCATCCTGATCGTTCATCATGGACTGATGGGCGGATATGGCAATTCTTTCAGGGTCTCTGATAGTCCAGGATTCTAACCTTTGGAGCTTCGAGTGACAAGGGGATAGGGTCTTAAAATCCCATTTTGAAATATTAGTAATAATTTAGTGCTTCGAAAGCAGTGATGAGTCGCATGACCGACCGCGAGGGTCTTTTTTCCAAAGGACGTAAAGGACGGCATCATTTCAAAGAACGGCAGTGAGGTCTTTAAACTCGTCACGGAACAGCCCCATAGGAGGATGTCCCTATGAAAAAGCCTCTCCCCTGCCTGTCAGAAACTGTATTTAAAGGTAAGGGGGCGTGCCACTGACTGTGAAGAATTTGGGTTACGTCCATTGGAAAAAAGACCCTCGCGGTCGCCTGCC
>CAYVMN010000100.1:0-16579 GCA_964452575.1 uncultured Desulfobacteraceae bacterium | reverse complement strand
CACCCTAACAGATGGGTCATGGCTCTTACCATGGCATGTCAGGTTTTGATCAGAAAACTCTGTGCCTCGGTGGGCTCTGTGAGAGAAAAACATACCCTTTCAGGGTTGATATCAAGCCACCCTTTTTAGGGGTGGTAGTTGACATATTAACGTTTTGTGATCTGAGTACTGGAATTTGGGAAGGTGAGCACCTCACCGTCAAGGGGGATAAGTAGCCGGTCGGCCCCTATTCCTTCCCTCTCTGCCACGGCCCTGAGATCAGCCCTTGAGACCGTCCCGTGGTCCAGGGCCTCCATGTGGGTGGCAACGACAACGGCATTGGGCGCCGCACGACAAAGGGCTATGGTCTGTTCGGCATCCATTACGATAGGATCGCTTTCGGGAAGCCTTGCACCGGAAGAATGCGTCAAGATGATATCCGGTCGAAGGTCGGTCAAGACCTTTTTCACTTCATCGCACCATATGGTGTCGCCTGCCCAGTAGAGGGTTGGCTCGCCTTGGGCCTGGAGGACATACCCTGACACGTATCCCATCTTTTCTCCCCAGATACCTGTGCCGTGCCGCCCCTGTGTGCGGGTCAGCCTTATACCGTGCCAGTCTATAAAGGGGTCAACAGGGGTAACTGACTGGAACCCCCTTTTCCTGAGTCGCTCTTCATCTCCGAGCTGACAGAATATTGTTATCTCTTTGGGGAGCAAATCCTTTGCCGCCGGGTCAAAATGGTCTATATGCAAATGGGAGACGAGGACCATCTCAATCCCCTCCACAATATCGCGGGTCGGGATCGGTAGATCAGAGATAGGATTAGGGGATATGCCGGCAAAGGAGTCAAATTGATGTTTCTGAGATAGCATAGGATCAGTAAGGAAAATTTTGCCCGCGTATGTAATCCGTAATGTTGCGTTACGTATCTGCTGAATCTTCATGGGTTCCTCCACGGAATAGGTCCCTGCACCCTAGCTGCTTATGGGTTCTTATGAACTGATCATATATTGCCTGAACTCCCCCTTTTCGCGTACCCTGACAGATTGGATGCCCTCTCCTTTCTTCCCGGTGATCCTCACCTCGCTAAGCTCACCCTTTTCCACGTCACTGTATGCAGCGGTGATAGATGAGGCGAGATCAAGGGAATCATCAGACGCCTCTCCGAGTAATAGGGCAGTGGGGCCGGGCACGGAAACTGATCTAATGACAAAATCTCCATCCCTTGAGAGGCGGGAGATGACCTCATTTTCTTTCTTGTTCCTTCCAACCACGATCTTTGAGTTAGGGCCGATTCTGAAATGCCTTCCTACCTTAAGGAGCTCGATTTCCCTCACCTTGGGTTCTTGTTGGGATGAAAGAAGGTCCCTGAGCCGCTCTGAAAAGACCTTTTCCGTGAGGAGACAGCCGCCCGCCGGCGAGGGATATTCCTCCACATTCATCGCCTTTGCCAGTTCCATCTGTGGCTTTCTTGAACGCCCCTGAAAGTCCATAAGGAATTCCCTTTTCACCCATCCCTCTTCTTCCGGGATAGTGATGGGAAGTTGCTTGGCAGAGAGGGGCCTGAGGAGGAGGCGGCCAAGACCGCTCAGGGTGTTGACCAAGGAGAGTGCCTTCTTGTTCTGAGACATGGGCCTTTGACCGAGTACCTCGCCAGTAATTACAAAGGCTGCCATTTCCGCCTCAAGCATCTCGCCAGCGACACGGAACATGAGGGCATGGCAGTCGATACAAGGGTTCATATTGCCCCCGTAACCATGCCTTGGGTGTTTGACAACTTCCAGATGACGGCCTGTAATGTCCACGACCTTCAATGGGAGGCCCAGAGCCCTTGCAGATTTTCTTGCCTTCTCGGATACAAAGAAAGGGGTCTCAAAAAAAAGGGCCAAGACATCAATTCCTTGGCCCCTTATCAGGCATGCTGCCAGCATGCTGTCTAGGCCCCCCGAAAAGACACACAGGGCTTTCATGTCGAGTCTTCACTCTCTCCTTATAATCCCACTTCCGTGAGTGATCGTACGACCGATTCCTGCTCCTCGGTCAGTTTCTTGGGCACTGCGATCCCGATTTCGACAAAGGCATCGCCCCTCTTCTCACCGTTGGGACGAGGCAGGCCGTAACCCTTTAACCTGAACTTGGCATTGTCTTGTGTGCCTGGCGGAATCTTGAGTTTCAATAGCTTTTTGTCGATGGTGGGGACCTCGACCTCGACGCCAAGCACTGCCTCTGAGAACCTGATCTGGTGTTTCAGGTAAAGGTCAACATTATCCCTCTTGAAGATCGGATGTTCGAGGACCTTGATCTTTATATACAGGTCCCCGTGGGGGCCCCCATACATACCGGCCTCGCCCTTGCCCCTCAGCCTCAACTTTTGCCCCTCAGCGATTCCGGCGGGCACCTTGACAGAGACCTTCTCCTGGTGGCCGTCCACGTTATAGGCGATGACCTTGCTCGTGGTAACGCACAGCTCTTCCAGGGTCATGGGAAGTTCATATATCAGGTCCCGGCCCTTCGCTGCACGGTTTTGACCCTGAAAGCCTCCGCCACGAAAGAAGTCCTGGCCCGTATCGCCCATTCCCCCGAAAATATCGCTGAACTGATTGCGACCTCTCCCGCCGCCTCCAAAGCCGAATTCCCTGAAAATACTTCCAAAGTCAAAGCCTCTGAAGATGTCCTCCTGGGTAAATCTCCTCTGGAAGCCTTCGGCCCCGAACATATCGTACTGCTTCCTCTTTTCCGCGTCGCCGAGGACGGCATAGGCCTCACTTATTTCCTTGAATCTGGCTTCGGCCGACTTGTCTCCCGGGTTTCTGTCAGGGTGGTGTTGCAAGGCCAGCTTGCGGTAGGCCTTCTTGATCTCCTCTGCAGAGGCCGATTTCGAAACCCCCAAGGTCTTGTAATAGTCTTTGCCTGGCATATTTTTCTTGCTGTTCGCCTAGCTGGGCCGGATAGGAGGGAAAAAACCAACATCAACAAAAAAACTAATCACGGCCGAGGAGAAGTCAAGGCAATCCCTCCGTCCCCTTGAACCGGCCTGGAGGGAACTATTTCCCCCTCTGGTTGTTGGGGCCATTGACCCACCAGTCTGTCTTCTTGTCGAACCACCACTCTGAACTGTGGGCTGCAAGGATTTCTTGAGCCAGTCTCTTTGCACCCTCTGAAAGGAGCCTCTTGAGGGCAAAGGGTAACCAATCTCTTGCATTGAGGTTACCAAGGTCCAGTTGTTCCTTCAGTTCTAAGATGAGATCAAGCTGATCCGCATCCCTTGCGAGACGGGCCTCCAGGGTGTCTTCGGTGTTGAATTCCCGGGTAAGCAAAATTATTTCATCACCGAATTGCAGCCCGCGGACCTGATCACAAATAGCCCCTTCCTCATCGGCCCTTACATATCTCTTGTTGACATAATTATGGTCTCCGGTCCTGGCCTCTGGAAGGTCATGGAAGAGGCACATCAAGATGACCTTGTTGAGGTCTGCATCAGGCTCCTGAGAAGCGAGTACATATCCGATCACGGCCGTACGAAAGGAATGGTCAGCTACCGATTCCCTCCCGGACCCCAGGAACTGGTAGCCTGTCCTTGGGGTCTTCTTTAGCATTCCCACCTCAAAAAGAAATTGTGCGCTTCTTTTCATAATGGCATTTGAATAGGTGTATGATAGGAAAAAGTCAAGAAGGATTTGTCTGGCCTTAGCTTGATTTATTTCGTTGAAGTGTTTAGTATTGAGCCCAGCTGTGATCATATCCTTGAATTTATGCCCCAGCAAGAATATCCCTTGACGAAAAAGGCGGGCAGCTTATTTCAAGGGTCAATTTTTCAATATGGAAATTCGCACATATCCAGACCCGGTCCTAAAGACATATGCCGAACCGGTGAAAAATGTAGACGGGGAGATCCAGCGGCTTATTGACGGTATGATCGAAGTCATGTACTCGGCGCCGGGCATCGGTCTGGCCGCCAACCAGGTGGGGGAGCTAAAACGGGTTATCGTCTTTGATGTCGAGCCAAGAGAGATAGGGAGAAGGCCTGGCGTACTGATCAATCCGGAAATAGTCCTGGGTGGGGAAGACGTTCTCTGGGAGGAGGCCTGCCTGAGCGTGGTTGACTTTTCGGCAGAGGTTGTCCGAAAGACAGAGGCACTGGTAAAAGGGCTGGATCGGCACGGAAATCCGCTGACCATAGAGGCCAAGAACCTCCTGGCCATTTGTCTACAGCATGAGATTGATCATTTAAACGGGATCCTCTTTATTGATCATATAAGTAGCCTCAAGAGGGCATTATACAAGAAAAGGCTCAAGAAGACCCTCAGGGGCGAATTGTCCAAGGCCTCATGATCAGACAGGCTTGAGGGCCATGAGATCCGCAGATATTAATAGACATCATAAGGGCTTTCCCGGATGGCCCGGAATCATTTTCATGGGAACACCGGATTTTGCAGTCCCATCCCTGCAGGCACTTGTCGAATATGGACATAATGTCTTGGCAGTCGTGACGCAGCCGGACAGGCCCAAAGGGAGGGGCAAGAAGGTGGTCGCGTCTCCGGTCAAGAGGGTTGCTACCGAATACCATCTCGAGGTCCTTCAACCGGAAAGGGCATCTGGCCGACAGTTCTGTGAGGCGGTCAGGGAAAAGGGGCCTGACCTGCTGATCGTTGTGGCATTTGGTCAGATCCTGAAAGATGATCTTCTTAGTATACCCGGGCGGGGGGCAATCAACGTCCATGCCTCCCTCTTGCCCAAGTACCGTGGGGCGGCCCCGATCCAGTGGGCGATTCTCAAAAATGAATCCAAGACCGGGCTTACCGCAATGCGGATGAATGCAGGGCTCGACACGGGGCCTATCCTGCTTCAGGAAGAAGTGAGCATTGGCAAGGATGAGACGGCGGGCCAGCTTCACGACAGGCTTTCAGGCCTTTCAGGAGATTTCCTGCTGAGGACCATCAAGGGGTTGGAAGAGGGTCTCTTACAGGAGAAGCCCCAGGATCATGGAATGGCTACCTATGCCCCCAAGATTGAAAGGGCCATGTCCTGGGTGCGCTGGGATCAACCCGCCCAAACGGTATCGGCCTTAATAAGGGCACTGGATCCCTGGCCAGGGGCCCTCACCACTCTCGGGGGTAGAGAGCTCAAACTCTTCTCCTCCAGGGTCGTTGATGAAGTCCGAAAAGATACTGTACCCGGAAGGGCGGTACGGAAGACGGAATCCGGGCTTGAGGTGGAAACGGGAAGGGGCGTAATAGAGGTCCGGGAACTCCAGCTCCCAGGGAAGAGGAGACTTGTTGCCGGCGACTTCCTCCGAGGAGTCCCCTTGGAGGAGGGAACCATATTAGGCGGATGATATGAAAGAGTTGGCCGTGAGGGTGCAGGGATCCGTTAGAACTAGGGAAGCGGAGAAGGTTGAGGATTCCAAGCGCCCACAGAAAAGGATCTTTATCTTCCTCCTCTTGATTACCTGCGTTGTGATGGTGGGCTTTGCCTTCCTGCTCTGGTGGGTCCCGTATGTGGGCATGACCAACATTCACCCGAGCCTTCCCCTGATCGTGGGGGTTGTATTTGCGGCCGTGGTTCTCTTTGGCCTGGGCGGTGCCTTGACGCTCGTTTTTACCATTATCCGGGGGAAGAACCTCTTTTTTAATCGTAAGATCCGTGGCGTGGTTATCCGCATCCTTTTCCCCTTGCTCGTGGTTGTTGGGAGGTGTTTCGGTATCAGCAAGGATGAGGCCCGGAGATCCTTCGTGGCAATCAATAACAGCCTTGTGCTCGCAGAGGCAAAAAAGGTTAAGCCGGATAGGCTCCTCATTCTCTTGCCACACTGTTTGCAACACCACGAATGCACGGTGCGAATCACGGGCGATGTGGAAAATTGTAAGGCCTGCGGCAGGTGTAAGATAAAGGACCTTGTGGCCCTATCGGGGAAGTATCATGTCTCTGCCTCTGTGGCAACTGGTGGTACATTGGCAAGGAGGATCGTGGTCGAAAAGAAACCAAAGGTCATTATTGCAGTGGCCTGCGAGCGAGACCTGACAAGCGGGATTCAGGACAGCTACCCTATCCCTGTCTTCGGCATACTCAACAATAGGCCGTTTGGTCCCTGCTATGACACTGATGTGGATTTGGAACTCGTCGAACAAGGAATGATCACCTTCTTGAGGAATGCGGCCGGCTATGCCGAGAGACCTAGCGTTAAGGGTGCTCAACACTCTGGACCTTAGCCCCGATTTTTCAGACCGATGCCTGGAAAGGGCCTTTGAGCGGGCGGCCCATTTGGACGAAAGGGATCGTGCCTTTGTGGTTCACCTGGTACAGGGTGTTCTTCGATGGCGACTTAGACTCGACTGGATCATCGAGGAAGGCCTCAGATTTCCCTTCAATAGGATTGCCCCCCCTGTCCTGAATATCCTCCGCATGGGAGTATACCAGATATTTTTCATGGATCGGGTCCCAGACTCGGCCGCAGTGGACGAGGCTGTCAAACAGGCAAAGGCCATTGGTAAGAGACATGTGGCAGGGTCTGTCAATGCGATCCTTAGAAACGTGTGCCGGCACAAGGAGCACATTACCTTTCCTCCGCATGAACCTGACCCGGCCAGGCACCTTTCCGTGTATTACTCTTATCCCGTATGGTTGGTGAAAAAGTGGGTCAGGGAACTGGGGATCAGTTCCACAGAGCGCCTCTTGGAGGCAGAAAATGAGATCCCCCCTCTGGTCATCAGGACCAATACCCGACGGGTAGACAGGGCAGGGTTGATCAGGCTCCTTGAGGAGGAGGGGGTCAGGGGAAGGCCGACCCCTTATGCCCCCGAGGGGATAAAGATTGATGGGGTAAGGGGTCCTGTCAATCTATTGAAGGGCTTCAAGGGTGGCCTCTTTCAGGTGCAGGGGGAGGCGGCCCAGATCTCCTCCCATCTGCTTTTCCCGGAGCCCGGCGAATTAATCCTTGATCTCTGTTCAGGGCTTGGTGGGAAGGCCACTCATCTGGCGCAACTTGCGGGGCCCGATGGGCGGATCGTTGCCCTTGACACAAGCCACAGCAGACTGGTAAGGCTTTTAGAGAATTCACGCCGTCTTGGGGTCGGCCCAATTGAGTCTATCGTCTCGGATGCAGGGAGCTATCCTTCCCTCCTGTTTCGCCGTGACTTCCATAAGATCTTGATCGATGGGCCATGTTCGGGCCTGGGCATCATATCCAGACATCCGGACATAAAGTGGGCCAGAAATGAAGGAGACATAAAGAGGCTGGCCCGACTGCAGAAGAGTATGCTGAATCAGGCGGCATCCGTACTCAAAAAGGGCGGGAGGATGCTCTATGTGACCTGTACTGTCTCAAGGGAGGAAAACGAAGGGGTAGTCAATGATCTTTTGAGGCAAAACAGTGGGATGGTCCTTGAGGATCTTGGTGGCCTTGTGCCGGAATGGTGTATCGATCTGATAGATGAAGACGGTTTTTTCAGGCCCCTCCCCCATATTCAAGGAATGGAGGGTTTTTTCGGGGCCCTTTTTTCTAAGATAGGGTAATCCTGACCAGGAAAAAAAGAGAAAGGGGCTACAAGGCATACCCTGGAGGAAGACATGGTAAGAATATCACCTTCAATTCTTTCTGCGGATTTTGCCCGGCTTGGAGAAGAGATTAGAGAGGTGGAAAGGGCTGGGGCAGACTATATCCACATCGATGTTATGGACGGCCACTTCGTCCCCAATATAACCGTCGGGCCTATGATCGTTAAGGCGGCCCGAGGCATAACACGATTGCCTCTTGATGTCCATCTGATGATCTCCGATCCGGATCAGTATATTGATGATTTCGCAAAGGCAGGGGCAGGAATCCTGACAGTCCATATTGAGACCCTTAAACACGTTCATAGGACTATTCAGCACATAAAGGACAAAGGGGTCATGCCAGGTCTGGCATTGAATCCTGCAACCCCGCTGGATGTCCTGGATTATATACTGGATGACCTGGACATGGTCTTGTTGATGACGGTAAATCCGGGTTTTGAGGGACAGAGATTTATCCCGGAGGTCATTCCAAAGATAAAGAGACTCAAGGAAGAGATCGACAGGAGGGACCTGGATGTGGATGTGGAGGTAGACGGAGGCATCAATCCGGAGGTAATAGGTGACGTGGCTCGGGCCGGTGCCAATGTCTTTGTGGCAGGCTCCGCCATTTTTTATAGCAAAGACTATGAAAAGACTATTCGTTTAATGAGAGAGAGGGCGGGGGGCTGGATGGTTGATACTTGATACTGGATGCTAGATGATGGATGCTGGATACTTGAAACTCGAAACTTGATAACACTCTAGCGATTTGAAAGATAGGCCGCCTCTTACTCCTCAGTGTTTTCAAAATGCTAAAGTGTTACGAAACTTGGAGCTTAGAACTTGGTCGGGAAGCAGGGTCTTGAAGGATCTTCTCTCAAAGACGCGAGGGGTTTTTTGAAAAGGGAGGACACAATCAAAAGGTCATGAGACAGGATACCAGAGACTCAAGGCAGGTTATCGCATGGATGTGAGATTGATCGAAATTAAACAGGATATTCCGGGATTCAACTCCTTTTTTGCCTCCTGGCTCTGCCGGGATGACCTCAACCTTATTGTTGACGTGGGACCTGCCAGTACGGGAGAGCGACTGATTGGGTCCCTAGCTTCCCTGGGGGTAGAGAGGATCGACTATGTCCTACTGACCCATATCCATATCGATCACTGCGGGGGATTGGGTGCCCTGCTCGACCACTACCCCATGGCAAAGGTCATATGCCATGAAAAGGCAGTAGAGCATATGGTTGACCCCTCAAGACTATGGAACGGGAGCCTAAAGGTCCTTGGCGAGATCGCCAGGGCCTATGGCCCTCCAAGGCCTGTAAATGAGGGAAGGCTGATTCCCCACAATGAAAGCCCACTAAAGGACCTGACAATAATAGAGACGCCAGGCCACGCGATTCATCATCTCAGTTTCACATACGGAGGTCGACTCTTCGCGGGTGAGGCAGGGGGAAACTACTTTATCATCGATGGTACCGAATACCTGCGTCCGGCCACACCCCCGAGGTTTTTCTTTGAGGTTAGTCTCTCCAGCGTTGATCGGCTACTCTCGCTGAAGGACCAGCCCATATGCTATGCGCACTTTGATCAAGGCAGGAGTTCCGACAGGTTATTAGGGATGTCTCGTCAGCAGCTGATCTTCTGGAAGGAAGTGATTCACGAGGAGGTACTAAGAGGGGATCAGGATCTGGTAAAAAGATCCATGGCTTCCCTAATAGCAAGGGATCCGAACCTCAAGGGGATAGGCAAGATGGATAAGGACACCCTGGGACGTGAGAGGTTCTTTATGGCCAATGCCATCAAAGGGTTTGTAGGATTCCTTAAAGAAATGGAGACTTCAGGTCTTTCGCGAACCGGGTGAAACCCGTACCGGCGCGAGAGAAATTGTTTACACAAGGGCACGAAATGATAGGCGGCACAAAAGAAGATAACAAGTTTGAAAGGGCCAATTTCAAGACCCTGATCGAAACGGACGGATACAACCGAATTCAAGACAGGCTCAACATCATTGACGTCTTTCTTGGTACTGAAGAACATGTCACCATTGAACAGATGTGCAGACTCCTCTCAGAGGAGCGGTACGATTACGAGGCCCAATTTGTAAGGCAATGCATGAACATGATGGCGGATCTGGGGTTTGCCCAGAAGAAGCAGTTCAAGGACCAGCCCATACGGTATGAGCATCGTCATCTGGGCAGGCACCACGACCACTTTATATGCACCAAATGTGGCAGGATCGTTGAATTCTCAGATCGAGACATGGAGCGGTTGCAGGCCAAGATTTCGGCAGGCCACGGATTCCATATGCTTCAGCATCGGATGGAGATCTACGGGCTTTGCTCTCAATGCCTGGCCCAGAGAAAACCCCTGATGCCTCTGGCTATGGCCAAGCAGGGAGAAAGGGTCGTAATCAGGGAGATGGCCGGTGGCAAGGGGGCGTCATTACGGCTGTATTCAATGGGCTTGAGACCCGGTGATCAAGTCGAAATCATTAACAACACCGGACAGGGAAGGATCATCTTGGGCCATGGCTTTACCAGGCTTGCCATAGGAAGAGGTATCGCACAGATGATCATGGTCTCAGTGGCGGACAAAGACTGAGCGGATCAGGTGGTCACGTGACCTTTTGCAGCAAGCTCCTCAGCCTGTCCCTGAGCGCCCTGATCAACCTTTCGCCACCGCTTCGATAGCTATAATTTTCTCTTTCCTCCGGGGTAACGGCATCCGGGATATGACGCAACTTCAGCTTGATAATGGCCATGTAGTCGTCCAGGAGAAACCTACGGTAGATGAGGTTCAGGGGGGGAATCCTGAATTCTTCTTCGGTGATGGACGCCCCCCAGTCAATGACGTAAGGTAGGCCATCGTTGCCCAGCAGGGTATTGGGCGCCCTTTTTAGGTCACAGTGGGCCACACCCCTTTTGTGGAAGCCGTCCACCAGGTCTTTCAAGGCGGAAAAAAAGGATTCAGGAAGCCTCACCTCCTTTTCAAGATTTTCGAGACTCCTTCCAGGTATCTCCTCTATAACCAGGGCAATCCCGCCAATTATTTGATATAGAGACGGCACACCTCTCAGCCCCCTTAGCTTTCTGAAGGCCTTTCCCTCCCTCCAGACCAGGAAACGACCGATGGTATTTCTGAAAAAGAACCTGTTGGCGCTGTAATCTTTGACCACGGCCCGCACCCCGCCTTCTTCCACGACCCAGATGGCGGGCCTGGTGCTGGAAGGCCTCCTGATGATATGGGATTGCATCTTGCGAAGGTCGGAAAGCCTAAGGGTCTCAAACATGGGCCGTTACTCATCGTGATACTTGAAGTAGGCGGTACAGGTCCCTTCGCTTGAAACCATGCAGGCGCCAACCGGATTCTTGGGCGTGCAGGTCCTCCGGAAGAGCTGACAGTCAGGAGGCCTGGCAATTCCCCTCAGGATCTGGGCGCAGCGGCACCCCGGGGGCTCTTTGGCCGGTGGGACATCAAGATCAAATCGGGTCTTGGCGTCCAGGGTTGAGAAACTATCCCTTATTGCCAGCCCGCTTCCAGGTATCATTCCGAGACCCCGCCAGCGGGAGTCGCAAGATTCGAAGACCTCTCTCATCACCCTTAGTGCCCCAGAGTTTCCTTCGGGTGAGGCCCCCCGCACATACTGGATTTCCACATCCGCCCTCCCTGCCTCTATCTGCACTACGAGCATCAGTATCCCCTGGAGGATATCGATCGGCTCAAAGCCCACAACTACGCAAGGGATATGATACCTGGATGCGATCTCTTCATAGGCCGAGGTACCTATGATGGTGGTCACATGGCCAGGACAGATGAACCCATCGATATCCAGGTCTCCGGACGACAGGAGTGCCTCCATGGCAGGTGGGAGGAGTTTGTGGGCTGACAGGACCGAGAAGTTGGAGCACTGGTTCTTGCGGGCCGTCTTGATGGCAGTGGCCACCGTCGGGGCCGTGGTCTCAAAGCCGATCCCGAGAAAAACGACCTCCCTTGGGGTAGCGTCTCCGGCAATCTTGAGGGCATCGGAGGTGGAATAGACTACCCTGACATCTGCCCCTTCGGCCTTCTCTTCATCAAGGGAAGAAGCAGTCCCTGGGACACGAAGCATGTCGCCAAAGGTGGTTACAACGACGCCAGGTGTTTGCGCCAATTTTATTGACCTGTCTATTTCTTCCGTGGCCGTGACGCAGACAGGACAGCCGGGTCCTGAGACCAGATCGATGGTCTCCGGCAATAGGCTGCGGAGGCCGTGCTTGAAGATGGACATGGTGTGGGTGCCGCAGATCTCCATCAGCCTGACATGTCTCTTTGATGCCTCCTTGATCTTGCGCGAAAGGGCCTTCGCGACAGTGCCATCACGGTATTCATCAATATATTTCATGGCCGCCTCCATCGTATTAGCCGTATGTTCCTGTTACACCCGCATACCTGAGTCCCGCGCAGACCGCCTGCCCCAGGGCCAATGAACCATCATTGGCAGGGAGGCCGGCGTGGCTGAAGACATGGAGGCCTTCTGAGGTCAGGGCCTGTGTCAACCCGCGCAGTAATGTCACGTTTTGAAATGCCCCCCCGCTCAGTGCCACCTGATCTATCCCGCTCTCGTCCCTGATCCTTAGGCATGCATCCTTAAACATGTCTATCAAGGTATTATGAAACCGGCGGCTGATCAATCCCCTTGCCACCCCTTTCCGGATGTCTCCCACGACCCCTCTGATGATCCCGTCTGCAACCATAATCCATTGATCGTCCACCTCTTCGATCTCCCAGGTGTAACTTCCCTTTGCCCTGGGGGCCTGGCACATCTCAAGCTCTATGGCCGCCTGGCCCTCATAGGCAATCCTGTGCCTCAGGCCAAGGAGAGAGGAGACCGCATCGTAGAGCCTTCCACAGCTGGAGGTTAGAGGGGAATTTATGTGTCTTTGGGCTATCTGAAGGATGATCGCACACTTCTTATCATCCAGGTCCCGGACGAATGGAATAGGCAGATCAAATAGCTGATCCCCGTACGCCTTAAATAGATAGACAAGGGCCATTCGCCACGGGGACCTGATCGTGGCATCCCCCCCCGGCAGGGGTAAGTAGTCGATATGTCCTGCCCGCCTGAATGAAGTGAGGTCCGAGAGGAGGATCTCTCCCCCCCATATCTGTTTATCCGTGCCGTAACCTGTACCGTCCATGGCCAGGCCAATGACGGGGCCTGTGAGCCTGTGCTCGGCGAGGCAGCTTACGACGTGGGCATGGTGGTGTTGGACCCCGAAGACGGGTAATTCACCCTGGTCGCGTGCATATCGAGTGGTAAGGTAGTCGGGATGGAGATCGTGGGCAATGAGTAGGGGGTGAATCTCCAGGATCCTCTTCAGGTGGGAGACCGTGAGGTGAAAGAACTCAAGGGTCTCGAGGTTTTCCATGTCTCCTATATGCTGGCTTATAAAGGCGCGGTTTTCCTTGGTGAGACATATGGTGTTCTTGAGCCCCCCTCCCACAGCTAGGACGGGCGGAAGATGGGCCACCTCCTCGGAAAGGAAGATCGGGACAGGTACATACCCCCTGGAGCGTCTTATCTGCCTTGGAGTTCCATCCACGATCCTGAGTACAGAATCGTCACTCCTGAGATAGATATCCCGGTTATGCACCAGGAAATAGTCTGCAATATGGCCCAGGTGTTTGAAGGCCTCCCTGTTGTCGATATTGATCGGTTCTTCCGTCATATTGCCGCTTGTCATGACCAGGGCCTTGAAAGGGCCTTCCATGAGCAGGTAGTGAAGCGGGGTGTAGGGGAGCATTATCCCGAGGTATCTGTTTCTGGGGGCGACCTGTGGCGATAGGCCGTGGGAGCGGCGCTTCTTGAGGATTACTATGGGTCGCTGATGGGAGGCCAGTGTTTGAGCCTCCGCCTCATTCATGTGGACAAGCTCAACGGCGGTCTCCAGGTCCTTTACCATGATAGCGAGGGGTTTTTCTTCCCGGTGTTTTCTTCTTCTAAGCCTCACGACCGCCCTGTGGTTTGCCGCATCCACTGCCAGATGGAACCCGCCCAGGCCTTTGACGGCCAGGATATGGCCGCTCTTCAAGAGGGATATGCCCTCCTCGATGGGATCATCGCAAGGGATCTCCTCTCCATCGTAGCTGTGCAGGGAAACCAACGGCCCACACTCCCAGCATGCATTGGGCTGGGCATGAAATCGCCGGTCTTTGGGGTTGTGATATTCTGCCTTGCACGAGGGGCACATCTCGAATTTCTTCATAGTAGTGCTGGACCTGTCGTAGGGGATATCCGTTATAATGGTGTATCTGGGGCCACAGTTGGTGCAATTGATAAATGGATAGCCAAACCGGCGATCCCTCGGATTCCTCATTTCGGAAAGACAATTGTGGCAGATGCATACATCAGGGGAAATCAGGGTGGAGCGCCCTTCCCCGGGCCTGCTGACCCTAATTTCAAATCCCTTATCATTCTTGAGGGGGATCTCGGTCCACTCAATGGAGGAAATATGGGCCAGCGGAGGCCTTTCAGCCTCCAGGACGTCAAAGAAGCGCTGGATGTCTTTTGAATCCCCTTCGACCTCCACTTCAACGCCCTGAGGGGTGTTGGTGGCATATCCGGCAAGATTATGACGGGAGGCAAGCTGGTATAGGAAGGGGCGAAATCCGACCCCCTGGACGATTCCCCTAATGGCACCTCTGGCCCGCTTGTTCATTTTTCTTTTAAACAGGCCCCCGGCCCCTTACAGTCTCTTTCAGCCAGTTGCACCAGGCATCGAGACCCTCGCCAGTCCTGCAGGAGATCTCGAAAATTATCAGGTGGGGGTTGACCTTTAATGCCTCTCTCTTGATGGTTGCAATGTTGCAATCCACATACGGGAGGAGATCGGTCTTATTTATAAGCAATACCTTTGATTCATGAAACATAAGTGGATATTTTGACGGCTTGTCCTCTCCTTCGGTCACACTGAGGATCATCACCTTGAAGTCTTCGCCAAGCTGGAATTCAGCAGGACATACCAGATTGCCGACATTTTCAACTACCAGTAGGTCAAGGTCATCGAAATTGAATTCCTTGAAGGTATCCCGTATCATGTTTCCGTCCAGGTGACATGCCCCTCCCGTGTTGATCTGGACCACGGGGATTCCTTTCTGAGCGATCCTTTCGGCATCCTGCGAGGACTGGATGTCTCCTTCTATGACGCCCATGCGCAGATTATCCTTGAGGGCGTCTATGGTCTTCTCCAAGAGGCTTGTCTTTCCTGCCCCTGGTGAGCTCATGAGGTTAAATACCACCAGCCCCTTTTCATCAAAGATCGCCCTGTTCTCCCGGGCTATTCGTTCATTGGCTTCAAGTATGTCTTTTACAACAGCTATCTTCATGCTTTCCTCCTTTGTCACTCTACCTCCATTTCAACGATCGACAGGTCTTGTCCTGCAATGGTGTCGATCTCGGTACTGCTGCACTCCGGACACAGGAAGGTGTAATCCTTGATCTCAAAGCTGTGTCTGCATTCCCTGCACACGCCCTTGAGGGGGATGGTTTCCATAAGAAGCCTTGCCCCCTCGAGCTCAGTACCCGAGGTCATGACCTCAAAGCAAAAGGAGAGGGAATCTGGCACGACTGCGGATAACTGTCCGATGTGGAGCCGTACCGATCTCAGGGTAGTTACGTTGTGCTTGATCATCTCTTCCCGCAGGATCTCGATCAAGCTCTGTGCTATGGACATCTCATGCATTCCGTATTCCAGAAAACGATATTCCTCTCGCCTAACCTTCTTATTGAGCCTTTTCACCAGTCGGGGGTCATGTGGGAGCCAGGTCGGGAGCAAGTGACCTCTGGCCTTGTCTTATCCCTGCATCAGGGCCACAATCAAGGACTCTACCTTTTGCCTGGCATCGTTGAAGACGCCTGAAAGGTTTAGGGAATGGTTGGCAAAGATACTTCCGGGGTCTCCGTTGAACACTATGAGGGGCTCAAAGTAGCATCTGTAGAGGTCTTCCAGGATCTTATCAACCAGCTTGACCGAATTCTTGTCTTTAAGGACCTTGATAAAGTCGATACGTATGGCCTTAAAGGACTCATAGAGGGCATAAGCAACACCCTGGGCATAATAGAAGTTGTCGTCTATGCGATACCAGGGGATATTGACTTTGACCATCTTGCTACCCTCGGTCCCCTTCTCGGCCTCTTCGTCTACGGTCAGGACTGCACTTACGTCGGGAGGGGCGTTTATGAGCCGGGTGTTTACCCCGCCCATCAAGGAGGCGTACTGGTTGAGGAGTTCGACCAGGTTGTCGGCCCTTGGATAGAACTGGGATTTCCCCGCCACGAGGGAATTATAGAAGGCCTGCAAGTTCTCATAGGCAAGCTTCCATTTGCTTTCTGCAGAAGGGAACCACCACTTGTAAGGGTCATTAGAAAGGGCAACAAAGGCTGCTTCCGCGTAAGGGTCAAGCTTGTCGGTGGTCCTCATGCGCGTCAGGTTATCCCTCAGGAGACGGACATTATATCGTACGACCTCCAGGGTTCCGATCTGGAAATTAGGCATATTATCCAGGAAGATCGTCGGCCAAAAGACGTCGTTTGGCAGCCAGTTCCGGTACATCTGTTCGATAAGGAGTTCATTGGTCTTTACAAAGGCCGCTCCTTTTGCGTTTGTATCCACAGGACCAAGGGTAAGCCTCGCGGGCTTTATTGAATTGATGGCCATGTTGATGACAACGAAGAGAACGAGGGCTATCAGGATGGCCCAGATCGCAAGCCCCCGCCTTTTTTTACCTTTTACCATCGAGGTGTCTTCCATGATCCTTTACCGCCTGTGAGCATTTGCCAAATCACCACGATTTGGATTGTTAAATGGAAAAAAGGATTGAGGTTTCATATACTAAAGATGGGTCAGCCGTATTGTCAACCCCGATGTTGCATCAACAAGGGCCGCAATGGATGAAGTATGCTGTCATCCGGGTTCGAGAATCAGCAACTGATGCAAACGCCGATTTGAATTCGCTTTTTGGCCCGCGGGGAGGAGCGCGAGGGTCTTTTTTCCAAAGGACGTAAAGGACGGCATCATTTCAT
>CAYVMN010000099.1:0-16730 GCA_964452575.1 uncultured Desulfobacteraceae bacterium | reverse complement strand
ATGGTTCAACCTACCGAAATTTCAACATACGTCTGGTAGGGGAATGCCATATTCCATGGCTGGGTCGAGGGTTTTTCTACTTTTACCATTGACATACAAGGGAAGATCTCTTATCCTCCGCCTCCAAAAAATCGGCTTCTATCACCTATCTAACCTCATCTCACCTGACCGTTGGGAGAAGACTAAGGCGCTAATATGGATCAATTCTTTCCTGTTATCAAAATCCAAGGCGGGGCTGAGGTTCGCGGTCGGCAGCAGGGTGTCCCTTTAAAAGAAAGAATTCATAGAACGGTCGATTTTTACAAAAATCACTTCCTTCAACCCGAAGACCAGATCCTAAGCATTGCCGACCAATTTCGAAAGGCCACGGAGGCATTCCGGGAAGACCTATACCTGGAAATCGAAGCACTGGCCCAGGCCGCAGAGGTCGATCCTTTGTGGATCTATGCCTTAAACGGTCGTACAGAGCTTTTAAACCTCAACCCTATGGAATGTACTTCTTTGGCCTTCAGAAAACAGAGGTTGATCGGTCAGAACTGGGACTGGGAGAGTGAGGTAGGAGAATTGGCAGTGATTCTCGATATTGAAAAGGAAGACGGCCATAGGATCATAACCATGACCGAGCCCGGTATGGTCGGCAAAATCGGGATGAATAACTGTGGTCTTGGTGTTTGTCTGAATTTCATGAGCATCGAGAACTACCAGCCGTATGGACCTCCGCTGCATGTCCTGCTGAGGGCAATCCTTGACAGCAAAGGCTTGGATGAGGCACTCTCCCTGATTAAGCCTCATGTAATGGGAAAAGTAGGCAATATCTTGATCGCGGATTGGAGTGGTAGGGTTGAAGACATCGAACTCGGCGGTGATGAGTTCTTTTCTATTCCGGTCGAAGATCTCTTTGTTCACACAAATCATTTTCTGACGAGAGTCGACTACGACCTCATGTTGTTTCCCAATACTATGGGTCGGTACAATCGGGCGAAGGAATTATTGAGCATGCTCGATCATCCTTCTGTAGAGTCCATGAAGGGCATCTTAAGAGACCACAACAATGAAGAGCACCCGATCTGCCGCAGGCGTTTCTCTCATCCCTTGCTCACGGATGACACATCAATGACGGTTACCTCAATCATCATGGACCTGAAGAACCTCCAATTCCACATCACAAGAGGTAACCCTTTCGATAATCCGTTTTCTGTTTTTTCTTTAAAGAATTAGCCTGGCAAGACTGTCATCCTTGTTTCTTAGGGATTATTCGATCCAGAGAGAATTTCATTCACCCGCTGCTCCAGATCCCGCAAGGACCATCGGAACATGAAACAGTTCTTTGTGGGCTGAAAACCCAATTCTTTATTTATCGACCGCATGGGGCGATTGCTTCTTGCCGTACTGGTAGTAATGTATTCCACCTCCGAGAACTTATTCTCGATGACTACAAGCATCTCGGCCTTGAGGCGTTTGGCCAGTCCCCTTCTACGATACTTGGCCAAAACTCCTGTAAAATATTGATTAACCCTATGTGGTTCCTCTGGGTTGTACATGATATCTGTCACTCCGCTGATTCGAGCGTGAGGCTCACGGCTGATCATCGTATACCATTCAATTCCCCTTTTCTTCAGGTTACGCTCCTCAATCCTCCTTGACTCCGGTGTTGTAATAAGCTGCTGTTCCATATCGCCGGTGGGACGCTGGTTGATGATTTCCGTATAAACTCTGGTGAACTCCTCGATGTCGCTCTCAGGACATTCCTGGAAGAGCTCTATTTGTGTCTTCGGAGATCTTATCCTCCCTTTTTCAATCCATTTTTCTACCAGCTGCCAATCGACGTCTTCCATGTACAACCTGTGTTGAACTTCTTCATGGATCACCTCGCCCCGGAGATATTTGCAGAAATTTAACCCAAGGGAATTGTCCACCTCTGCCATTAAAGTATCTCTACCCATAAGGCCTGCAGTCTCGTTTATGTATTTCAGCAAAAACGAAGCAATCTTCTTCCTCCGATAAGAAGGAACAACCGAGATGCGAACATGAAAGAGATGCTTATTGCTCTCGTAATCCGGGGATAATTCCGTATCATAGGATATCCAGGCAGAAGCAACGGCTCTCTCCTCCTTGTCGAATACCAGCCACCTTTTGACGGAATATAGGGGGTTGGGCGTCAAAAAAAACCCTCTCACCACTCCACGGTCAGGCAGGCGGCCTTTCTTATTGAATTCACGGAAAATCATCTCCGACAAGGTGAAATAGGCCTCCCACAGATCCTCAGGAGCCTCCTTTGGGATAAACTCCACTATTGAAAAGGAATTTGTAAAACCGGGAATATTCAATTCCAAGTCACTACCTCCGTTTCGTAGAAAAGCGGGACTTCCGCAATTAGAGTCACAAATGCTTGCATCAACCTATCAAGCCCATAACCCAGGTCTGTGCCAGGGCTTGAGGTGAGGTTTCACTGGGTCAATCAGTCCGCCATGAGATAGAGAAACGTGGCCACGAACATCTCGAAATCCTCCAGTCCCTTGACGGTCATGTATTCATTGGCCACATGCTGCCTCCCCCCATGTCCAAGGCCCCCTGATACCACGGGTAGCCTAAGTATCCTTGAGAATACAAAATATGGGGCAGCCCAGGTGGCGATCGGCCAGACTTCCGGTTGAATTCCATTAAGACGGTATGCCCGCAACATCTTTTGGACAATTGGTTCTGAGAAAGATGTCTTGGACCATGTATAAGAGTCCCTTACCCTTACCTCGATGTCATCAAAACCATTTTCCGCCAAGTGCCTCTTAAATTTCTCCACAACCTCTTCCGGTTCAATATTCGGGCCGAAGCGCATATCTACCTTGGCAGTCGCCCTTCGCGGCAGGATAGTCTTCGTGCCGGTCCCATCGTACCCTGCATGGAATCCGTTGATATTGATGATTGGGAGATAAAGGCCCTGTTTTAGGAGGTCGATGCCGTGCCGATCATACTTGAAACAGAGGCTTTTCATCTCCCTGAGAAAGGCAGCCTCGTCAAAGGTTCTCTCTAGGTTCTTGAGAAGGATGCGATCCTCTCGGCTCAAAGGGGCGACGTTGTCGTACATCCCTTTGATTTTGATCTGCTCTTTATTGTCCGTCAGGGAAGAGAGGGCGTGGATCAGCCGCCAGACCGGAGAGGAGATCCAGGCACTCTGCGAGCCGTGAAGGGATGACTGGGCCGGACCGCCCTTCTTACCCCCTCGGCAGACAAGATCCATGTATACGATGCCTTTCAGTCCCAGGTGCATGGCTACCTTTCCTTTTGAATCCTGAGAAAAATCGAAATCCGCGACACCCATTCCGTGGAGCTCATTCTGATGGGTCTTGATGAAGGTCCCAAATTGAGGACTCCCGATCTCTTCCTCTCCCTCTATGGTAAAAACGAGATTGATGGGGATCTTGTCTTTTGCCTTTAAGGTCCTGAGTACGTTGAAAAGGCCGCAAAGGGCCCCCTTTGAATTGACCGCACCCCTTGCAACGATACATTCTCCCAAGCCGGGAAGATTATGGGTCTGGGCTGCAAAAGGCGGGCTGATCCAGTTGGTCTCCTCTGCCGGCTGAACATCATACATCCCATAAACGATCAGGGTCTTTTCTGAGGAGCCGTTGAGACGACCGTAGACAATGGGAGAGGAGGAATTCCCCCACAAAGAGACTGTTCCCCCCAGCTCCTCGATGAAGGATTTGACCATCTCTGCGGTTTCCCGGATACCTTCCCCTGTAGCAGAGATGCTTTTCTGCCGTAGAAAGGACCGACATCTTTCTAGATGCTCCGGGAAGGCCTCGTGAATGGCAGCATAGATTTTTTCCAGCGGGTTTACACTTTGCGCCCTCGCCTGATAAAACATATCAAACATCCTTTCTAAGAATCATCTTGTGATCACCCGGCCGGTAGAAGTCCTCCAGGATACACATCAACTTATAGTGGTGTTTTTCATAAAAGGTCCTTGCGGGTTCGTAGGCCGGCGTCGACGAGGTCTCCACATAGATGTGTCTTCCTCTCCTCTGCATAACCTCCCTCTCCATGAATCTCAAGAGTTCCCCTGCAATGCCTCGCCTCGAAAATCTATCATCCACAGCGATCCAGTAAAGGTCATAGGAATATTCTGTCATGGGTATCGGCCCAAAGCACATGTATCCCGCCAGCTCTCCACCCGCTTCGAGGGCACAATGGATGAGGTAGTCCCCTTTTTTCGGATGAAGCAGGGCCTCATCCACCAGCTCCAGCGCCACCTGAATTTCTTCCGCCTTGAAGACGCCCTTCTGACTCACGAGCCTGTGGATCTTATCTCTGTCCTGGGATGCGAGAGGCCTGATTATCATTCTTGCCTTTCCTTCTGTACACTTTGGATATTTACACTGAATTGCCTCAAGTCTTCTTATACAAAATGTGTGCCAAGTGACTAGATAGATAAAATAACCCTATATAATGTTTGTGCCAGGGATGTAGAGCAGAACCCCTAGTTCTTATCTGGGCCTTAGGCAGGGGACTGCCTCTGGCTCGAACAGGCCTGGGGTTTTCGCGGGAATGACGAAAATAAGTGATTCTTGACCTTTTACGACAGCTTGTCAAACATGATTTCCCGGAATCCCGGATATATGGAACCTTTGGTTCCGATATTGAGACCATCGGAACATCGAGTTCTGCTTAAAGGAATAACCTCAGCAATGGACTAATATCTCAAAGTCTCACCAATAAGGCACGATTATTGACTTGACAAGGCGAGGTGGACTCGACACCATCGTCGGAACCAGATGGACAACCATGAAGCTGAGAACCTGAACAGGGACTCTCACGAACTCATGCCATCTCATCTCGAAAGGAAGATCCGGGAGTTGATTCAACGGAAGGAGGAATTGATAGGAAAATAAACCCTTAAAGAGTGCTATGCCACGTGCGCCATTACAGGGCCTTCAGGTTGGGGGAAAAACCTCTTTTTCCAGTAAAGGTATTCCAGGGCCTCTTTGATTGCCTGGTTGATGGGGATGTGGCGGCACCCTATACCAGGATTCAAGGATGCTATGGAGAGAAAACTTGTTTGGTAAACAGGACCTTGAAGGCCATTCTGGATCGCGTTGCATGACTTCCGTACCTTGTTAGGGGCAGCCTCCTTTATGACCATGCACGGGCACAGTTCGGGTCGACCGTATTTGTTATAGCGCAAGGAAAAACCGAATAGCCTGCAGAGGAGGGGGCGAAGTCCATAATAGGAACACCTCCCCTCCCCCGCCCTATCTTCCCCAGGCCGGACGAGAACGCACGTCAAATCTCCTCGGCTGAGTTGCTCCTCTATGGTAATAAGCACTGCTTCTTCCCTTTTTTCCCTCTGAATCTGGGAGGCAAGGGGGATTACTTCCAGGACGGTGCTCTCCACCTCCGGGCTCTTACAGCAAACCCCGCACCCCCGGGGACATCGAAGCCCGGTGGCCAGCTGAAAAAGCCCGATATCCCTGTCGAGCGACCTATAGATCTCTAGGACTCTGAGTTCGATATCCAAGCACTTGTCTATCTGCACGTAGATAATCTCCACTGCAAACATAAGCAATATCCATGCCTATTCAATGATGCCCCTGCTTACTGACGACTGATCACTAACAACTAAACCCCTTTTCTACCAGCCAACTCGTAGCTTCGCTCGCAGCGATCTCGAGTTTGGACAGAATTGAATACAGTGTTGGGGCACTTAGAATAGTCGGTACCTACGGGAAGACACTTCAAAACCTGCCCGTAGCCTGAACAGGGGGCCGGAAGTATGTGATTTTCCTGGTTTCCCGCTTTCACGGATATGACAAAAATCGGCTGTTAATGGGTTTGTAAGGAAGCATGAAAGACTGGAAAATAAGTAGTCATCCTGCATCAGACCCAGACATGAGAGTCCTCAGGATATCTTCCTTTCCCACGATCCCCACAATTTTTCCCTTATCAACCACGGGTATGGTATGGAACTTCTTATCCACCATGAGACCGGCCAGCTCCTCAATACTTGCTTCGGGCCGAACCGTGATCGGATCAGGCGTCATGACATCAGCCACTTTTGTGGCCGCGATTTTCCTGACCGCCTTTTCCAGATGCTTCATGGAGGTCAAGGGGATGAGGCCATCCAGAAGGGTGAAAACAGAGGGAATAGGAAGCCCCTTTTGCTGGGCAATCAGGTCACTCTGGCAGATGATCCCCACGAGTCTCTTCTTTTCATCGACCACCGGGAGTCCGTTGAAACCCTTTTCAAGAAGAAGCCTTGCAGCGTGAGCGATCTCTGTATCAGGCGAAACGCTAATAAAGTCTCTTGTCATGATGTCTTTCGCGTTAAGCATAGCAACCCTTTATGGCCATAGAAACTCATTCGCGGGTAGGCCACACAGGCCCACCTCTTAAAAGCGGCGAACCGAGAATTGGTGATTATATATGGAAGTGCCCGCCTCTGATTGGCACTCATGATTTAACTAACAGAGGCGGGAATGGCTGTCAATAACCGATTTTGTCAAATCGGGAGGTTTCATCCTTAACCTCCAATGAAGCGGCCACAGAAGGCGCATTGGCAGCCGGATGCCGTTTCTACGCCGGATACCCCATAACCCCTTCCTCAGAGATTATGGAGGCCATGGACCGGGCACTGCACCGGACAGGCCACAAAGTTCGGGGGTGGCGATATCATGGCCGTCAAGTGGGGCTCCCATGGGGACTACCAGGCGGTGGCTTAGGTCATCGGCCTTATGCCCAGAATGGCGCGGGCCTCTTCGCAGGTGGCTACCTCTCTCTGCAACAGGCGGGCGAGGCTCACGGCACGCTCGACGAACTGGGCATTTGTCTCGGCAAGAACTCCGCGGCTCAAATAGAGATTGTCCTCAAACCCTACGCGCACATGGCCGCCAAGGAGGAGGGCATGGGTGGTTAGGGGGAGCTGGCTCGGCCCTGTGCCCAGGACAGACCACTGCGACCCGTTTGGAAGTCTCGCCTTGAGGGTCAGGAGACTTTCAATGGTGGCATCTGCCCCCCACGCAACCCCCAGGCAGATCTGGAAGTAGGGCGGATCGTTCACCAGGCCCTTTTCAAAGAGGTGGCGGGCCTGTATGGTATGGCCCAGATCGAATACCTCCATCTCCGGCTTTACACCGGCCTCGCGCATTCGTTTGGCAGCCATCTCCCCCCAATCGGGAGGGTTCACGAAGACCCTTCCCCTGAAATTCATGCTTCCCACGTCCAGGGAACAGAGATCAGGCTTCAGTTCCAAGGGTATGAGGCGCCTTTCCCCAACCCTGGGCCCTTCGAGATTGAAGGCACTGGTGGTGAGATTCACCAACATGTCGCTATCCGCGCGGACCCTTTCTACCACCTCCCTGAACATCTCTTTCTCAAAGGCCGGTTGGCCTGTCTCGGGATTCCGAACATGCACATGTACAATTGCGGCCCCGGCCCTCCAGCAGCGCAAGGCCTCGTCGGCGATCTCGGCGGGGCTGTAAGGGATATAGGGGTTCATGTCACGGGTGGGTGCGGAACCGATCACAGCCGCGGTAATTATGAGTTTTTCCATCTGCAACCCTCCTTGAGAGGGCTATAGACTTCAAGAAAAAGATCTTCAAATTGTTGTCCGAAAAGTGCAATATTATCAAAGAATCAATGGTAGCAATATGGCATAAGGCATGAGTTCCGATTTAACCGGGGAGGGAAAGGCCTTGATCCGTTCGTCTTTGGCCTTAAGCCCTAAGCCCTGTGCCTTTAGCTATTATCCGTTCCCCCAGACTCTCTTTGATTTTACAGACCTATGATTACCCCAAGAACTTTTTCTTAGATGCCGTGGCTTTATTGATCTCCATGAACGGCCTTGAGGATCTTGACCAGCATTTCGTCTCTCCAGCCCTGGACTTCTTTCAGACTCTTTTTCCGGACAAGTTTCATTTCATTAACGCCCCTTACAACTGCCTGTGCTGCCGACGGGGGGATGGAGGTCCAGGTCTCCATGCTCTCCCATCGATACCGGTAGGATTCAGAGTAATTCTGGAAGAACTTCTCAACGCCCCCTCCGGCGAGATGTATCCGTAATAACGGCCCGATGATAGGGTCCCGAAGCCCTATCCCCATGCAGAAGGCCTTGTCCAGATCTTCAGCGCTAACTACGCCCTTGTCAACCAGGTCAACGGCTTCACGCAACAGGGCAGCCTGCAATCTGTTAACGATGTAACCCGAGACTTCCCGGTTGAGCACGACAGGCGTCTTTCCAAGTGCCTTCATGAAATCACGGGCAGCCTTCACCGTCTCAGGGTCAGTCTTTTGACCGCCGACGATCTCCACAACCGGTATGAGATGTACCGGTAATATGGGGTGGACGAGCACGCATCTCTCAGGTCTAGTGGTGACCGGCTGGATTTCCGTCATCATCAGTCCAGATGCGCTGCTTGCCAAGATCACGTGAGGAGGGGCCGATTTATCCATTTCCTTGAAGACCTTCTTCTTGATTTCATAATTATCAGGCACGGATTCCTGGACGTAGTCCGCATGTTCCACGGCCTCGGGAATGTGAGTCGTCGTCTTTATCCTCTGCAGGGCCCCCCTGGCTTCACCTTTTCCAAGAAGATTTCTTGTCTCCAGAAACATCAAGGTCGACGTCACACCCTTAATCGCGTTCTCAAGGAGACCTTCATCAATATCCTGCAGGGTAACTTCGAGGCCCTTTGACGAAAAGACGGTGGCCCAACCTTTGCCTATCAGGCCGGCACCTACACATGAGACCCTCTTTATATCCATTTGTATTTAACCTCCTTATCTACCCAACTTGAAGGCCCAGAGTTCTCTCTAACGCGCACCCAGCTCCTGGCTGCTGATAAACTATCCGCCCCTCTATGTCAATGACAAACAGGGCCCATTATATTTCCGGACCCTATCATGATGTGGTAATGACCGCCTAAATGCCGAGACTGAAGGTGGCTTTGGTTTGACAGACAGATATCAGCTACCCTATACTCCCTTCCGAAATTAACCTTTCCGCGCCTTCGCGAGGACAAGTTTCACGGGAATGACGTCTTAGGGACGTTATTGGACTTTTTACTAGACCACCAAGCGTGTATAGAGGCCTCAGATGGCTCTGACAGGATCAGGGTTCATATCTTGAAGCAAAAAATCATTTATATCATTGCTGTCTCTCTATGGCTATTCCTCTTTTCGTTTCAAAACCATCCCTTGGCAGGCAAGGCATCAGACCCTACTTCCCATAAGATCGCACTTCAGGGCCAGACGACCGCTTCTGAGAGGACCTCCAGGGCCCAAAATGGATCTCTGACACCGGCCCAGGAATATGCAGGAGAAGTGCTCTCTTATTTATTGTTTGTGGTTCTCGGTCAAGAAGGCCCCGTTGAATCGAGAAGGGATTGGCAGACAAGAGGGTTATGCGAGAGGCTCGATTTTAGGAACATCGTTGAGGTAATGACAGATCGTGAAAAAAACCAGCTGGATGTGATGGTCCTTGATTTCAATCTCTTGGCCCTGACAAGAGTTCTCTACTATTATGATAATAGATTGAGTCTATATAAAGGAGACTATGATGTGGCAAGCATTTACCCGGCGCCAGAGTTTGTGGCCTTGAGGTTGCTGTTATTGCAGAGGATTCATAGGGGGGAAAAGGTAGATCTCAAGACCTTAATTGAACATGAAGGGCTGTTACTGGACAAGAGCGTTAAGGCCTCTCCGAGAGACCTGGAGGTCATGAAACTCAGACCCGATGAGCTGGCATTGCTGAGAGACCTCCTCGAAAAGGAGCCGCATATATATCACTATTTGATGTGCCCTTTTATTGTTAAGGCATTTAATCACGTGGGGGCAATCACAGGTGGGGAGTTCGAAGATAAGAAGATTCGGGATGCGAATTACAGGAATTGCCACTGCAGATGCTTCTGTGGATCTGAGAGAATCGATGCTGTCAAGATCCTCTTTTTGCCGTCTATGATGAAGGAA
This sequence comes from uncultured Desulfobacteraceae bacterium, assembly GCA_964452575.1. Classification (GTDB taxonomy): domain Bacteria; phylum Desulfobacterota; class DSM-4660; order Desulfatiglandales; family Desulfatiglandaceae; genus CAYVMN01. The sequence goes on along the minus strand of CAYVMN010000099.1, from coordinate 6,770 downwards.
TTCTATTATGGGGATATGCACAAGGGCTTATCTCGACACGGTTTCAAACCAACAGAGTTCTTTAAGGAAACGACGGAAAAGCTAAGAATGGAGATCTATGCTGCTGCAAAGGACCGCCTGGAAAAAGAAATCGTGAAACAGAGAAGAGATAGATCCCAGACCGGAGGACCTGATCGGAACGGGCTGACGGATCAAATTGCCAGGGAAAATATATCCTTCTATATTGAAGATGAAAGACCCCTTGTCATATATCCGGGCAATGCCGAACAGGTAATCAAGGAGGTGTGCCCTGAGGCCGATTTCACAGTCGTTATCTTGGGTGCAAACGTATACCGGTCCATATATTTTGATAGGGCCAGAGACGTGTATCCCCATGTAAATCGTCTTTATGTAGACATTATGGACGTAAGTCACTCTGATATCCAGGGTGAGGTTGAAGGTATCAGTAAATTCATCTGTTCAAGGCTGAAGGATCGCCTCCGAAGGGTCGTATCGGAGCTGTCGCTCCAGGGCGACCGAAAGCAAAAGGAGGAGGGCATGTCTTATAAAGGAGCAGGAAGGGCAAAACTTGAAAAGCGTAAACCTGTCTTCAAAGGCCGGTAAGAGAGAAACCTCATGTGCGGGTAACATAAGGAGAGATATGGCGCCAAGAGTGGGAATAGTTGGAGTTTCACAGACAAGGTACGGAACAAGGCCTGAGTTGCACCTCCAGGATCTGGCCTTTGAGCCAGTCGAGAGGATCCTCAGGGAGACGGGACTTAGGTTTACCCAGGACGGCACCGGTATTGACGCCACTATCAGCTGTTCCCAGGACCACTGGGACGGGTGGACCATCTCGAGCAAGAACGTGGTTGACGGCGCCGGGATGTATCTCAGGCCCGGTCTCAAAATGAATACAGGAGGTACCAGCGGGGCCACGGCAGTAGCAACAGGCTGGCACCATATCGCCTCCGGGGTCTTTGGAACTGCCCTGGTCATAGGGTGGCAGAAGCAGGATGCGGCCCCTTCCATAGCCTCACTTGTGACTGCAAGGGAGCCTTTCTACGACAGGGGTATGGCGGCCGGGGCCGTCGGGATCTTCGCCACCATGGGGCTCAGTTACATGGAGGAGACAGGGTGCCGCGAGGAACACGCGGCACTCGCGAGGGTCATAATGGCAGACAACGCAAGGCGGAACCCCCACGCACACCTGAAACTGGAATTGACCGTGGAGGATGTCCTTGGCTCAAGGGTACTCGTCTGGCCTGTCAGACTCCTCCACATGTCACCCACCTCCTGTGGGGCCTGCGCCCTGGTTCTTGCAAATGAAAGACGGAGCAAGCAAGGGCCGAAACCCCCTGTCTGGATAAGGGATATGGAAACGGCCCACAGGGAGGTCTCTGTCTTCAGGGGCGGATGCGTGGAGCCCCAACCGGCGCCGAGCGCCATTGAGGTGGCTTCAACGAGGCTCTACAGGAGGAACGGGATCACCAGGCCTGCCAGGGACATTGATGTCTGGGAACTCTACACCCCGTCCTCATGGGCCCTTTTTCCATGGATGGAGCTCTTTTCCATATGCAAGAAAGGTCAGGCATGGCTCCTGGTGGAAAAGGAGGTCATTAGAATAGAAGGCGAGATCCTCATAGAGCCTTCCGGAGGGGTTGTCTCAACAAATCCCATCGGCGCATCCGGTGTAATCAGGGTGGCAGAGGCGGCCCTGCAATTGAGGGGGGAGGCCGGGGCCCGTCAGGTAGGAAAGCGGGCCGAAACGGCCATCGCATGTGCCTGGGGGGCCGCAAGCTGGATCGTGATCTTTTATCTTACGAAGAACACTTGAAGGTAATCGTTCACCGGTTGAAAAATATTGGAATAGTTGGAGGAGAATATGGATCACGAAATGCTGGAGATCATCATCCCGCTTGATCTCAGATACAGGTGGGGTGCGGGTCTTCACCTGGGGACCTTCCTGAGGGGGCTTCGGGATGGCAGGATTATTGCCAACAGATGCCCCGAGTGCGGCCGCCTCCAGCTCCCCCCCACCCCTGTCTGCGGCCGCTGTCATGTGGGGATGGGTGAAGACTGGGTGGAACTATCTCACCAAGGCCGAGTGATATCCTACAGTTTTGTTGTGGATCCCATGTATGATGCGGGCATCGGGGATATGAGGCCGGTTCCTTACACAATCGCGGCCATCGTCCTGGATGGAGGCCCTGATGTGGCCTTCTTTCACATGCTGGCAGAGAAAGACCCGACAAGAGTGAGGGTAGGTATGGCCGTTGAGGCGGTCTTCAAACCCCCGGAGGAAAGAGAGGGCACCATGGAAGACATTATCCACTTCCGAACCATAGGATCAAGCTGAGGGGAGGTGTGTCGTGGCAGAGAAAAAACCGACCCCATATCAGGACATGTTCCATGTTGTCACCCCGGGGAGGCGTTTTGACATCCTGAGTCTGGATCCATATGTGGCAGAGGGGAGGCTGGTCATGCCCTACCGGTACTTTCCAGGTCTTACTGCCACCCGCTTTTTTGTGGAGCTCAGGGACAAGAGGAAGATCTTCGGCATCAGATGCAAGACCTGCAAGACCGTGTACGTACCGGTGGAGACGATCTGCGGGAGGTGTTTTGAGAAGATGGAGGACTGGGTGGAGGTGGGAAACAAGGGGGTCCTCGAAAGCTATACCGTAACCAACTATTCCCTTCCCATACACCCTTACGCCTCTCCCCTCATTTACGGACTCGTCAAGCTCGACGGGGCAGATACCGGGCTGCTTCACCTATTGGGAGAGATAGATCTCACTGACCTCCATATCGGGATAAGGGTTGAGGCCGTCTTGAGGGAGGAGAGGAAGGGGGATATCCTGGATATCAAGTACTTTCGCCCTATCCGTAAAGATTAATAGAAGGCTAACCCAAAGGCCTTACAAGAGGGAGACAATATGGATTTCGGCCTTTCTGAAGAGCACCAGATAGCCCAGAGGAGCATCCGGAAATTGTGCGAGACCGAGCTGGATCCCATTGCCAGGGAAATCGACACGGATGAGAGATTCCCCATGGAGGTCTACAGGAAACTGGGGCAGCATGGCTTCCTGGGGACCCTGGTCCCGCCGGAGTACGGGGGAAGCGCTTCAGACCTCATGACCATGTACATCATTAAAGAGGAATTGTGCAGGTCGGCAGCTGGGGTAGGGGTCTCTGTGGCCATCTGTGCCTTGAACCATTGCCACTTCATTGCCCGCTTCGGGACAGATGAACAGAAGCAGAAGTATATCCCGCCTGTTTCCCAGGGAGAGAGACTGGCCTTTTACTGCCTCACCGAGCCCAACGCCGGCTCAGACACCCTCGGCATTCAGACCCGTGCACGAAGGGAGGGGGATTACTTTGTCATAAGCGGTACAAAGACCTTTATCACCAACGCACCCCTTGCCGATTACTTCTTGGTCGTTGCCAGGACCAGCGGAGATAGGAGCGTCAAGGGGGCAACCAACTTTATCCTTGAAAGGGGCATGGAGGGGGTCAACACCGGGAAACCCTTTGAAAAGTTGGGGATGAGATGTTCGCCCACAGGGGAGGTCTTTCTCGAAGAGGTGAGGGTGCACAGGAATCAGGTACTGGGCAAAGAAGAGGATGGATTCAGTGATATGTTTACAACACTAAACGCGGAAAGGGCCCTGGCCGCAGCCACTGCCACCGGCATAGCCCAGGCCTGTTTCGATGCCTCTATCCGTTACGCCCGGGATAGGGTGCAGTTCGGGAGGCCGATCGGGACCTTTCAATTTGTCCAGGGTATGCTGGCCGAGATGGCCATGAACCTGGAGATGGCCCGTACCTATGCGCACAAGGTCGTGTGGCTCTATGAAGAAGGGAAGACAATAAGGCATGAGGCGGCCATGGCAAAGCTCTTTGCCTCCACTATGGCAGTCAGGACGGCACAAGATGCAGTGCAGATTCACGGCGGATACGGCTACATGAAGGAGTATCCGGTTGAACGGTATTACAGGGATGCCAAGCTGGGCGAGATAGGCGGCGGTACATCGGAGATTCAAAAACTCGTCATTGGCCGGGCCTTGATGCAGGGCCCTTGACCCAGAAACATCTCAAAAGGGAGAGGAGCAAAGACCCTTATGCAGGCCTTCTTTGCGTCCCTGCCTACGACATCAGCCAGCTTATGAGGACTGCGGGAACCACGGGTGTTCCCACCATTTACGGCCTGACCGGCTCGGACCTTGATCAACTGGGGAGATTGACGGCCAGGGTTAAGAAGGAAAGATCAGCCGCAGGAGCACCTAGTCCTGCGTGTGGCCCGACCCCCAGAGGCCGCTTCTGAGGAGGAGGCCAGAGAGCGCCTCGGTTCACGGATTAAAGAGACACTCGGAGTGGGTGCGGAGATCGAGTTTATATCGGAGGGCGACGAGGAGTTTGTGGCACAGTACAAATTCCTCAAGGTCGTCACGGAATAGAAGGGCGGGGGAAAATGATAATGGGTTCTGAAAAGGTAGTTGTAACGGTATCTGTCACGGGGTCCATAGGTGACCGGGCAGGGAATCCTTCACTCCCTGTAACGCCCAAGGAGATAGCAGAAAGCGCACTCGATGCACATGAAGCCGGGGCCAGCGTGGTCCATATCCACGTGCGCGATGTGAATAGCGGGAAACCCTCTATGGAATTCTCCCTTTACGAGGAAGTGGTTCGTCGGATCAGGGACCGCTCCGAGATGATAATCAATCTCACGACCGGAGCCGGTGCACGCTTCATCCCCGACCATAATGATCCAGCAGGTCCTGCGTCTGGTTCAACCCTCTGCCCTCCCCAAAGACGTATAGAGCACGTCCTTCGTCTGGTGCCCGAGATCTGTTCACTTGACGTGGGCTCAATGAATTTTGGGGCCCATGTGTTTGTAAACTCTGTCTCACACGTGGAATGGATGGCCGAGCAGGTAGGGGCTGCAGGAGTCAAGCCTGAGCTTGAGGTCTTCGACATGGGACATATTGAGATTGCAAATCACCTTATCGAAACGAAGAGGGTTAAACGACCTCCGCTGTTTCAGCTCTGCATGGGCACCCGATGGGGCATTCCTGCCACCTCTCAAAACATGGCCTTGATGAAACATGCCCTCCCCCCTGATGCCGTATGGGCCGGATTCGGGATCGGGGCAACCTCTTTCCAGATGCTCGCCCAGTCCGTTCTCCTGGGAGGAAACGTGCGCATAGGTTTTGAGGACACCCTTCGGATCAGCAAAGGGGAGTTGGCCACCAGCAATCGGCAGCTGGTGGAAAAGGCAGTAGAGATCATTCGCCTGCTCGGAAAGGAGCCCGCAACAATCCAGGAGAGCAGGGATATCCTGCACCTCACCCCATGCTATAAGATATAATCCTACCCTACTTTGTAAGAAGTGTGCCCGGACGGACACTCTTATCCCCATGTTTTTCTCGGACGGAATCAAGGGCCCTGTTAAGTTTCTTCCTCTTCTGAGACAACTCATCCTGTCCGAAGAACGAGAGCTGCTCTCCTGACCCGGAAAGACTGATCTGCGACAAAGAGATCCCCAGAAGCCGGACCGGCCTTTTCCCCACCTGGGTCTTTTGAAGGAGCCTGCTGGCACTTGAGTAGATCTCAAGTCCGTCATCAGTGGATCTTTGAAGGGTTTCTGCCCTCGTTATCTGAGTGAAATCTCTGTATTTTACTTTCAAGGTGACCGTACTCCCGCTAAGTCCCTCTCTTCTCATCCTGCGACCCACCTGGTTTGCAAGGTCGAGCAGCTCTCTCTTGGCAGCCTCCAGATCTGAGATGTCCTCCATAAAGGTTCGTTCATGACCGACGGATTTGGCTTCATGCCCTGTCACAACCTCCCTTTCATCTATACCCATGGATAGCAGATGCATCTTGATGCCGTTTTTACCGAATCTCTGCTCTAAGACCCTCAGAGGGGTCCGGCGAAGGTCTCCAAATGTCCGTATATTGAGACGGACCAGGGCCTCCTGGGTCTTCTTGCCCACGCCCCACATCTTGCCTATGGGAAGCGGGTCCAGGAACTCCCTGACCTTGTCCTGGGGCACCACGGTTAATCCGTCGGGCTTTTCCATGTCTGAGGCGATCTTGGCCACGAACTTATTAGGCGCCACCCCGGCTGAGACCGTCAACCCGGTCTCTTCAAAAACCGTATGCTTGATCCTCTTTGCTATCTCCACCGGTTTGCCAAGGAGACGCTCTGAACCCGTAACATCCAGGAAGGCCTCGTCTATGGATATGGGCTCCACAAGCGGCGTAAATCGGTAGAATATCTCAAATACCTGTCTGGATACCTCCTTGTATCTCGACATCCTGACCGGCAGGAATATCCCGTTCGGGCACAACCGCACGGCCCTGGCCATTGACTGGGCAGAGTGAACTCCAAACTTCCGGGCCTCATAGGAGGCAGACGAGACCACCCCCCTCTCCCTGCTGCCGCCTACGATCACCGGCTTCCCTTTCAGCTTCGGACGATCCAGGACCTCGACTGAGGGATAAAAGGCATCCATATCCAGGTGGATGATTGCCCTCTTATTAACCCCTAACATCCCCTTCCCCACTGCCGACCCTAATGTGTTTAACGTCCATAGAATCATTAAAATCCCGTGCTAAACAAAAAGTGGAAGGGCCATAAGCTTGGTAAATGTCAAAAGGAAGGCTTTCGATCTTATGATTTTCTGGGCGTCCTCCTGCCTCACACTAACGCTGAACGGTCGTTACGTTGGCTTCTTGATTCGGGATGAACCTTGAAAGGGGGCCGAAATTCAGGGGGATACCCAATCACT
>CAYVMN010000098.1:0-16768 GCA_964452575.1 uncultured Desulfobacteraceae bacterium | reverse complement strand
CGTCCTCCTATGGGGCTGTTTTGTAACGAGGTTTAAGACCTCACTGCCGTTCTATAAAATGATGCCGTCCTTTACGTCCTTTGGAAAAAAGACCCTCACGGTCCTCCCTCCGGGCTGGAGGCGGCCTATCTTTCAAAGCGCTAAAGTGTTACGACCTTGTCAGCCCCTGTTGATCAGACTGGCAGCATACCCCGCGCCAAAGCCATTATCAATATTCACCACAGTGACGCCGGCCGCACAGGAGTTGAGCATACCCAGCAGTGCAGCAATCCCCTGGAAGCTCGTTCCATATCCTACACTGGTCGGAACCGCTATCACGGGTTTATCAACCAGTCCCCCGACAACACTCGGAAGCGCTCCTTCCATCCCTGCGGCCACCACGATTACCGAGGAGTTCATTAGCCTTTCCCTGTGGGCCAGTAACCTGTGGAGTCCAGAAACCCCCACATCATATACGGTATCCACACGGTTTCCCATGAACCTCGCCGTGATGGCGGCCTCCTCTGCTATGGGGATATCGGATGTCCCGGCGCTCACAATTAGGATTGTTCCTCTGCCCGATGTCTCTATATCACGCCTGATTAGGGTCAGCACCCTGGCCCTATTATGGTAGGTACTGTCTGGGAACTTGCCTAGGATCTCTTTGGCCTTTTCCTTAGAAAGACGCGTGACAAGGATGTTATCCCCTTGGCCAAGCATCTCTTCCATAATCGCCACGATCTCGTTTATCTCTTTCCCTTCGCCGAATATGACCTCTGATAGGCCCCTCCTCAGTCCCCTGTGATGATCCACGCAGGCAAAGCCGATATCTTCGAAAGGTAGGCCCTTGAGCCTCTCCATGCCCTCTTCAACGGTGATCTGGCCTTTGGCCAAGAGAACCAGGAGTTCCCTTAAAGAATTTTGATCCAATTGCTCTTTTCCCTCCTATCCCCTTTCTCAGGTCCTGAGCCTTTTTGCCGGCCCTGGATTTTCCCCATCGGCTCGTAAAGAAGATGCCCACGGACCTGGTCATTTTCCTTTTTTCTCTACATAGTCCCGTGGTTCTCTCAGCAATTCAGCCCATTGCCTGAAGGCCCCTTTGAACAGATCCTTTCTTCATGATCAGTCTAATAGTCCTGTTTAGTCATGAGTGCGAAGGCGGGTTCCCAGATTCTCGAAAACAGTTCTTATACAAGACTAGGAGTTGATATATGTTTCAAACCCCTTGCAGCATCGGGGGCAATTGAGGTCACATTAGAGCGCCGGAAAATGGTAGAATCTCTATACGCTACTTCACTTTATCCCTCTCTATCGCCTTACAATCACCCTTCCAGATCGCCCTCACGATCTTTTTGTCTTGGTTTACCTCAAAGTAGGTGATGCAATAGTCCATAGAAGGAACAGATCGTCCAATCACGTCTCCTACCATATCCGGTTGATCTTTTCGGGGATCAATGCGTGGGGGGTACTCTATTAGCGCGGAATGGGCCAAGGGGTTGAGGGTATATTCGTCTCTCGTCTCCACATAGACAAGCACTTCCCCTTTATCAGGTGTATTATAAATCCTGCCGGGAGCTCCCCACTGATTGATCAGATCATTTGGGTCATGCCCCACATAGCTTTGGCATAACTGGGTATACCCTTTGCCGGTAGGCAAGTGGTAATTCCCGCAACCCCCGGGCACTACCACAATAGATATGAGAAAGAATGGCAGTAGTATCTTCATATATTTCATGGTCTCCTCCTTCTGGTCTTTTCTCTTACAAAGAACCCGCGGCGGCCGGCCACCTATTACAAGGGCATGTCTTGACATACCGTGGAGCCATCAAAACATCTCTCTGATGTACAAAAAGAGCATGACGCCTGACAAGGCCAGCCTCAGTCCAGTGCTCAGCATAGTTCCCACAAATACGCCCCATCCGGCCCGAATGGCGCTTTTTCCCTCTCCCCCTGCGAGGAACTCCCCGGCAAAGGCCCCCAGGAATGCCCCTATAACCATAGCCCAAGGCGGGAAAAGGAAGAGTCCTGTCACCATACCACCAATGGAAAACCACAGGCTCAATCTTGATGCCCCGTATTTCTTTGCACTGATAGCAGGGATCAGATAGTCGGAAATGCTCACTAGTATAGTTAGGGCCGCCATAATAATCAAGAAGGTAGAACTAAATGGCTTCCAGCCCTTGACCCAGGAGAGGATAATTAGCGCCAAATAGCCAAGGGGCGGACCAGGGATGACAGGGAAAATGCAACCAAAGACACCGGCCAGTGCAAGGAATAATCCAAAAATTATCGCAAAGGCAATCAATGTCCAACACATATTCGCATCTCCTGGAGAAGTTACAGATTAGAATTCTATTCCTAGGCCCCCTCTATAGAGAGGAATTCCCTCGCGATCTGCTGTGCAATAAGGGGGGCATTTCCACCCGCACGGTTATTGACGATCACATTTATCCGGACGTCCTCTTGTATCGCTGCCTTCATTAGGTCAGCCGTCTCCTTCACCATCTGGGGGTTTAACATCCCGTCTACCAGTCCGTTGAAGGGATGGGCCTTGGCATAGGCATCTTCATAACGCATGCCTCGCGGGGTCATCAACCGGATGATGCACCCCCTGGCAGCATTCAGGAACCTCCGCCCGGAGAGCCTAAACTGACGTGAAAGAGGAGGAAGCCACGTCCAGTGGGACAGCACCTGACCGACCCCGTACTTTTCAAAGACCTCAAAGATTGGGGCTGCCAGGAAGGTTTCGGTCCGCAGTTCCACATGGTAGCGATTGTCCCTGGGAATCTCCTCAAAAAAGGCGTCCAGTTCCTGTGCCATCCCTTGTGGCGACGAACGTTCCTCCTTGCGCTGGTATTCCTGCTCGAAGATAAGTCCGTCCAGCGAGGGTCCAAGCAGCTCCAGGGCCGGTTGGTAAAACCGTTGGACGAAGACCTCCGGATCCAGATACTCTTCATTCTGGAGATATTTGCTCCCCCTTCGCAGCTTCCTTGCAAAGATATTTTGCGGGACCTTCAGGATCAGGCGATCATCCCGATTCAGATGCTGCCGATAGTTGTGCAGTAAATAGAAATTCTGGGTGGGCCTTCCCTCCGCATCCATCAGGGACCTGTAAAAGGTGAAATCCAGTTCAAGTACTCGAAAGTGCTGGAAATATTCCTCAACGCTTTCAATAGGAAGGACCTCTTCCGCAAAGCTTTCGCCCTTCACCATCTTGGAGCGGCTGGCCGTACGGCCCTTATAGCGGCCCTCGGAATAGATCTGTCCGATCCAGCCCGAATATCTGTCGCTGGCGGTCCCCATATAGACATTGGGGTGAAGGTCACGGAACTCAAAACGTTTCAGACCTGGCCTGTTTTCTTGATTTGGCGTCATATCTTCTAAGGCAAAAAGCCCCGATCGTCTCACCCCTTTTTTCTTGACTGTTGAAATCCGATTCCCTATTTACCCCGTTATAAGATCGCATACAGCAGGGGTAGAGAAAATCAGCACACCGTCACTGCTTTTTAACAGAGGGCACGATGCCCTGTGTGAAATCTTCAGGAGATGTAACACCTTAGCGTTTTGAAAGAAAGGCAGCCTCCGGCCCGGAGGGAGGACCGTGAGGGTCTTTTTTCCAAAGGACGTAACTCAAACTCTTCACAGCCTCTGGCACGCCCCCTTACCTCTAAATACAGTTTCTGCCAGGCAGGGGAGAGGGCTCTTCATAGGGACATCCTCTTATGGGGCTGTTGCGTAACGAGGTTCAAGACCTCACTGCCGTTCTATGAAATGATGCCGTCCTTTACGTCCTTTGGAAAAAAGACCCTCACGGTCCGTCATCTTACTCCTCAGTGTTTTCAAAGCGCTAAAGTATTTCGAAGGGGTTTATTTTATTCTCAAATAATTGTATCTTAGCAGATACCTTCACATTTAACAGCCCCTTTCCCTGAGTTTCCCTATGACCATAAAGAGAGCCCTTATATTTGCGCCTACAATCCTGATAATCTTTCTCTTGCAGTCCTATTTCTGGGTGCCCACCTATGAACAGCAGACCAGAGGAAATCCCGAACGTCTCCACGAATACATCAGCGCCTCGAGCGGGGACGCGGCACTCCTGAACCCTATCCTCTCGAGCGATTCAGCCAGCAGTCAAATCGAAAATCTGGTCTTTGACGGGCTCATTGACTACGATGAGGAACTGCGTTTCCGAGGACGCCTGGCCACCTCGTGGGAGGTCTATGAAGATGCCTATTTCTGCATAAACGATCGGGCAAGCATCCCTGGCTCCCCCAGGAACGACCCAAATACCGTGGTCGATATCCTAAGAAGCGCCATGAAGAACCCTTTGCCTTCAGACCCGGGGCTGCGGGCCTCTCTCGAAAATATCAAGGAGGTCTCCATTGAGGCGCCAAGGGAGTTCATTGCCACCAGGAAGGAAAAGGACGAGACAAGAATCCTCGTGAAGGTGCCGGCCAGGATCAAGCTGAGGCTTGCCAAGGTTGATCAGGACCTGTTCCATAATCTCACGAAGCTTCTGGGACCAAAATACTTCACGTCTTTTTCCGCCGATGAATACCTGAGTGCCTCACCTCCTGTGGCCAAGGAACAGCTGTCTGCCTGCGCCAAAGAGTTGCTCCCCGCAACAGAACACAACCCGGTCCTGACCTTTCACCTGAGGGCTGGTGTCAAGTTTCATGACGGCCACATCCTTGACGCCAACGACGTCAAATTCACGTTCGAGGCCATCACGAACCCCAAGAACCTCTCCCCGAGGGTCGCCGACTATGAACCTGTCAAGTCGGTGGAGGTCATCGATCCACTTACTGTTCGAATGGTCTACAAGAGGCTCTACTCCCCCGCACTGGGCACCTGGAGCATAGGGATACTCCCGGAGCACCTCCTCAACCAACAGGCCCTCAAAAAAGAGGCCATGCGCCTGGGAAAAGACCCGAACACCTTTTCCCTTCGCCAGAGCTCATTCAACAGACACCCCATAGGTTCCGGGCCTTTTGTCTTCAGGGAATGGAAGTCGGATCAGTTTATCATCCTGGACCGGTTTGAAGGTTATTGGGAAGGCCCTCCCAATTATGACCGTTTTATGTTTCGTGTGGTCCCTGATCTCCTGACCCAGGAGATGGAATTCTACGCCGGGACCTTGGACAGTTACAATGTCCAGCCCCACCAGGTAAAGCGTCTTAAGGAGGATCCCAGGTTCCAGAGTTTCTCTGGGACCTCTTTCGGTTATACTTACATCGGCTATAACATGCGGCGAAGGCCCTTTAATGACCCCAGGGTACGAAGGGCCTTGGGTATGGCCATAAACATAGACAAGATCATTGACTATGTCCTCTACCGCCAGGGAGAACGGATTACCGGTCCCTTCGTCAAACAGACCGATTATTACAACCATAGTATCAGGCCCCTCCCCTACGACCCTGAAGGCGCCTTAAAATTGTTGGCTGAGGCGGGCTGGAGGCGCAACAAGGAGGGGTGGCTGGAGAAGGATGGGAAAAGACTGGAGTTCACCCTTATTACCAACAGCGGCAATGACATTAGGAAGGCCATCCTGGCCATAGCCCAGGATGCCTGGAAACAGATCGGGGTTGATGTCCGTACAGACTTGGTTGAGTGGTCCGTCTTTATCCAGGAGCGCGTGAACAAGTTGGACTTCGATGCCCTGATCCTCGGATGGGTCATGGGTATCGACCCGGATCTATACCAGGTATGGCATTCTTCTCAGACCCATCCCCACCAGCTCAATTTTGTTGGGTTCAAGAATAAGGAGGCAGATGAGCTCATTATCAGGATCAGGCAGGAATACGATCACAAAAAGCAGGTGGAATATTGCCACAGGCTGCACTCGATTATCGCAGAAGAACAGCCATACACATTCTTGTATGTGGGCAAGTGGACGGCCGTCCTCGACAAGCGGATCGTCATCAGAGAGATCGACCAGGACGGAAACATGCTCTATAAGAAGATCAAGCCCACCAAGACCGGTGACTATACCTTTTACTTTAATAAATGGATAAAGGTCCCGGATATGTCTCAGATTACATTAGAGTAACTCCCAGCCAAGGGCATTACACATGTTATCATTCATTGGACGCAGCATCGTACAGAAGATTATTACCCTATTCTTTGTCTCTGTGGTCTCCTTCCTGATCATCCATCTTGCGCCCGGTGAACCGAGTCATATAAATCCGCTCAATCCCAAATTCACTCCGGAGCTCCTGGAGCGCTTTAGACATGAATTTCATCTGGATAAACCCCTGTACGTACAATACCTGCTCTTTTATAGGGACCTCTTCACCGGAAAAACCGTTTCGTGGAAGGACAATCAGTCGGTGCTCAAGAAGATATGGGGGCGATTCCTTAATAGCCTCCCCTTATTTATTGTAGGAACGATCCTGACCTGGACCCTTTCCTTTCCTGTGGGCATCCGATCGGCCATCTTCAGGGGGGGACTCTATGACCGAAGCGTTACCTTCGTGGCCTATCTCCTGATATCAGTCCCGGGCTTCTTTGTAGCCTACGTCTTGATCATACTTGTGGTGACTCGTCTCCACGTGCCGGTCTTTGGAATGGAGACCTTTGGGCTCCAAATGGCCTCTTGGACGCACCAGGCCATGGACCGGATCTGGCATCTGCTTCTCCCCTCCGTCCTGGGTGCAACAGGAGGCATCGCGGTCCTCTCAAGATACGTCCGAAGCCAGATGCTGGAAGTAGAAGGTCAGGATTACGTCCGTACAGCCAGGGCTAAGGGGCTCCCTACGGATCAGGTCCATTACAAGCACGCCCTCAGGAATGCCCTGCTTCCCTTTGTGACCATGTTTGGTCTGATCCTGCCAGGCCTTATCGGCGGCTCGGTTATTATTGAATCTATCTTTGCCTGGCCGGGCATGGGCAGAATGGCCTATGAGGCCATTCTGGCAAGAGATTACCCCATCATTCTGACGGTAAACTTCATTTCGGCAGTGCTGGTCCTGGTCGGAACGTTCGTCTCCGATCTCCTGTATCTGGTTGTGGACCCAAGGATACGCCTTTGAGGATTGATGACTAATAACCAAGAAATACTAGACAGGCCCTTGGCCCCGCGGCAGACAAGGATTCAGGAATTCTGGCAGCTATTCAGGCAAAACCGGCTTGCCATCCTTGGCCTGATCTTTTTCGTCATCTTTTTTGTGGTGGCCCTTGCTGGCCTTTTCTTGACATCAGGCCACGATCCTGTCTTTGACCCGGCCCTGATCCGTCTCCAGGAAAAGCTCCTGCCCCCATTGTCAAGGCCAAATCTAAATACATTAAGACCAGATGAGTTTCCCACCTTTGGGCTCTATCTCTTTGGCACGGATGACCTGGGCCGGGACGTATTTGCGAGGATGTTACAGGGGGCCTGGGTTTCGTTGACCGTAGGATTCGTGGCCGTGGGGATCTCCGTTCTTGTTGGGATCTTTATGGGAGGAATCGCCGGCTACTTCGGGCAGAACCACATCCGCGTGGATCACATCCTGCTGGCCTGTCTACTCTTTGCAGGGGGGACCCTTGTCGTGCTGGGAAGTCTTTACCCCGGATTGCTGCTGATAGCCTGTGCGATTGCCTATGTCATCAGCCTGATCTTTTCAAAGAAGACGCGGGGAGAAACCACAGGGCGTCTGTGGCTCGGCATAGTGCACAAGCGCGCCATCTCCATCGATACCCTAATTATGCGTATGGTTGATATTATGCTCTGTTTTCCCAGCTTCTTCCTGATATTAACGGTGGTGGCCCTTCTTCCTGCGAGCATGTACAACATCATGGTAGTCATCGGGCTAACCAGTTGGATGGGTGCCACCCGCTTTGTTAGGGCCGAATTCCTTTCATTGAGGGAGCAGGACTTTGTGACAGCGGCAAAGGCCTTGGGGGTAAGTAACTTCAGGATTATCTTTCGCCACATGATGCCTAATGCGGTTGCGCCTGTCCTTGTATCCGCTACCATAGGCATTGCCACGGCCATTCTGACAGAAGCAGGACTCAGTTTTCTCGGATTCGGGGTCCCGCCCCCGCATGCCACGTGGGGGAATATCCTCTCCGACGGAAAACAATTTATCTTTGATGCCCCCTGGCTCACCTTTATCCCTGGCATTGCGATCTTGATCGTGGTCCTTTCCTTTAACCTCTTCGGGGAGGGATTACGGGATGCCTTGAATCCCAGGCTCAGAGAGAGATAGACCTTTCATGAAAAAACCCCTGCTTTCAGTACAAGACCTTAGGGTCAATTTCATTGGAAACGGAAAGGTCGCCCGCGCAGTAGACGGGGTGAGCTTCGATATAGGAGCAGGGGAAACCGTCTGCCTTGTGGGCGAATCCGGATGCGGAAAGACCGTCTCTGCCCTTACCATACTCGGTCTGCTCCCCATCCCACCGGGCCAGGTGACGGGTGGTAAGGTCCTGTTTGAAGAGGATAACCTCCTTGAATTTGACGAAGAGGAGTTGCAGAAGATCAGGGGGAACCGGATCGCCATGGTCTTCCAGGAGCCCCTGACATCCCTTAATCCGGTCTTTACCATCGGAGATCAGATAAAAGAGGCAATAGAGGTCCATGAACGGGTTGAACCGGAGGTCTTGGATCAGAGGGTTATTCAACTCTTGAAGGACGTGGGGATCCCTTCGGCGGAGGCCCGGCTAAACGACTATCCCCACCAGCTAAGCGGTGGCCAAAGGCAGCGGGTAATGATTGCCATGGCCCTTGCATGCAATCCTGACCTGGTCATAGCCGATGAGCCCACGACCGCCCTTGATGTAACCATACAGGCCCAAATTCTTCGCCTCTTTGAATCCCTCCAGGAGACTCGATCCATGTCGGTCCTCTACATCACCCACGATCTGGGGGTGGTGGCCAATATCGCGGATCGTGTCTATGTCATGTATGCCGGAAGCATTGCCGAGCAGGGTAACACCGTTCAGATATTTCGTGAACCGCGCCATCCTTACACCCAAGGTCTTCTGGCCTCTTTGCCGAGCCGCTCAAAACGGGGAAAGCGGCTTCACAGCATCCCCGGCTCCGTGCCGGATCCAGCCCATAAACCGGCGGGCTGTCCGTTTCATCCAAGGTGCCTGTATGTCATCGATAACTGCAAGAGCCGATTTCCGGAGATGTGTGACTATGGCAACGGCCATCTGAGCAGGTGTCCTGTCATCTTCGAGCAAGGGAAATAGGTGATAGATGATTCCTCTGTCTTTCTCAGACCATAATCCGGCCCCAGCTGTGGCCGGGGAAAAGCCGGTAAACGGCAGCTCCATACTTAAGGTAGAAGGGCTAAAAAAGTACTTTCCGGTCCAAAGGGGCTTCCTTCAGAGGGTGGCTGGATGGGTCAAGGCAGTTGACGGGGTGGACTTTGAGATAGGCAAGGGAGGAACCCTCGGCCTTGTGGGCGAAAGCGGGTGCGGAAAATCCACTGTCGCTCGGCTGATATTAAGGCTCTTAAATCCCGACGCCGGAGAGATCATATACCGGGGCACCAACATAGGCAGGCTGACCGAAAAGGAGATGAAACCACTCCGAAAGGAGATGCAGATCGTATTCCAGGACCCCTTTGGCTCCCTTAACCCGCGGATGACCGTTGGCCAGTCCATTGAGGAAGGCCTCAGGATCCTGGATGTTCCAAGGCGCAATAGGAAAGAACGAATCCAAGAGCTCCTTGAGATGGTAGGGATTTCAGGCGGGAGTATGGATCGCTACCCGCACGAATTCAGCGGGGGCCAGCGCCAGCGGATCGGGGTGGCCCGGGCCCTGAGTGTGGAACCTTCCCTCATCATCTGCGATGAGCCGATATCGGCCCTCGATGTCTCCATTCAGGCGCAGATCATCAATCTCCTGAAAGACCTCCAGGCGCGACTTGAACTGACCTATATCTTCATCTCACATGACCTCAACGTCGTGGGATACATCAGTGACATGGTGGCAGTCATGTACCTTGGGGAGATCATGGAATATGCAGGGGCCGAAGAGATTTTTGAAAACCCCATTCATCCTTACACCCTGGCACTCCTCTCATCGGTCCCTGTTGCAGAACCCGGCAAGGGGGTTGAAATAAGATCCCTTGGGGGAGAGGTCCCCAGCCCTCTGGATGGCCCTCCTGGGTGTAAGTTCCAGGGCAGGTGCCCCCTGGTGGAAGAGCAATGCAGGAAGGCGGAGGTCGATTTTTGCGAGCCCTCTGGGAATCATCTGGTCCGTTGCTGGAAGGTCACAAAAGGCTAAACCGTAATTTTCTCTTGACTTTTTGCGGAAAATCTTAAAAAATTATTGCTACTGGGGGATCGTTCAGTGGAAGGACGACGGGTTCTGGCCCCGTTAACCGAGGTTCGAATCCTCGTCCCCCAGCCAGCCAATTACAAAATTTAGCGATCGCATTCTATATTTAGAAACCAGCATATCCAGATTGTGGCCGGAGGCCAAGCGTGGTACACGCTTCTGGCTTTCATCTCTCCAAAATGGAACTTCAGTGGAGGTCTAACCCTATTTGAAGAGTGTGTAAGAACTTGCCGTTCTTCAAAGAATTGGCAGAAGAAAGTTTCACACAAGAAACTTGACAGTACCGAAAAAAGTCTTCTTAGTTGTGGCCAGTCTTTTTTTGTGTATAGGGTAGCATCATACAAAGAACAGATCTTTGTATGATGCATCTCAGTGCGTAAGTGAGCAGATTCGAAGGGCGCGGTGTGGGAATAGCGCACGCCGGGATCCGAGAGGGGATGATTTGGTACCTACCATTCTACATTGATTCACCTTATCACCGAGGAAGGAGGTTAAGCATGAAAATTCGATCTGTATTTGTCTTAATGGCTGTTTCGTTTTTCTTGATTCTTATGGTGAGTAGTGCCAATGCTACGGCTGATACCGCACAGGGGACTGTCTCTAAAGTCATTGGTAGTATCGTTTTTTTGGATGCACCAGAACAGCCTGCCTATCATGCTGTAGGAGAATCGCAAATAGTAGGGGTGTCGACTCTATCCGAATTAGTAGGTAAGTCAGTTTCCATCATATATCATGCCGAAGGCAACATGAATTTCATTGATTCGTTGCAGGTTATACTCAAATGAATAGCCCGGCAAACTGAACGGACAGTCTCCAAATGATCTTTGTCCCTTAACAAATTACCAAATTGTACCATTGAAAATAAAGGAGGCAACCTATGCGATTAACAAGGAGAATTTGTATCGGAGTTTTTCTTATGCTTGCCCTGGCTTGGCCTGCCCATGCTGCCAATGTCCTTTATTACGCAGATTGGTTTGTTGGAACCAATTATGTCTTACCGGCCCTGAATGCCGGAGGGCACACTGTTACCCAGGCCACTGACTGGACTGATTTTAATAATAAGCTGGCAGGAGGAGGCTTTGGCCTGGCCGTTGCCCTTGTGCAGGGATGGGCGCAGTATCCTGACCTGGCAACCCTCACGAACTTCATAAATTCCGGAGGGAGCGTGATTTTCACTGATTGGACGAGAGATGCCAGTTATGGTGCCCTATTTGGCGCAACGTATACTGGTTCCAACAACCAGACTCCAGCCACCGTTACAGATCCTTTCCTTGCCTCAGGTATAACCAACCCCATTGTGCTTTCAAATCCTGGCTGGGGTATTTGGTCTATGGGAATGACTGCAACTGGAACCGGCACTTCAGCAGGGACTTTTCCTAATGGAAATTCGTGTTTAGTCTCTAATTATGGGGGGCGGACCCTTTTGCTTGGCTTTCTTGCTGACACACTGCCAGCAGGAGATGGCCAGCAGTTTTTCAAAAACGCCATTGCTGCTGTTCTTGGGCAACAGACCATCCCTACAATCAATGAATGGGGCATGATTATTATGGGGCTTATTCTGGCAGGATCTGTTGTTTGGATGATGAGGAGGAGGAGGAGAGGATGGCAAGCATAACTGGGGTATTTCTATCAGCTTGCCTGGTTTGAATACCAAAAACAGGCACCATAATTAGGGGGGGTGTGGGAATAGGGTCATAGGTAAATAAGCAACTCACTTTTTGATGTGATAATTATTTGACTTTGAGATTGCTTCCCCTTTGATAACAGCATACCCCACTCCGGGTTGGCTCATACCCAGCCTTCTCGCCAATTCCCTTTGCCCATAGCCAAGTTCTCTAACCGCCCAAAAGCAAAAAAGAGCTCTCGCATCCGACTTCACCTTTTCCCTGCCCCTGGAAAAAATGCCTTCTTTTTCTACTCTATATATCTCGCATACCCGGTTTTCAACCGTATTGAGATCATACCCCAACCGCTTCATCTCATAATGGCGTTCAAATTTTTCTTCCGCTTCTTTCAACATCTCAAATACAAACCCACTATCCCCCAATATCCGCTGATCACCCTTCACTCTTTCCTGGCCATCACCCCTCATCTTTTTGACCACTTCCCTGCCTCCTAAACTCCGAATCAGACCGCCACCCACCAACTCGGGCCGACTCCCTAATGCCACCCCTTCCTTTACATATGAATTATACTCACCCCTCGCCTTGCTCACTTTCTTACCGAAATATGAAAGAACATATTTCGTATCCAATCGCAGGTCCTCTTTCCCATTAACACAGCGTGCCCATTGTATTCGTACGTCTTCAAACCCTTGAGGTCAGAAACAATGCCTGCACGTAAAGGATTGAGATGAATATATCGGTCAACCTGCCTGCCTCGGAGGCCGAGTCAAAAAACGTTCCGCCCCCACAACCTCGACTTTTTCTGAGACCGGGTAGCTTCTCTCTCCTAAATACACCAGGAAGCCTTCATGAATTATGCCGTCACCAACCCCTCTCACGAGGCTTGCCCAGTCTTTTCGGTCTGCCGAGAAAGAGCATTTAAATTCATACCCTGTTCTTTCGTGGCCCCGATCTACAATGAGATCGATTTCAGCGCCTGCATAGGTACGGAAAAAAAAGAATTGGCTACCCGCTTTCTGCAATTGCTCCAGGGCAATAATCTGCTCGATCATTAACCCTTCCCAGCTGCTCCCGCGCTTCGGCGATTCTAAGAGGGTACGTTCTGTGGAGACCCCCAAAAGATGATGTAACAAGCCCGTATCCCTGATATAGATTTTCGCGGATTTTACGATCCGCTTACCAATATTTGCATGATACGGCGATAGTCTGCGGATAAGATAATGGCCTTCAAGTATGTCAAGGTAATCATTCACTGTGTGATAGGAAATTCCAAGAGAACGACCTAATTCAGAGGCGTTTAGAACCCCGCCGTGATGATGAGAGATCATACCCATCAGACCTCTCATCTGAATTGGAGAAATCTTCACACCCACACGGGGAATATCCCGTTCAATAAAGGTCCGGACAAAATTCTCCTGCCATCGTTGCCATCTTGATTCATTTCTTTCTCTGAGGGCATCAGGATAGCCGCCTTTCAACCAATAGGCTGGGAGGGCAATCTCGAGATCTACTGTTTCCGCGAAAAGGAAGGGGGTCAATTCGACCATGCCCACTCGTCCTGCAAGGCTTTCTGATATGCGCTTGATGAGAGAAGGATTGACAGATCCTAACAAATAGAAGCGCCCATTTTGCCTTCTGTCCTCGTCTATCAGGGCGCGAAGTACCGGGAAGAGGTCCGGCAGGATCTGTGCTTCATCGATGATCAGAGGTTCATCAAACCGCCGCAGGGCAAGTTCAATGTCCCCAAGAAAAATCTGCAGATCCGATGGTTTTTCCAGGTCAAAATACTCGCCCTTCAAAAAATGCCGCGCCAGTGTTGTCTTACCGCACTGCCTTGGGCCAAGGATAAGAACGACAGGAAATTGCCCAGCTAATTCATGTACCAGGGATTCTGCTAATCGATTAATCATGGTGCAATATTAGCAGGCTAACTTCTATAATTCAAGGTATTTCATCATAACAAAATTGCGTCTTGCGAGATTGTTTCATCCCTCTGCCCTTGACAAAATCCATGTAGGGGACGTCCGTGAACAAGTAAATAACTAACACAACTACTTGATGTTATGTCCTTTTTCTTAACTTTGTCGTTGACTATAGTGACTTATTCCCGCTGGTACTCCTTTATCTTCCACCGTGCGCCCTCCCCGGACCCGTAACAAGAAACCCCGCTCTCTATCTATTCGGAGTAACGGGGCTCTTGTGAACGCATAGACCATTTCTCAAAACGCAAGAATTAATGGTCATTTTAGGCATAGTAGCGATCTCTATTCTCAAGAAATCGGGGCTTAAGTTAGCGGCTCTATTCCCATCCGCATAAGGTGTTCGTAATTCTCCCCCCTGATTCTGACAGGGAGTGAACGCCGTCCCTTCGAATCAGGGTGCGGGGAATGAGGGACGCGGGGAATGAGGGACATCTTCACATTTTCACTTTCATCGAAAATCACAAAACTTTCCCCAGTTGGCTGGCGAAATATGAAAATGTGAAGACGTCCCCTAATTATATGGAAAGGTCGAAGGGACTGGGAAGCTTGGAGGTCTGGTCTTCTAAGAGGAGACTTCTTCCTGTTGACACATGCTTAGCAATTTTGCTAACATATCAAAGTTTTTCTAGAAAAAGGAAAAGTCACTGGCACTGAGTGCGAAGACCAGGGTTCTTTTTGGATATTGTATGGTTGCCTGGAAACAAGTAGCCTTGCTTTTTTTATTTGTGGTACAAGGTAAAGGCGGTCACAATCCGGAGTCGGAAACCACAGATCTAACCCTACAGAGTGATCGTCGCATTTACATTAAGTAGCCATGAGAAAGAGATTGCTCATAGGTTTTGTCTCACCATAAACCTAATCCTATTGGAGGAGTAAAATGAAAAAATCAGATTTCAAGTTTTTTTTAGTGGGCTTAGTAATACTCTCCGCGTTGCTTTCGGTGGGCGCAACAGGTGCTTATGCACTTGATCTAACCGGTACTTGGAAGGGTACACAGGCATGTGAGAGTTTCCAGGGTAATCAGGCAGGAGAAAAGTCTGGAGAGTTCTTTTCCACTACACTAAGCATATCCCAAGACGGTACAGACCTTAACTTAAGAGACGAAACCTTGGGCGTGCTTTACAGCGGAAAAGTCATCGAGGATCCGAACGATGCCGATAAGGGAGAAATTGTTTTTGTGAATTGTTATATAAACCCCAATCTGATCGGTGATAACGAGATGGTTCGAGCAAAAGTGATCACCCGCGGTTCTAAGGGCTTTACTACAGCGGTTTTCACAGCCGTTTCAATCTTCAGCGGCGACGATGCCAACTTTGTCGCAACCTGCACGTGGATGTACAAGCGTACCAGCACGACCGATCCAGAGGTGCCACCCTGTGGGGCAGCAGGCAAGTAGCCAATCTTTTTGCTCACATAATCTTGGCCTCGACTTATGCGCAATGTGGGCGGGAGGGAGAGGTCAATGCTGAAGCGGCGGCAATGCCCAGGATAAATCCAAAGTTCTCACTCGAGCGTTTTGTAAAGACACTCCCATATAAAAATCACGGCCATGAGGATATTCTCATTGACGGGTTGCGAAAGGCGGGGCTGAAGTGACTGGAGACTTAGCAATAAACATTATGGTCGCTTCCTGAACCTCAAAAGTGAGACGCTTTTTCAAAGGGCTCAATCTACCTAGATTCCAACATACGTCTGGTAACCGACACAACCCCTGCCTTCAGCCTATAGGGGCAAGGCATACCCTGTGAGGAGCTTGGCGTATACATTTTGAGGTGTTTACTCATAGGATAACCTCGTGAAAGAGTATCCCCTGGTTCAAATCTCAATATCTCCGCAGATTCAGCAAAGGATGTGGCAGGAAGAAAAGAGAGAGAGGCATAAAGCAAGATCATCACGAACAATGCTTCGTTATGCCTTTTCATTTGGGTCCTCGATCTCTATTTGACTGTAACTGTTACTTCAAAAGTCTTAATTGGGGGCCTATTCCTCTCAAATAGACGATGAGAGATGAGGTTTAGAATGTTTCCCCTGCCACGGCAGCCTTAAAGCGTATAATTATCTTGCCACCAGGGCCACGAGCTTTTCTGTCAGGTTTGAACTCTGCCTCACCAACCTGGCGGCCTACGTCTTTCTCGCACAGTTTCACCGATACAGTTACAGGAGGGCTAAATTGGTGTCCTGACCATTGGTCTGACACCGCCTGTCGTGACGGCAGACCTATGCCTAGTTTATGCATTTTTTGTGCCAGAAAAGGCTCTCTCTTACTATCCCTTTGATCTGATTGATATACCAGAAGGGCTGGTATTCTGGAGAGGAAAACTGCTTCCCAAGTAGTATGGCATCGTTGCCATAGTTGCTTGGGCCAGCAGTCACACAAATGGAGGTACCTAACTCAGCCGCGCACCGTCGCGTTGACCTTGTTCATCAGCCAGTCCATGGGCATCATCGTCCTCGTCCTGGCCGTAAACCGGGTAATACGGTTCTTGATCGCTTTCAGGGATTTTCTCCGATGAGAGGCGATCGGAAAAATCACTCCTTGCAGCTATGCAGAGGGGGCGTAGTCCTAACTCCTGACAAACTCCCATGCCTTGTCTATTTCTGCTACATCGAAGTATTTCTCGATGAGTTCCTTCTTTTTCTTTCCAAAGAGCTTGTTGTCAAGTTCGATAAGGACCTTTTCCAGCCTGCTATCCCCCACAACCGCTATATGGCGGAGCTGCTTGAGGTGCTTGAGTGCATACATCGAGTCCTCTATGAAGGCGTTCACATGTATCTTTCTTAGATTCAACTTGTCGATCTTTACCAGGACATTTACCCGATCATGTCCCTCGGCGATCTTGCCTTCAAAGGCCTTCTTGAATTCCTCCACATCCCCCTTTGTATATTCACCGCTGATCTCAACACCAAGC
>CAYVMN010000097.1:0-16924 GCA_964452575.1 uncultured Desulfobacteraceae bacterium | reverse complement strand
TTTCCCCCTTTTAACGCTAACGGCTTACCGCTAATAGCTAACCGCACAGGTCAAAATTTCTCCAGAATAGCCCTGTTTGAATATAGTTTGATTTGGCCTGCGATTTTCTCTGGAGAGAGATCCAGGTTAGATTCCACAAACAAATGGACATGATCCGGAGCTAGGTAGAGGAGCTGGACAAAGCCATCAACCATCTCGCTGCAGTTCACGAACGTATCATAAACAAACCCAAAGAATATCTTGGTATGGGAAAAGAGGGATATCCTGCGAAAGACATTCCAGGCAAAATGGTATTTAAGCTGGACATACACCCCATCCGGGTCACGGTCCAATCTCTGAAGGGCCAGTGCCCTTTCATACCCTATTTTATCCCAATCCAGCAATGCCGAAAGGGGTTCTTTCTTCCCGGGGGCTAAAGAACCGGCATCTGGCTCGTCCCCCACTCTTTCAGGTGATCCAACCAGCCTTAGCCCGGGTTGAAAGGCATGACATTCAAAACCCGTCTCGCCCTGGATGCACCGATTCAACTCACACAGAACCCGCTCCTCAAACTCCAGCCTAAAGCAGATATCGCACTTGGGGTGGATATCCGGTCTCCTCAATTTCGCACAGTCCCTGCATATCGCAGGCAGTTCACCATCAGAGAACATTTTTCTCTCGCCTTATCATATTCCCATCCATATAATAAAGCCTTTTCAGAAGGCCATTTGGAAGGCCTTTTCACCCGGTTGTCTCCTTGTTTTTGGTCCCATTCATAACGCCTACCAAAACACTCGCCAAGAAAATTTATTCGATTTCAAAGTCCATTGCTGAAACCCAGGCATTTTGTTTCAGTGCAGAAATATCATTTTCAAGCCTTTGAAACGCACTCAGTTGCTGCAATGGCGAAAAATCAGAAATCAATTCTGTGATACGAATGCGGCATTCACCCGTATTGAACTTTTTCAGACGTCTCCCTGAAAGCCCGCTGGCATCTCTCAAAATCTCAAATAAGAGGCTCTTTGGATCAGGAATTTGTTCAATTAGGGATAGATCAGGCATATCCAATGGATTTGTTCCGTTGGGATTACTTGCGGCACGCCGTATCGCGCGTTCGTCGAAAAGCAACCAGGCCTCTGTCATCCTC
The DNA here is from genome assembly GCA_964452575.1 of uncultured Desulfobacteraceae bacterium. Taxonomy (GTDB): domain Bacteria; phylum Desulfobacterota; class DSM-4660; order Desulfatiglandales; family Desulfatiglandaceae; genus CAYVMN01. The sequence continues at coordinate 15,798 of CAYVMN010000097.1, read as the reverse complement.
ACAGGCACCACGCAGACGGCCGGTACCTGAAAACCCCGCTTCTCAGCTTCCTGGAGCGCATTGCAAATCTCCCTGTAGCGAGTTTCGGGATCTTCTCTTTCAGCATCTCTATGTACGAAGAGCAGATCGCATGGGAAGAGATCTATTGCAGACAAAATACGCTCCTGCAGTCCTTGCGGAGGCCGTGGCAAACGACCCAAATCGGCCCATTCAGGTTGGACCCGTCTTACATCGCCTTTTTTCCTCAACGCCCAGGTGAGGATGGGAAGCAACGCGCGATCCGAGGGCCCGTCGGAGATCAGCGTATAACGAATCTCATCCATCAGATCGACCCCAGAGAGGGAGTAACATCTGAAGGTCATCCCGGTCTGCAACACGCCTTGCGCGTGGCGGTCTTTTTGGTGGAGGCGATGAAGCGGGGTTGAGGTAAGCCATAAGTCTTCCTTTGGAGACAATAGAAGGCTTCTCAGGTGCCCTCATACGCCAGTTATCTGGAAGGCAACTGAAAATGACTTTGTTGAATCTTCGACCGTCTCGCATATCTTCCCTGTTTTCAGCTACCAGAAGGCTCGCGTCCGGCACTTCGCTGACTACCGCCGGAGAATGGGTATTGACGATTACCTGTCGTAAAGGATTTGTCTCATCCACCGGTTCATCAGGGTCTGTTGCGATGTCTTGAAGCAGGTTTAGCATGGCTGGAATCCGTTCAGGGTGTATCCCGTTTTCCGGTTCTTCAAGACAAATCACTCCTTGAGCGCTGACATCCAGCTCAAGAACGGAGAGAGCTAAGAAACGCAGAGTCCCGTCCGACAACGACCTAGCCGGATGATCCGTCCCGTCAATTCCTTCCACTTGAAGCGTCAAAATCTCTCGCTTGTCATCCCGATCAACCCACACCTTACTTACATCACCAATCAGGGTGGCCAGTCTGTTGGCAACATGGGTATAGGTAAAGTCAGGGTCAACAACCTGTTCAGATTTTTCCACACCTGACACGGTAGTCTGGGCCAAATGGTAGAGAGTCGCAGCAAGATGCTGCCCATTTGTTGAAAGATGAGGCGACGCATTCATCTCGTCTGGCTTACGCAGGGCGGAAGGCTCGAGTTGCAGGATCTGCCAGGATTTCATTTCCCGTCGCGCGCAAAGAACGGTTGGGCTTTCGGCGGCATTTGCAGACGAAAGAACCGTCCGAGGGAGATTTGCCGCTGATCTTGAGAGGGTTCTACCCTTAACTTGATCTTGATGGAGTTTTATGACAACACCCTCACCCTCTCCTTCCGTGGAAATAAATGGGGAACGGCGGGCGCCAACCACGACCGAGTCTCGCCACCTCTTCTGGCTTGGAAAGAGTAAATGTTTTCCTGCTTCACCTTTCTTGATATGGGAAAGTTCCTCCTTCAGGATCTGCAATGATCCAAAAGAGGTAGTATTCCGGATGTCCTCGCGATAGCCTAACTCAAGAAAGTATCTCAGAATGGTAATGCTCGCTTCGCCCGTTTGTCCTAGATCATCATCGGCCTTTTCCGGGACGATCATTTCAGCTTCAAAGGACATTCTGTCCGCATAAAGATCCCCTACGCGGTGAAAGAGGCTTCGCAGATCGGCTGCACTGCCACCTTCAGCCCGCACGGATAGTGCCGCTTCAATAAGGGTCGTGTTGGCCAACATGCTTAGAAACCGAATCGCGTCGAAAAGGTTCGATTTGCCTACCCCGTTGACACCGGCTACGCAAGTAAAAGGGCCAAAACGGACATCCACATCCACCAGATTCTTAAAGCCGTTAATCTTCAGTCGAGTAAGCATCGTCGCTTGACCTCATATTTGGATTTATCTGATTGCCTTCGTCACTGGAGCACCGACAATTACTCATTTTTGCTGACCTCAGTTCCCGTTCCCTGCACTGAACAATACTGCTTTTGCCTGAGCCATTGTTAGTATGGAGACTGAGAACGCCTATCTCCTCTAATATCTTAAGATAATCTGCGGTCGCCTGCCTTTTTGCAAGCCCCGCATTCACCAAAAACCCTGCTGGTCACTTCAAAGTGCCCTGGCGACGGGGTTAAGTTAACGTACTAATCTTCAGGGGAAAAATCCATATTTTTTCGTTTTTCATCTCACACTGAACAGTCCAAAGTTCTTCTAACCCATTAATATCGTTGGGCAGAAAGGATTCATTTCGTCATTCCGGCGAAAGCCGGAATCCTGAGCATTTTCGACTCTTCTAACCCTGAACGCTGAACCTGTGAACGCATACTCTCTTATTATGCACCCATTTCATCGGGCAGTCACTGGTTAAGGAGTCTATTTCCATTGACTTTACAAAGAGTTAAATATAAAAGACAGTCAGCAGCATTCCCAAACAGGCCTCTTCGTTAAACCCCTAAGGGATGAAAAGCTGAGATGTTCAATCGTCGCTTAAAAACCCCGTTACTCCGAAATGATGGAAGACGGGGTTTTGCGTTTGGTGCGCCGCAAACATAGTCGGCAAAAGATAAGGAATCCCTGAGGATTGTAAATGGCGCGCGTATCGCCCGTGCTGGTCATACTTGCGTTAATATTCCCGAGGCCGAAAGGGATGTTCCATGCAACCCTTTGAGCTGAAGCCAAACCACATCGTCACAGGCCCCCTTCTCCCTGAGCCAGTAAAGATCATTACCCTGGTTCCCATGGGCGATTCCATTATGAGACATGATCGTTTGCTGCTTCAGGATATTCTCTTCCATGCCAATAAGGGGGCACATGATAGCGGAACTATGGGATGACTGGTGACCGCGAAATAACAGAAGACTCCTTTGGGGCCAGCGAAACCGACTTCGCTGCCAAAGCCTCGGGTCTTGCCCTTTTCAAGAATATACCTTTTCTGAACGGCGGCCTCTTCGAATGCCTGGACAAGCCGCTGGGAGAAAAGGGTAACCCTTACTATGTGCGGATAGACTGATTTTCTGACCGGGAAGACAGCCAACCCACGGTGCCGGATTTCCTCTTCTTCGGCGAGGAACGCGAACTGGACCTTAGCGAAGACTATGGCGACAAAAAGTTCAAGAGAGTCAAGGTCCGCGGACTTATTCACACCCTGAACCACTATCACTTTACGGTCGAGGAAAGCACCCCGCTTGAAGAGGAGGTCGCCCTGGATCCTGAGTTGGCAGGTAAGATCTTCGAGAATCTCCTGGCTGCCTACAACCCCGAAACCGGCGCTACTGCCCGAAAGCAGACCGGCTCGTTCTACACCCCACGTGAGATTGTAAACTACAAGGAAGCGGAACACCTCGTAGCCCACATAGATCAGTTGAAGGCCCTTGACCCGGCCGTCGGTTCAGGCGCGTTCCCGATGGGCATCCTCCACAAACTCGTCTTCATTCTTGGCCGACTCGACCCCAGGAATGAGCAGTGGAAAGAAAGACAGAAAAAGCGCTTACAGGATGCCATTGCAGCCGCCGAGCGGATCGAGGACCTTACCATCCGGGAGAACACCCTGAGTGAACTGGAGCAACAGATAGCCGGTCTCGAGGAGGCTTTTGAGAAGAACACCCTGGATTATGGCAGGAAACTCTACCTGATCGAGAATTGCCTTTATGGTGTGGACATCCAGCCCATCGCTGTTCAGATCGCCAAGATGCGGTTCTTTATTTCTCTTATTGCAGATCAGAGGGTAGACCCTTCAGCCGAGAATTTAGGCGTCCGGCCCCTACCGAATCTCGAAACAAAACTGGTGCCTGCCAACACCCTGATCGGGATCGAAAAACCTAAACAAATGGCATTGCGCAGCCCACGGATCGCGGCGCTGGAAGCCGAGCTCCGACGCGTCCGAGAGCGGCACTTCCTAGCAAAAACGACGACGTCCAAAAATAAATGCCGCCAGCAGGACCAGAGACTCCGTATGGAGATCTCAGAATTGCTTACAAGAGATGGATGGCGCAAACCCGTTGCCAAACAGCTTGCTGAATGGGATCCGTATGACCAGAATGCATCCTCCGGCTTCTTTGACCCAGAGTGGATGTTCGGCATCGACTACGGTTTCAACATCACACTCGCCAATCCCCCTTACGTTCGGGCGGATGAGCAGAGCGAATGGAATCAAAGTCAACGCCAGCAAATCCTCGCCAGCGGGCATTACGAGACCCTGTGGGAAAAGTGGGATTTATATGTCCCTTTCATCGAGCGAAGCTACAAGCTCCTGTGTCCAGGAGGCGTCAGTACCCTCATCGTATCCGACGCCTTCTGCCATTCCAAATATGCGCAGAGGCCACAGAACTGGTTCCTCAAGAACGCCCACATTCTTCGCCTGGATTTCTGTAGCGAGGTAAAAATCTTCGATGCCGCTGTTCACAATGTCATCTATTTGTTTCAGCGCGGCGACGGAACAAACTTGAAACCCGAAAGGCGTGTTCACCGCCAAACCTTCGGGAAAGTCACGCTGCTACCGACTGATAAGCAGGATAAGCTGACGTATCGTGCGTTTTTTCCTGAGGACAGGGCGGTGTCAACATTTTCGTGCACAACCATCGAACTTGGAAGCGTCTGCTATATAAGCGTTGGCATGGTCGTTCATGCAAACGAGAAAGTGGCGAAAGGAGCATTCGATCTGGACGATGTGGTGGCGGATACAAAAGACACGAAGCATCCGCGCCGTTTTGTCGAGGGTAAGCATCTGGAGCGTTGGCTTGCTCGTGAAAACAGGTGGCTCGAATGGGGAACATCGCGAGCACCCGCTTTATTCCGGCGACCGACGTTCCCCGAGCTCTATACAGTGCCGGAAAAGATATTCATCCATCGGACAGCCGGGGAAGGATTGCGGAGTGCATATGACGTCGATGAGACAACGTGTAATCACACTGTCATGGTTTGCCTTCCTTGGTACTCATTGCATGGCGTCCGAAACGCGTCACTGAAAAAGTCTGCGCGTTATCGTGGCGAAAAGCCACTGCGACTCGACCTCCCGAAGCGAGAGGAACTAGAGGTCACCAGCCGCCGCTTCGCCTTGAAATATCTGCTCGGCGTGATGAACTCCTCCACGGCCCGTGACTTCCTCCGCGCCAACCGCCGCAGCAACACCGACCTATACCCAGACGACTGGAAGAAACTCCCTATTCCAGACGTAGATGCTGCAAAGCAAGCACCCATTGTGAAGTTGGTTGATCGAATTCTTGATGTCAAAAAGAAAGATTCGGCGGCAGACATAAGCGGCTGTGAGCGCGAGATCGACGAAATGGTCTATAACCTCTATGGCCTGACACCGGACGAGATCAAGATCGTGGAGGAAGGACGGTAGCCATGCCAACCCATGACATCATAGATAATCGGGAACAAAAGCTTGTTGACCACATAAATCAGATTCTCGGCAGCACGGAGGCAGCAAAGTTTGCGGTTGGGTATTTTTTTCTGTCTGGCCTGGAGGCCGTGGGGGAACATCTATCGTCCGTATCCAGCCTCAGGCTATTAATTGGAAACACGTCGAACAGGGAGACCATCGAGCAGATTGCCGAAGGGTATCAGCGCCTGGAACTGGTTGCTGCGGCTGAGGAAAGAGAGAGATTCCTCAAGCGCAGAGAGCAGAAAAAGAGGACGGAGCAAACAGCCCAGAACCTGCGAAAGACCGTTGAGCGCATGGATCAGTCGGACGATTCCCAGAATCTGGTTCAGATTTTGGTCTGCATGATCACGGAAAAAAGGATGCAGGTGCGGGTATATACCAAAGGAAGGCTCCATGCCAAGGCTTATATCTTCGACTACCGAAACGACGGTCGGTACGAGAAGGGAATTGCCATCGTCGGCTCGTCGAACCTGACCCTCAGTGGCCTGACCCATAACACGGAACTCAATGTGGTCGTGCACGGCAATGAAAATCACGCCAGGTTGAGCGAATGGTTCGAGGCCCTGTGGGCGGAATCCCAGGACTTCGATACAGCACTGCTTGACGAACTCAGGCAGTCCTGGGCCGTGGCGACCGTCACACCCCATGACATTTATATGAAGACGATTTATGCCCTCGTGGCCGACCGTCTTGACGAAGGCGAACGGGGGGAGATTCTCTGGGACGACGAATTGACCAGGAGTCTTGCTGATTTTCAGAAGACGGCTGTTCGGCAGGCCGTCCAGATGATCCGTGACCATGGAGGCGCCTTTGTCGCCGATGTGGTTGGGCTGGGAAAGAGCTACATCGGGGCCGCCGTGCTCAAGCATTTTGTGCGGACCCAGGGCGTGCGGCCCTTGATCATCTGTCCAAAGCCTTTGGAGGAAATGTGGCAAGGCTATGACGATGAATTCTCCCTGGATGCCAAGATCATACCCATGAGCCTATTGAGATCCCCGAATCAGAAAGGGGCCAGGTCCATTCTGGACGGCAAGGCTTACAGGGACCGTGACTTTGTCTTGATCGATGAGAGCCACAACTTCAGGCACCACTCTTCTCAACGGTATGAAGTTCTGGCTGACTTCTTATCGCGGGGATTGAAAAAGGTATGTATGCTTACTGCAACCCCCCGCAACCGTAGCGCTACAGATGTTTATAACCAGATCAAGCTCTTCCACCAGGATGAGGTCACCCAACTGCCGATTGACCCTCCCAACCTAAAAGCTTACTTCAATTTGATTGAAAAGGGACAAAAACGTCTCCAGGATTTACTGGTTCATCTTCTTATCCGCCGGACCCGGAGGCACATCCTCCGTTGGTACGGATATGCCAAGGATACAGGCCTGTCCCTGAAGGAACTGTCCGATATAAAAGCTCGCCCCTACCTGGGGGGTGAGAAAAGGGCCTATGTCATGGTGGGTGGCAGGCACCAGTACTTCCCGGAGCGTGAATTGGAGACCCTTCGCTACAGCATTGAAGATACCTACGCGGGGCTCTACGACCGTATACGCGGTTACCTGGGCGGACCGGCAGGAGAAAGATACAACCCCAGGCCAGGGAAGGCGCTGACCTATGCAAGGTATGGGCTCTGGAACTATGTTCGACCGGAAAAGCAAAAGGTAGACCCTTATCGCGAACTTCATCGCGCAGGGGTCAACCTTCGCGGTTTGATCAGGGTGATGGTCTTCAAACGGTTTGAATCGAGTGTTTATGCATTCCGAAAGACACTGGAACGATTCGATAAAATTCACGGTTATTTCCTGGAAGCCCTCGATGAGGGATTCGTCCCCGCAGGAGAGGATGCACAGAAGCTCCTCTATGAGTCAGACCAATATGATGATGAAGGGTTGATGGACGCTCTATATGCCCTTTCCGGCCGCTATGCTATAGCCGATTTCGACGAGCAATTCCTCCGTGAGCACCTGAAGGCTGACCAGGCCCTGATCCGGAAGATGATCAATCTCGTGGAGCCGATTACACCGGCTATGGACGCCAAGCTCCAGGTGCTGATAGCCGGTCTTAAGAATGTGATACCTCAGGAGAGGGAAAAGGTATTGATTTTTACCCAGTATGCAGACACAGCTCAGTATCTGTTTGACAATATCAACCCTGGGGGAAGACGACCTGACATCGAGTCCATTTATGGCACCGGGAAGAGCAAGGCACGCATGGCCGCACGTTTTTCTCCCCTTTCGAACCCGCAAATTGAAGTGAGGGATGAAGAGAGGGTCAATATCCTTGTTGCGACCGATGTTATGTCCGAGGGCCTCAACCTCCAGGATTGCGACGTGGTCGTGAACTATGATCTCCACTGGAACCCGGTCCGGCTCATCCAGCGACTGGGCCGTATCGACAGGATTGGCACTGAGAATGAGCGCGTCTGGGGATTCAATTTCCTGCCGGAACTCAAACTCGAGCGGAACCTGGGTTTGCATGACGTCTTGAGGAAAAGGATCCAGGAGATACACGATACCATCGGCGAAGATGCTGCTATCCTCGACAAAGAGGAACAGATCAATGAAGAGGCCATGTTCGCCATCTACGAGAAAAAGGGAACCCAACTGACGCTCTTTGAGGAAGAGGAAGGAGAGTTTTTGGACATCAGCGAAGCCGAGGAATTCATGCGCTCTTTGCGTGAAAAGGAACCTGAGGAATACCGGAGAATTTCTGCGCTCAGGGACGGCATACGGTCGGCACGGGGTGTCTTCTCCGGAGAAGGCCGTTATGTGCTTTGCCAGGCGGGCAAATATCAGCAGCTTTTCCTCACTGATCATAACGGGGAGATCCGATCCCGCGATATTCCGCTTGTTCTTGGACGCATCAAATGTTCACGCAGTGAACCTGCGGCGGTCTTGCCTAAAGATCATAATCAGGTGGTCATGAAGGTGCTTCAGATTTTTTCAGATGAGGTGCGCCACAGGAGGGCGCAAGTGCAACATGGTTTGTCCTTGACCACATCGCAGAATTACGTTTTACGCGAGTTAAGAGCCTTTTACAGTCAATTAAAGGAGGAAGATACTGATCTGAAGGCTCAGGTAGTGAAGTTGGAGGATGCATTCAAACGGCCAGTCACAGCAGCGCTACGGAGGCAGTTGAATACTCTTCGGCGGAATGGCGTCATAGGGCCAGTCCTGCTCCGATCCCTGACCGACCTTTACCACGATCACGGCCTCCACGAGCGGGTTTACGAGGAGAGCCGTCAGCACGAACAGGAAAGCGAGGAGTTTCCCCGTATCATTTGCAGCGAGGCTTTTGTGTGATGCATTTTTCTGGTTAAGGAAGTGAACCGTTCGGATGTAAGCATCGTAACCAAGAGACGTTGCAAAGGAAAGCATCCATGGCAAATGTGTATGAATGCGGGATGCAGTGACCTTCTGGCTTTATTGATTTGAGCAATGGAGGTTTCCCGGTGAAGATGCCTTAAGCGACTGCTGGCGGAAGAAGGGTCGGCCGGGACGCCAATTCAGGACCCTGGCCCAGGCCCTCTCGGCCCTTTATCCAGCAGGCACGGATGAGAAACGCTGGGTGGATGGGGTACTGGCCCGCAAAAAAGGGCTTGGATTCTAGGGGAATGGTAGAAATCAAAACCGATGAAAAATAAAACTATCGATAATCTATCGACAAAACGGTTGAATCTATCGATCGCAGAGCCAATCATGAAATCCAACCGGACCAGCCGACCTGAACGGTGTTGACTATCGATATTGAGGAGACTGTCGCATGGCCAAGCTGAAACCGTGGTACAAAGTCGTGACCCCGCGCGAGGATCTGCGGGAGGGAAGGCCGCTGGGTGCATCGGAGTTTGCGGTGCATCTGGATCAGGTGCGGGACGGTAGGGCAAACGAGGATTACCAAAACCCGGAATGAAACTGGCGTTTACTGTAGAGGCCCTGGACCAGTTCGGCCGGGCCATCGAGGCGCCATTGAGGGAAGATCTGGCCGATCAGCAGGTTGAAGAAACCAGGGCGGCCCTACGTGGCCTGGGGTTGGATGACAATGTGGATACGAAATAGAACAAATGGGTTCCCAAGCCAGAGATTGGGAACCAGAGGAAAATTATCTCTCAGGCCGAGTCAATAGTATTTCCGCCCGAGCCCTAAAGGGATGCATAAACACCTCTTTTCAGGTTCTTGATCCTGCCCTCTCTCTTTGCTTTGAATATGAACTTCCTGATCTCCGTGTCATCAAACCCTGTCTTTTCTCGAATCCGGGCGACGTTGACGCCTTTCCTGCTTCTTCTGACAATTCCTACAACGGTGTCATATGGAAATTTGGCTTTTTTCCTGGAAGTGGCCTTTTTTGATGCGGCTTTCCTACTGGCTTTAGCATGTGCAGATTTGCCCTTGGTTTTCTCAGGTGTACGGCCCAATGACCCTTTGGTTTTCGCCTTCTTTTGGGCAGCTTTCCTCCTTTTCTTACTGGAAACCACAGGCTCTTCCATATCAATGCCGAACACATCGGCCAGATCCGATTCAGCGATGACCCTTGCCGTCTTCTTTTCGGCCCTTTGGAGCAACTTTCGGGTCTTATCTTCCACGGCCTGGGTTACCAGATCCTTCATCTCGACCCTTCTGAGCCTGAAAAACAGGCCGGGTTCTTCATCAAGCCTTGTGCCGATGCCATACAGGGTAGCGGCTACATGCTTGCACATATAGGCCCAGTCAGGGCAACTGCAATTGAATTCTATCTCTTTTGGTGAGGGGAACAATCCCCTCCCCTGTGCCATAAAGATTTCACCCAGAGCCTTTGGAAACTCCCCGGCCAAGAGCTCCTCAAGGGAATCCAGCTTCCCTTCACATACGGCCTTGATGTCTTGCCAGATCTTTTTGCTAATCGCCTTTATATTAACGCTCACGGAATAGGGCTTTGATCTGGAGCCCTGGACCAGAGACTCAACCTTGCCTGGATCTATTTGAAGATCCAGGACCGCTCCGTGACGGACATAGCTTCGGCCCCGGCCTATACGATTGCTATAGTCTGCGTATCGTTCGAGGTTGAGATTCCATGACTTACCCCACCACGACCGGGCGATAGCCCTTCTTCCTTCGATGAGAATCGGTTTGATATCGGGATTTTTCTTCTTGAGCTGGTTTAGTTTCCTGGCTGCTTTTGCCCGTTTTTCTGCAACAGTCACATAAGGCGGATAATATTCCCAATAGCCCATAGTCACCCTCCAACCCCTTTATAATGATAGTCTAAAAAGATCCATTAATTCATCATTTCTCATCTCGGTTATCCAGGCATCCCCTGTGCTCGCAATCACGTCCTGAGACAACTTTGATTTTTCTTCCAGCATCACGTCAATCCGCTCCTCCACAGTGCCCTTGGTCAAGAACTTGTGAACAACTACGTTTTTTCTCTGACCAATCCTGAATGCCCGATCGGTTGCCTGGTTTTCGACCGCTGGATTCCACCACCGGTCAAAATGTATCACATGGTTGGCCTCTGTCAGATTGAGGCCGACTCCCCCGGCCTTGAGGGACAATACCATAAAAGGAGTATAGCCTTGGCCCTGGAACTGCGCTACGATTTCCTTTCGCCTGCCCACGGCCACGCTCCCGTGCAGAACCAGGCCTTTCCGATGGAAGATGGACTCAAGGAAATCGTGAAGCGGCTCTGTCATTTCCCTGAACTGTGTAAAGACGAGGACCTTTTCTCTTTTCTCATATATTGTTTCACAGATTTCGCGAAGCCGCAGAAACTTGCCGCTCTCTTCTTCTTCAAATCCGCCGGTCCCGAGGTATTGATCCGGGTGATTGCAGAGTTGCTTGAACTTCATTAGGGAGGTGAGAATGACGCCCTTTCTTTGAATCCCCTCTGTCTTGGAGATCATTTCCTTAAGTTCTTCAACCATATTCCTGTATAGAAAGACCTGTTTCTTGCTTAGGGGGGCATATGTCTTCATCTCCACCTTCTCGGGGAGGTCGGATATGACGGATTTATCGGTCTTCAATCGCCTCAAGATATAAGGGCTGATGAGCCTTCGCAACCTTGAATAACCCGAGGGGTCATGGCTCAAATTTCGTGAGAATTCTTTGAACTCCCTGGCATTTCCTAACAATCCCGGATTCAGAAAATCAAACAAGGACCAGAGATCTGAAAGCCGGTTCTCGATGGGGGTCCCTGTCATGATGATCCTGTTAGAAGAGACAAGGCCTTTTATTGCCTTTGCCTGTTTTGTCCCTGGATTCTTGATGGCCTGGGCCTCATCCAGGATGATATAGTTCCATGAATAGGACTGGAGCCATTTATACCTTTGAACCAGGGCATATGTGGTAATCACAAGATCGTATTCATCTAATGAGCGATGATCTTTGTCCCCTCCGTTTTTCTCTAAATCTCCTGATGGATGCGCGATAAGATACTTAATAGAAGGGGAAAAGAGCTTGATCTCATTTTGCCAGTTGGAAATAAGGGAGGCCGGGATGACCAACAGGCTGGCCTTGTCGGGTTTCCCTGATTTCCTTAAACCGGATTTTATGATATTCAAAAACGCCAGCACCTGAATGGTCTTTCCAAGGCCCATATCGTCTGCGAGACAGGCGCCAAATTGCAACGAATGCAAGAAATAGAGCCAGTTTAATCCCTTCTCCTGATACTCTCTGAGCCTTCCCTTGAATCCCTTATCAGGCTTGACTGGGGCAATTAGATCGGGATCGAGGAGTTTCCCGATTACCGATTTTAGCCACTCGCCGTTTGTGATGCTGTGGTCGATCTCTTGCGCACTGGCATTCAGCAGCTTTTCAGGCATAAGCTGCGTACGCAGGGCCTCCCTCAGACTCAATCCCTTATGGCCTATCATTTCTTTTGCTTTTTCATAGGCATCAAGTGTCTGCTTCAGCTTTTCCTGATCCACGGCAACCCATCTATTTTTTATAAAGGCGAGTCCTTCTGATTCATTTAATAATCGTCTTGCCTCCTTTTCTGAGATCAAGGTATCGCCAAGGAACAACTGGACATTGAAATTCAAGATCGCATCCATGCCGACAAGAGAAGGCCTAGAGTCGCCCACGCTGAAATTGAGGCTTACGCCTGATCGAGTCCCTTTCCACCAGTTCGGGATCCTGCACAAGATCCCTGATTCTTCGTAAAGTGGGATTTCTTTGAGAAAAGAAAAGGCCTCTTCCGCCTTCCATGCAAGGGGATGAAAGAGCTCTCCGGTTTCAAGAAGGTCTGCAATCAGGGGGCTTTTCTTGGCCGCGACATGAACCGTTGACAGGAGTTTCAAGAGCTTTTCGTTATTGTTCTTATATTCCTGCAGAGCATTTCTCAGGGGGAGATGTCTTGACTTTCCCTCTCTGTTTAGTCGTATGGAATATGTTGCCATAAATGCAAACTGATAGTATTCGTCCTTATTTTCCACAAGATGGAAGAAGACCCTGCCTACGAGACGGACATTGGGGCTATATGCCCTGACAAAGTCTTCGACAGAACCCTCGTACGATTTGATCGCCTTTCTGTATGCATTGTTTAATTCTTCCCAGATAGTCTCCAGCAATCCCAGGTTCAGGTATTCTGAACCAATCATCAGGGGGGCTCGCTCCAGTTGTGCCCTTAATTCATCTTCTCCTGTCAGGATACTCGCTTTATGACGGAGGAGTTCCAGGTCAGGGGTCAGACTCAATTTCCTGGCAAAGGCCCCGGCAAGACCCCGCCAGTAATCCAGCGAGGGGGAGAGGAGGACCTGATGATCGGAAAACCCCAAGAACAAGAGCCATGAACCGGCATCTTCAGAGAAACGTTTGTATATCTCTTCCTGCAACAGCTGGCTGCTCTTGTTGACGCTATCCTGTGTATCGGCCCATTCCAGCTGAAGCGAGCCGTTTGGCATAACAACAACATTGAGTTCCTGGTTCATCATCTCCTGCATTAGCTTCCCCTCAAATATCTCGTAACCCTTCACGGACACAGAGCTGTGGTCTTTGAATAGCGGGTTTTTTCTTTGTTGTAAATGGAGTGGTGGAGGAAAGGATCTTCTCCACATGGCTTCCGGTTCCCAGAAACATGATGGCCTTGGTCATTTGTCTATTTGTATCAATTTGGATTTCTTCAAAAATTGGAATTCAGACAGGGCAATGGGGGTTTGGAATCCTTATTGTCCGGGTTTCAAAAAGCTGGAATGTTACGTCTATTTTAGTCTTTCATTGACGCCGTTTAACAGGGCATTGAGCCCCATTCTCAACGGCAACGGGATATTGTTAAGGGCAATGAGATCAAGCGGGGTATCGATCTTTCTTCCTGCGATCTCCTCGGCTATGCGGGTACAGGCCTCTTCGTAGGCGCTTAGATCACTAATCAATCCCCTTTCATAGGAGTCGCTTAAGGCAAGAGAAGACTCAATAAAAGAGGCATAACGTGTAATCAAGAGCGTCTCCTCCAGGGCCCGGACCAGATCGCTCTGATCGATCCCGCATTCACACTCCTCCGCAGAGACCAACTGAAACAGACTGATCTTTCTCTCTTGAAGTCGTCGAAAAATGTTACGCCGGGTCACCACACCGTCCTGTCTGTAAATCGCCTCTTGGACCGCGGCATAGACGGCCCTGGCAATCAGCTCTCCCATCTTGGAGTGGCCGCCTGAATTCTCAATAAGTCTCCCTTTCCCCCCTACAACAATGATATTATCGGTTCCCGTTCCCGTGGCCTGGTGGATGAGGGGAGTATAGCTGCTTCTAATATCCAAGTCCACCAGGGCCGCGGTCTTTGCCTCTGTGGCCGTAAGGACGGCGCCGGTCATGGCCCTTTCACTGAGTTTCATATTAGTGAGGAGGATGATATTAATGGTGCCTGCCTCATAGAAATCTCCGTGGTCCTTTGAGGCACGGAGGGCGTTTGACTTTATCCCGGCCGTTACCAAGGCATAGACCTCCATGTCCTTAAAGCCTTCCCTCTTGATGACCAGGTTGTCCATGTCAGCACCGGTGAAGAGGAAACTTGCCTTCTCTTCGGTCTTATCGATGGCCTTGTAGATCCTCTTTTTGGAGGTTTCAAGCCCTAACATATGAGTGATTCCCCACGTGGGTGGGGGCAGGGAATGGTTTCCTACAGAGAGTATGCCTTCACGAATGCCTTCCAGGGTGGAGAGAATTCTCATCGGTTCTTTGAAATCCAGGATCAGCGTATGGTTGAGGAAATCAAAGATCCGGCTCTCGGCAATGGATGCACCTTTTAGATAGTCCAAAGGGAGGTAGAGTCCCCGGGAGCTGGTGACCCGTTCCTCGAAGATCTGCTGGTCTATGCGGGAGAAGACGTCCTCATAGAGCACGGCAGAGAGCCATGACACAAAGAGGCCTGCCCGGCTCGATGCCCTGCACGTCAGATCGCAGGGGAAGAAGAAGATTTTGCCTTCCCTTACCGCATCCACATCCTTCCACCCTGGGCGATCCAATTTCTTGAGGAGGGTTTCGTTCCGGGACCCACAGGCATAAATGGCCTGGGGGTTGAACTCTATCCATTCCTCCTGGGTTAAAGGAACGATTTGGCCCTTTTTGTGGAGCATTGGGGGGATGCCGCCCGCCAGTCTAATGTATTCGTTTTGAAAGGAGTCGTCGCCAGGTGTCATCACCGGATCAAGGCCCATGATCCGGATAACCCGTTTTCTTTTGAGTGGAGGAATCTTGGCCACCTTCCTGGAAATCACCTGCATGTCTTCCCTGATCTTTTGAACAAGGGCCTGTGCCAGATGTTCCTGATTGAAGACATTTCCGAGGAGTTCAATATTTTGATAGATCTCCTGGATTGTCCTGGGCCCCAATTGGATGACCTGACACCCCGGGCGCGCAAACCTGGCCTTAACTTCTCGCTGGAGGTCCGAGACAAAAATGATATCAGGCCTCAGGGCCCCAATGGCCTCAATAGAGGGGGAATGGAAACCGCCAACAACGTCCACAAGGGCCGTTTCGGAGGGATAGTTGCTGTAATAGGTAATTCCTTTTACCGCATCTCCTGCCCCTATTCTGAAGAGGATCTCGGTAATTGCAGGTACAAGGGAGACGACCCGAGAAGGACGCTCCTTGATCACAATGGTTTTTCCATCCCCATCCAGGAATTGAAGGGGATAGGAAAAGGCGAAGGTAGACCATAAGAAAGTGGCCAGGAGAAAGAGAGCAGTTTTGATGCATAGGATACCAGACTTCATATTCCAACCTCCATCTTCTTTTGAGCCCTGCTAGGGCCTAAAGCCCAAACCCGGAATTCGAGTGAGGACCATGGTTTAATATTCAAAAGAAACCGTGAAAAGTAAGGACCGGCCCGCCCCGGGAAAGCCTGCCACGGTCCTCTCCGAGGTGGCTGGGTCTGTGAAGGACGCGAGGTAGGTGTCGTATTCCTTGTTGAACAGGTTGCTGGCCTGAAAAGACAAGAGCCAGTGATGCAAGATACGCTGTTCGAGTAGGATGTCGGTGGTCCAGTAAGGGGCAAGAACGTACTGGGGCGAAGTGGTGGTC
>CAYVMN010000096.1:0-17236 GCA_964452575.1 uncultured Desulfobacteraceae bacterium | reverse complement strand
GGTCTTGAACCTCGTTACGGAACAGCCCCATAGGAGGACGTCCCTATGAAGAGCCCTCTCCCCTGCCTGGCAGAACCTGTATTTAAAGGTAAGGGGGCGTGCCAGAGGCTGTGAAGAATTTGGGTTACGTCCTTTGGAAAAAAGACCCTCGCGGTCCTCTTGCTCCTCAGCGTTTTCAAAGCGCTAAAGTGTTACAAGTGCCATAGATAACCAGCAGCCCCGACAGGGCTACTCATCAGACTCCACCATCTCCCTCTCTGCGGCCTGCCGGAGCAGGCGCTCCTTGATCCTATAAAGAGACTGGCTCAGGCTCACGTGGTATGTATGGGGATTTTGGAAACGCTTGTAGGCAGGGTCGAGTTGATTCAGGTTCTCAAGGGTGTATTTCCGAATGTCGTGGACCGAGGGACTCTGATACACCAGCTTACCCTTTTGAAATACAGGGACCATAAGTTCCTTCGTACGGAAACGCCTTGGATAGGTCTTGAATACGTGAGGAAAAATCGGGTGGTAGGCGCGGAAAGACCGACCCATGGGGATTCGCTCTTTTGACCTGAAAATGACATCCCCTCTCATCCCTCCCTTTTGGTCATATACCCTCACCACCTTCTTGACGCCGGGATCCGTGATCTTTTCCGGGTTATCGGAGCGTTTAATCTTGGGCACCATCCGCTCTCCCCCTTCGTCCAAGGCAGTGAGCTTGTATACACCACCCAGCGCAGGGCATGAAAACGACGTGACAAGCCTTGTGCCGACCCCCCATACGTTCACCCGCGCCCCTTGTCTTCTCAGGGTTTCCACGATCCACTCGTCAAGATCGCTTGAGGCAACGATGGCGGCATTCTGGAAACCTGCCTCATCCAGCATACGCCTGGCCTCCTTGCTCAGATACGCCAGATCCCCGCTATCAAGGCGTATCCCCCAGAGCTCATGTCCTTCCGCCCTCAGATCGCGGCCCACCTGCACTGCATGTCGAACCCCGCTTCGGAGCGTATCATAGGTATCGGCCAGAAGGAGACATGAATTCGGGTAGACCTCCGCATAGGCCTGAAAGGCCCCCAACTCGTCCGGAAAACTCTCCACCCAGGAGTGGGCGTGGGTTCCACGCACCGGTATCCCGTAAAGGCGCCCCGCAAGGACGTTGGATGTAGCATCCACGCCACCAATGTAGGCCGCGCGAGACGCCATCAGGGCCCCATCAGGCCCGTGTGCCCTACGAAGCCCGAAATCGATGACAGGATCTCCCTGCGCCGCCCAGCGCACGCGGGCCCCCTTTGTGGCGATAAGGGTCTGGAAATTCATGATGTTGAGCAAGGTGCTTTCTATGAGCTGGGCCTCTGGCAGCGGGGCCGTCACCCGGATCAACGGCTCGCGGGGAAAAACCACCGTTCCCTCAGGAATTGCCCACATGTCGCCTCTAAAAATGAATTTCTTCAGGTACTCCAGGACCTCTTTGGAAAAGATACCCAGTGCCTCAAGGTATGACAGGTCTGCCTGGCTGAACCGAAGATTCTGGACATAATCGATCACGTCCGCGAGGCCTGCCAGGATACAATATCCCCCTTCGTCCGGGACATTGCGAAAGAAGTAGTCAAAGTTCGCCCACTGATCTTTCTTTCCTTTCAGGACATACCCGCCCACCATGGTCAGCTGATATAGGTCTGTCAATAAGGCCCAACGGGACCACATATCTAACTCCTCCTCAGAATTTTCCTTTTTTCTGCCAAAGGCCCCGCATCCTGTGTTTATGGGTCAGGAGTGCCTCCTTCTCCTCTGCCCCCTGGCCTCCTCCTTCCAACCCTTCCGCTTTCTTCCTTTGGCCCTTCGGTAGGGGTCCGGGTCCCTGGCCAGGTCAAGCAGGAAGGTTCCTGGTGCCTCGTAAGGCCTCTTTTTGGGGGCCGCTTCTTTTTTTGAGGTCTCGGTCCTCCTCCCTTCCAAAACATCCCTGGAGACCGGGGGCCCGGCGATAAACTTGGCCGGAATTTCGATGCCCAAGAAAAGGTCCCCGAAGACATAGAACTTTACCCCTTCACTCCCGGCGACCCTCGCCAAAACCTCCAGGACCACAGGGTCCTGGTCCCGTCGTTTGCCAGTCCTCAGCGCCATGTCTCTATCGCTGGACAGAATCAGGTACCGGCCTTCAGCCGATCTCAACCCCTTTTCCATCACCACGGGGTGGGCCTTTCTCCTCACAGGCGTATAAAGGATCGCAGGGAGGGTCGATGACGGCCTCCCCAAATCCAGTTCCCAGTGAGTGTCAGTTGCCCTGATTCGTTTTTCTAGAGGCTGAAACAGTTCCCTGTTCTTCCCTAAGAGGACCTCATGGATGTGCGACTGTCTCACATACCGCCACCCCGGCTCTTCATTAAGGGCCTGAACGAGCTCTTTGTATGTCACAAACCCTTCCTTATCCGGGACAAGCCCAAATTCGTGCGGATTCCGCCCCAGAACATACAGCAATAGCCGTGCCAGACTATCTACCTTTATCTGTTGATCGCGCCTTCCCAGAATGCCTCCCCTTCCAACTACCTGAGGCCGTCCTCCATCTTGGCCTCCTCTTTCCTGAGCCCTCCAATGCGCGGATGAGGCCTCCCGCAATCGGTGACTACAAGCGCCACCACGATCTCGTCCGACCTGGGGGCATCATCGACCCTTACTGTCATTGCATCAAAGTGGGAGCGCACAAAGGCCGCGTCCTTGAAATTGATGGGCACATCTATCTCTGTCCCCATGCCTCCCATTTTCTTTGCCGAAGGGATCAAGGACTTTCCCCCGCCCACCGAGTCGCGAAAGGGTTTGCCCAACTTGGGATGAAGAATGGCCGCCGCGTGCTCACGCTCTCCCCCTTCACCGACGATTGCCCCCTTTCCATAGCTTTCTGCGTTCTCAGGGGCAATTCCCAGGGCATCTACAGCCATTTTCCCAAGCACTCCACCGAGCTCTTCCCCTGCATCTATCAAGAGAGACAGGTCCTCAACATACCTCCCGGCAAAGGGGTTTCGTATGACGGCTATAGCGGCGGCCCTCCGACCAGGGGGCTCCATTTTGCAGCCGCCTTCTATGTGGATCTCCTCCAAGATGGTTACATATTTTCGCACCTCCATAATAAAGCCTCCTTTGTATCCCATCACCCGAAAGGTGGGGCTGGCATTTCCAGATCAGGAACCAGTATCACCTGCGGGTGAGACTTGAAATTGGTCACAGATTGCGACCGGCTCCTTTGAACTGAAGGGTCTCATGGCCTCCTGGTGCCCCCCCCATTTCTCGGTAGTCCTGGAGCTCCATTGTATACTCGATTGGGCAGATAGTGGCCGGGGTGGGGGTCCAATAGAATGAACCGGTCTTAATTCGCTCAACATCCACCATAAAATTGATCCCTCCTCCAGGAAGGATGAAGGTAGGTGCCCCACCAATGGTAAGAGCGGCCCTTCGTTCGTGTATGGCCTGGGTCAACCCCAAGGGATGATGTGCCACCCCTGCCCTGGCGCTCCCCCCGGCCCCTCCAATGTAGATCCCTGAGACCCGGGAGGGTTCGCAACTCGAGGAGATGACATTCACTGCCTCCACAGCAGGCCCTGAGATAGGGATCTCATACAGATGTCCGTCTTGACCCAGCTCAAACAGGCATGCCCTCTGGCCCGTTGTCTCGGTAATCAGGATCTGCATCCCGGCCCACGCAACCTCTGAATCTATCTCTGCGATGACGTCCCTCGGGTTGGCGATCGAGGTCCCACCCCACCCCTTGCCGCGGTCCCCGAAGTAGCGCCCTGGGGAGCTCTGCCTGAACCTGAGCTTTACGCCCGAGGGCCTCGCACCTACAAATCGGCCAGATGCATGTTCACTGAGGAGGCCCGTGAGATGAGAGTCCAGTATGATCACCTCATCGGCAGAGTCCTTCAAGATGGGTGCAAATAGGCCCAAGGCGGCACTCCCGCAACCGACCCTCATCTTTTCGACCCTTATACCATCGATGATGGGGGCCTGGCCCACCTGCAATTCGAGTCGGCTTCCCCCACGGATATTGAGTTTGACCGCCTTCTTGTTGGCAAGATCGGCGATCATTCTGGCCACCAAGAGTCCATCCTTCCCGGTGAGGAGATTCACACCGCCGATCGAGAGCATCTTGGAGCCATACTGCTCTGTCGTCACCATCCCTACCTTTCTCTTTCCCTTCAATACAGCAGCGCCTTCATCGCCCACCTGGAGATCAGTATCTATCTTGACCAGTATAGAGCTGTAGCTGAGAGGGGCCTCAGTAACCACTGTTACAACATCCACACCCTCGCGATTGGCTTTGACTATATAGGGCGCAGGCCTGGAGTCCGGATAGGTGGTCCCGGCACCCATACCCGTAATCAAAGGCCGCTGTATAAGGGCGGGCAGTTCCGGCCCGACAATCTCCTCGACCTCACGAAATGGATGGATGGTCCCGATCCGTATCAGTTTGCCCCTCTGGTTCCTGTAGCGCCGGCACGCCCCCGGATATCCCTCTTTGATCCAACAGAAGATGGGGCATGCGCCACACTGGACCCTATCTGAGGAAGGCATTCCTTCAACGCTCAACGCCTCTTCAGGGCAATTGCGGACACAGGCAGAGCAAAGGGTGCACCCCTCTCCTATGACGGCCTTTTTTTTCTTGAGACGAAGGGCACTCACAGGACAATCCTGGACACAGATACCACACCCTGAACACCTCTCTGTGTCTACCTTTATACCCATTCTATTCCATTGGAACCTACGCCTTCCCCAAGGAGGCATGCCTTACAGGGGGCGGCGTATTTCGGCTCTTTTCAACCACAATCTCTCCATCCACCAGGACCATTGAGATTCCCGGTATATCCCCTGCCGATAGGGCCGATAGGGCATCATCGCCTACCGAACCCATGGGGGCATCCATGACTACCAGATCCGCTTCTCTCCCCTCCTCAATCGTCCCACGGTTCAGCTTGTATGCCCGTGCCGTATTGCCAGTGGCCATACATATGGCCTCTTCCGGTTTCACCGGCGTAAGGCCTGCAAGAAGATTTATGACCCTGAGAACCCCCAATGGGATGACGCCCGTGCCGGATGGGGCGTCATTTCCGATAATTACCCGATCTAGGGCACCCCGCTCCCCTATCAGTCTGGCAGCCTCCACCGCGACCTTGGGATTTCCACAATGGACTATCTCCAGGAACATAGAGGTCCGGGTGACCAGCTTCTCCACCTCTTTAATGGATACCGCTGTCGGCCCCCCATTCATGTGAGAGACAACGTCCGGATCCGTCTTGATTACATGCTCTGCCGTGACCGTTGAGCTCCCGGGAACCGATGTCCCTCCAGTATGCATCATTACGGTCATGCCGTACTTCTTGGCCAGCCTTACCATTGGGCCGGCATCCTCTGGCGTCTTTACGGATCCAAGACCTATTTCCCCCACAATACGGACCCCCTCTCTGGCCATCTCATGGAAGTCTTCCTCCGTGAGGCCTCTCTCCAGGATCACGGCCCCACCCTCTACCTTGAGGCCACCGGGTCTCAGATTCCCAAGAGATTTTGCTGCGAGTATTGCCAAGGCCTTCACCCCGGCCGGATCCTTGGGCCTTCCAGGAAGATGGACCTCCCCGGCGGAGATGACCGTCGTGACCCCACCGTGGAGCTCGCTTTCCAGAAAACCCATCTGATTCTGTCTTGGTGTGAAATCACCCAGCACAGGATGACAGTGGGAGTCGATCAGACCCGGGCACACCGTGGTCCCTGCGCAGTCGATGATCCGATTGGCCCATTTTTCTTCCCCCGCCTCAAACTGACCTACCTGCCTTATCATCCCGTCCTCTACCCAGATGGCGTCTGCCTGGAGGATCGGCTCCCCTATCTTGCCGCTTACAACTCTCCCGATGTTCTTGAGCAGGAGCTTTGCCATTCTCATACCTCCCTATTCACACCTTTCATACATCTCTTATCACGTTCAGGTCCAGCTCCTCAAGGATTGTGATCCCTTTGGACTCCATTTCGTCAAGGGCCTTCTGTGTGGTATCGGGGGATACCCCTTTTGAGAGCCCTTTGATGACAATAACATCGTATCCCGCCTCTTTCGCATCCATGGCAGTTGCCTTCACGCAGTAATCCGTTGCGATGCCGTAAATTACAAGCCTCTTGATCTTGTTTTTCTTCAGAATCCGGTCCATCTCGGTCTCTTGTCCACCATCATCCTGAAAACCTGAGTAGCTATCATATCTGGAATCTTGCCCCTTTTTCACGATTGCCTGCAAGGCGCTCTCATCCACAAGGACTCTGGCATTCTCCGTCCCCTGTACGCAATGTGGGGGCCACATGATCTGGTTTCTTCCCTCAATTACGGCTGTCTCAAAGGGTCTTTTCCCAGGGTTGTTGGTATAAAAGGACACATGATCACTTGGGTGCCAGTCCTGCGTTGCGAAGAGGACAAACCCTTCCCTGTTCATCCTGTCGGTCGCTTTCTGTACCTTCTCAACGAAGGTCTTGTCCGTACCAGGCACTGCCAGGGAGCCGTTCTTCCATTCTGTGAAATCCCCCTGGATGTCTGTAACGATAACCCCTATTCTTTCTTCCCTCAAATCGCCCTCAGTCCTCCCAAGACGCACGTAATCGCCTGCCCAATCATACCCACCTTGCGGTAACTGTCTTTTCATCCATAAACATCCTCATGGATGCTATCCTTGACTTGGCCGTCCCAACAAAGGATTCCCTCCTGGATCCCAGAGGGAAGAACGCGTAAGGCTGTGCCACTCCCACATTAATACCTACGTTGCCCACATTGACCTCTCTGGTAAACTGACGCGCGCTCTTTCCGCTGGCCGTCATGATACATGCCGAGTGCCCGAGATTGGTCTTGGTGTTGATCCACTCTATGGCCTGCTCAAGGCTATCGCCCCTGATCAGTGAAGCCACCGGGCCAAAGGCCTCCTCCTTGGCCATGGCCATATCAACATCCACACCCTCAAGGATGGTCGGGCCGAGGAAGTAACCGTTGGGATAATTCTCTACCTTAGCGGTCCTTCCATCGAGCACCACCCTCGCACCCTCTTCTAACGACTTCCTGATCCACTCGATCACCCGGTCCCTGCCCGCCTTTGTGGTCATAGGCCCGTTATCCGTTTCCTCATCCAGGCCATAGCCCAGTTTCATGCTCGCAGCGGCCTCCTTAAATCTGTTCTTCACCTCATCATATATGTCCCCAATGACTACTATGTTATCCATGCCCAGACACCGCTGACCGCACATACCAAAGGCGGCCCTCAGCATCCATTCGATCCCGCTCTCAAGGTCCGCGTCCGGCATAACGACCAGATAGTTCTTGCCATTCCCGTTGATTGAGGAGGTCTTCTTGAGCCTGCCGCACAGTTCGAAGAGCTCATGACCGGCCCGATTGGAACCAATAAACCCCACCCCCTTTATCTGGGGCTGTGTTAGTATCTCCCGATTGATATGTCTCCCTCCATGGACGAGATTGATGGCACCTGGCGGAAAGCCTACCTCCTGGGCCACTCGGCAGATGGCCTCGGCAGCCACAGGGTCCTGCCTGCTGGGGCTCACAACAACCGTGCAACCGGCGGCAAGGGCATAGGGTACAAACGATGACCAGGCATGCATGGGAATGTTACCCGGGGTGACAATCAGAAAGGCGCCCAGCGGCTCCCAGATCAGGTACTGGTCAATACCGCTCGCAAGCTGATCCATATGCTCGTTCTGCTTTGCCAGGCCATACAGGGCCGAACATGCGGATTCGATGTTTTCTATCACCCGCCTCACCGAACCGACTGCCTCGCCAATGGTCCTCCCGTGATCCTGTGTGAGTATGCGCGCTAGTTCATCAGATTGCTCTTCAAATTTCGCCCGCATGTCAAAGAGCATCCGGGCCCTCTCCCGCATGGCCACATCCTTCCACCCTTGAAAGGCACGATGGGCTGCTTCCACGGCCTCTCGCGCCTCCTGCATGGTAGCCTCAGGGAATTCTGCAATCACCTCATCGGTGGCAGGATTGTTATCTTCGTTGACTATTGTAGATTTAGAATCTATCCATTCCCCGTCAATGAGGAGTCTTAGTTTTCCGTAGTGTTTCTTGACTTCTGATAACAATGCCATACATACCTCCTTAGACCGAAAACGCCCCTTGTCAAAAAACGGCTAGATACAATTTCGAATTCGAGGGCCTCTTCAACCTCTTACCTCTTTCATCCGCTCCTCCTCTTCTATCCCCGTTTGAGAATGTTCGATGGCCATATCAATTTATTTTTGTATCAGTTTCCCGGATATCTTGTAAAGCCCGATTTGATGACCGAATTCATAAACCGGTTCCACCCCGCTTTCCCCTTTCCCTTGACTTGCAACCCTTCCACTGTTAAATATTTACGATCTTACCCGTTGCAGACAAAACATTCATTGCCGTTTGCCTTCCCGTCCGGGGATGGTCTTCTGAAAACAGGAGTGCGGGATACTAATGGCATACAAACCATTATTATAAGGAGGTGATGTGAACCTACTTCGGATTCTGACAGGTCTTTTTGTCTCTTGGAGTTAATCCCATGATGTTTGTTTGGCCTATTGTCTAAGGGTTTTCCGCAACCCGTTGCGGAAAAGTTCATTAACAAACGACTTATTAGGAGGGACAAAATGAAAAAACTACTTATCTTTTCCGCTGCAACCATGCTGGTTTCAACCTTTCTTATTAATTCAGCTCTTGCCGCAAACCCAGACAATATCAAGGTCGGCATTTTGCTCCCGCTGACAGGAACATTTGCAGCGGTAGCGGAAACTCAAAAAGAAGGTGCGCTTCTGGCGATAGATGTTGTCAATAAGAGAGGCGGACTCAAAATGCCCTGGGGTAAGGTGAAGGTGGAAGGGGTCGTTGCCGATGACGAAGCCAAACTGGATGTGGGCGTTAGACGCTTCCGGTATATGAGAGGTGAAGGCGTGAAGGCCGTAGGTGGCCAGACCTGGGCGCCCCTTTCCTTTGCCATCAATGCCGTGGTCAAGAAAGATCCGTTGCCCTACTTCCCTGTCTGTGTGATGGCAAAGGAGGCCTTTGAAAAAGGAAAACTCTCCGACACCACCTTCGCCGTGGCCTATAGCCCCTGGACGGTCGGATTCATGGATGGATCCGCTGCAATCAAGGTGCTGGGGAAAAAGCGCATTTTCTTCCTGGCCAGAGCCGACAGTTGGGGCTGGGACATTCGAGACGGCGTTTATGCAGCGGCCAAGGAATACGGCGCCGAAATTGTAGGCTATGACGAAGTCTCAAAGGGGACGAGTGACTACACCACTATCTTGCAGAAGGTGAGGGCTGCCAAGCCGGATGTTTTCATTTCTGCCCAATTTGCAGGAGATGCGGTCGCATTGCTCAAACAGTGCTACCAGATGGGCCTAAACCAGGAGATGACCATCTTTAATGCCTTCATTACTAATGTTGTAGCCAAGGGAATTCCCCCCAAAGCCCTGGAAGGGGTCTATTCCATGCACTATTTCTATTATGATTTGAGCGGGTTGAAAGACCCGGCAGTGGGAAAGAGTGCCAAGGAATTTACAGATCTTTACAGGGCAAAATACAACAGACCTCCAGATTCCTATGCCACCATTGCCTATGTTGCCTACATGGAGATGTTCAGGGGATTCGAGACTGCCGGGTCATTCGATCCCCAAGGGGTCTCGAAGGCACTTATGTCCAATGAAGGGAAATTTAAGTGTGTGAAGGGACCTGCCCGCTGGCGAGAAGATCATGCCGCCGTTTATAAATATGCAGCCTTCTTGGTCAGGGGTAAGGGGCCTAGTGAGCAAAAAAATGAATGGGATCTCTTTTCCGTGGAAGGTTATATGGGCGGTGAGGCCGTTATGCCGTCGCTTAAATCTCTAGGCTATTGACAACCTTTTTGCCCCTGGAGCCCCGTGGTTCGGCCCCGGGGGCAGCTTTCCGGGAGAATCTTATTGTGAATAGCAGTGCGAGTCCTGAAATAATCAGAACCAATGGCGTAACCAAGAAATTCCGAGAGGTAGTTGCAGTAAATCAGGTAGACTACACGTTACATGAAAATGAGATCGCTGGAATTATCGGTTCAAATGGCGCCGGAAAAACCACGTTTTTCAACCTGCTCACCGGCTATTACGCGCCGGACGAAGGATCCGTTTTCTACAAAGGGGAAGAGATAACTAGGCTGTCACCCAAGAAAAGGGTGGCCATGGGAATGATGCGGACCTTTCAGCTGACCTCCACTTTCGACGACCTGACTGTAATGGACAATCTGATCCTTTCGTTTTTTAGGGCCTACAAGAAGGCGTCCCTTTCCCATATGTTTTTCACTACCCGTCAATATCACAGAAATGAGGAAAAAATAGCGGGATGTCTTGAAACCTTTGATCTTCATAACGTCTCTAACAGAGTGGTCAGGCAGCTCTCCCTCGGCGAGAAGCGCCGACTGGAGATCGGCATGTCGATCCTGGCGGAGCCCAAAGTTCTTCTGCTTGACGAACCTTTGGCCGGATTGAGCGAGGCTGAAATAGCAGGAATACTTGAAATTCTTAGAAGACATGCCCATAGGCAAACGATTTTGATCGTTGAACACAAGATATCCAAAGTCCAGGATTTTATTGAAAGGCTGACCGTGATGCATGAAGGGAGAGTAATTGCCGACGGACCTTGCGAGGAGTGCCTCAAGGCGCCGGCGGTGCGTAAGAGTTACTGGCAGATTGATCATCCGGAAAAATAGAAGACAACCGTGCGTTTGGCCCCAATCGCATCGGCATGTAAATATGTGGAGTACCGTATGCCCGGCCACCCAACTTTGACAGTCGAAAACCTGAATGTTTCCTATGGTGAATCAAAGGTCCTTTTTGACGTATCGATCAAGGTCTTTTTGAACGAGGTGGTGTCCTGTGTCGGCCGTAACGGGGCCGGAAAAACCACCCTGCTAAGGACCATCGGAGGATTCCTGAAACCAACCTCGGGGTCCATAAGCCTGAACAATCAGAGTCTGGTCGGCATCATGCCCTACGATATCGCCAAGATGGGACTAAAATACGTCCCGCAGGACAAGAAAGTCTTTTCGGACTTGACTGTCAGGGAAAACCTTGAACTCGCAAGCTATGCCACCAAGGACTATAACTGGGAAAAAGTAATGGGGTATTTCCCTGCCTTAAAAGGCCTTCTCGACCGCAAAGGGGGTTATTTGAGCGGTGGGGAGCGGCAGATGCTGATGATCGGAAGGGCGATCATCGGAAATCCTGGGGTGTTATTGATCGACGAGCCCACGGAAGGACTGGCGCCCAGTATTGTCTCTCATCTGAGAAATGTTATCCAAGAATTAACCAAGAGCACCACGCTCTTGCTCGTAGAGCAGAACCTTTCTCTCGTAAGTTCCATATCCCATAAGGTATATGCCATCAAAGAGGGAAGGGTGGTGAGTGAAATCGTCGACCATGAAGATATAAGAAACAATGTATGCGAGCAGTACCTCTAGCAGCCCTCAATACGCTCTGCTCGAACGTGTGATGATGACATTCCTGGAGTGACCCCGATTATATGCCAAATGATGCGAGCATATATTAAAAGGAAATTTCAATGGTGAGAATGCTCAAATGGTGGTGGGGCCTTTTAGTGGCATTCTTCTTCCTGGTGATGGTCAGGGTGTTTCTGCCTCTTCCATTTGCCAATGAAATCATAATCTTTTCTATCTACACCCTGGGCTGCAATTTCCTGCTGGGCAACGTCGGTTTTATTTCGTTCGGACAGCCGGCATATCTGGCTGTCGGTGCCTATTCAACCGCGTTTTACCTCTACTATTTCGGCACGAATCCGTATCTGGGCATAATTGTCGGCATCCTGGGTGGCGTACTTGTGACCCTGATCGTCGGGCCTTTCTTTGTGCGCCTGAGAAGTGATTATTTCGCCCTTGTGAATCTGGCACTCGCAGTGATCATGTTTTACTTGATGGAAAAAATCCTGGCCCCCATAACTCACGGAGACAACGGCCTGTGGTTCCTGACCAAGATGACGTCCACGCCGATACTGGATCTGGGCAAGCCAAATGAATTCTTCATCTTTGTGTTTCTGGTCGCCCTTGCGGTCTGGGCCTTTTACAAGCACATGATTGACTCTATTTACGGCGCGGCCTGCCTTGGCGCCAAAATTAACGAGGATAAACTGAAATTCCTAGGATACGATAGCTTCAGAATCAGGTGGCTTGCATTCATTATCGCCAACACTACTACGGCCCTGGCGGGGGCCTTATATGCGGTTTATTTCGGATTTGTGAGCCCAGAGATAACAAGTCCCGCACGGGTGGCCGACCCGGTGGTTGTGACTCTGCTGGGGGGGGTCGGTACGCTCTATGGCCCCATCGTAGGGGCCTTCGCATATACAGGCATGAAAGACCTGATCAGTGGATTTGTCGCAAACTGGGAGCTATTTATAGGCCTGCTTTTAGTCTTCATCATGCTGGCAGGCGAAAAGGGGATTTGGGGAACCCTTGAACCAGTTCTAAAGAGAGCGATTTCCAGAAAGGGAGGTTCAGCCGGGTAACTATCTGGAAGGCGGCAAGACCCATGGACAAGCAGTTACTGATATCTGGTATCATCTTTGGATTGAGCATAGGAAGCATCTTCTTCCTGCTGGCCATCGGACTTTCTCTTTGTTTCGGGCTCATGCGCATAATCAGTCTGGATCAACTTCTCTATTACGCGGTCGGGGCCTATATCACATATACCCTGTTTATCGTTACAGGAAATACATGGGTCGGCACTTTTGGAGGGATGCTTGCTGCCGGAGTTGTCAGTCTCGGGGTCGAGCGGTCTGTCTTTCGTCGCATCTACGAGCGAGATATAACCTTTACCATGATAACCTCTTTCGGGATTCTGATCGCAGGTGTAGGCGCAATTAAGTATGTCTGGGGGCTTGTACCGCGTCCGGTCCCTTCACCCCTGGATGCACAGATGACTATCCTGGGCACCTTGATTCCCATATATCGACTGATCGTTATTCTGATCTCAATTGTCGTATATGTTGGGATCTGGGCCTTCTTGAATAAAACGATTACCGGAAAAGCGATTCGGGCAGGGATCGAAGATGTTGACCACGTGGAGGGCCTTGGAATAAACGTCTACAGGCTCTTTACCTTTACCTTTATCATAGCCGGTACTCTCTCGGGGCTTGCAGGCGGCCTTCACGCCCCCTTGATCATGGTTGATCCTCAGATGGGGCTAGAGGTGCTGGCCTTCGTATTCATGGTCGTCATCATTGGAGGACTCGGAAGCATCAAGGGCACGCTCGTTTCGGCCTTGATCGTTGGGCAGGTGATCTCTCTTGGGTCACTAATATATGCCCCTCTCGCCCAGATGGCCCCCTTTGCCATCATGCTAATTATACTTCTAATCAAACCCACCGGACTTTATGGCAGCAAACTCCTGAAAAGATAAGAATATGATGGCACCTATTTCCTTGTTCTCTCGTCTGGAGACCAGGGAGGGGCAAGCCTTCCCACAGGCCAAGGCGTCAGGACCTGCCTTTAAAGAGCCTAGGCCATAGCCCTTTCATCGTCTCTCTAATCCTCTGGGAAAAGGGGCTTCTGATACGAACCTCTACGTAAAGATCCCCAGCTTCAGCTCCACCCTTACCGCTATCCCCCATCCCTCTTAAGCGGATACGCTGGCCCTCTCTGATTCCCGGAGGGATGTTCACCAGAAGCTCCTTCGACTTTACTCTGTAAGTGTACCTTATCTTGCCGCCTGTCCCTGCCAGCTCAGGCGAGATGGTCACTCTGTCGTACCGGTCTTTTCCTCTTTCAGGGAGTTCCACGCCCCACGACTTCTTCAAGAGGTACTTGATTACTCTCCCCAGATTCCCGCCCAGCGAAAACCCCTGCCCAAGAGAACCCTTTCCCCGGAATTCGAAGCTCCGGTACCCCGGACCGTAAAACTCCCTGAAAATGTCATCAAAACCCCTGAAGCCGAATGCCTTGCTGATCTCCTCGAATACCTGCCGGACGTCGGAGCCTCTGAAGATATCCTCCTCCGAATAACTCTGCCTGAAATGGCCATAAGCAGACGATCCGTAGGTCTGTCTCAGAGAATCATATTGCCGCCTTTTTGAGGGGTCCGAGATTACTGCGTAGGCCTCATTTATCTCTTTCATCCTTTCGGCTGCTGCCGGGTCTTCCTTGTTTCGATCCGGATGATATTGCAGGGCAAGCCTCCGATAGGCCTCCTTGATCTGTGAAGAACTCGCGTTGCTATCCACTCCCAGTATGTCGTAATAGTCCCCCTGCTCCATAACCCTCTCCAGGCATTCACCACCGGTTTCACGTTCGCCGCCCCCTGCCAATTCCTGATAGTTTAATAGAAACCGATACCCGTTCTATAACACAGGGCTCAAGATGTTTCACCTTGAATCTTCCTGCCCGGCCAATCGAAGAGTCTCCTTAAACGCGCCTAGAACTCACCGCCGAGGATAAAGAAATTGCAGAATCTGGATAGCTATTATCAGATTATCTTGTGACGAGACCTCTTTCAACCGCATAAGCGGTTAGAGCTGACGCTGTGTGAAGGTCCAATTTTTGCATGATATTGGCCCTGTGTTTTTCCACTGTCTTTACACTGATGCACAGGTAATCCCCAATTTCTTTATTCTTGTACCCCTCCCCCACCAGTTTAAGAACCTCTCTCTCTCTCTGGGTGAGCGTATCCCAAGACGACTTTTGTCTTATGGTCTTTTGCCCTTCAAGATATCCTTCCAGCACCTTATCAGAGATCTCGGGACTGATAAATCGCTTGCCCGACAAAACCGCCCGTATACCCATCAAAAGTTCATCGTAGGTTGAGGATTTCAGGCAATAACCTTCAGCACCAGAGTTAAATACCTCGAGAACATATTCTTCTGTCTTGAACATGGTCAAAACCAGGATCTTGATATCAGGGTATCTCCTTTTAAGATCCTTAATTACCGAAATGCCGTCCATCCTCGGCATGCTGAGATCCAACAAGACAAGATCAGGATTGCTCTTTGTAATACGACGGATGGCATCCGCTCCGTCCTCCGCCTCGCCGATCACTTCGAATTCACCACTGGCATCTAACAACGACCGCAGTCCCTGTCTGAGAACTGCATGATCTTCAGCAATAAAGACGCGTTTTTTCTCTTTCATGTAAAGAACTCCTGAGTCATGTAATGATTTCCGATTAAAGAGTCATCCCATCAAAAATACATTCTTGACCCTATATACCATGTCGGCATTTTGGAGTAAAGTCCAAGTAATGACGCCCGGTTCTCTCATGAGCCCGGAGCGCTTCTTGGCTGGATATCTTTCTTGAAATGAATTTTTCTTACTTTATCATGTGTGATCAGATCAAAATTCATGGATTTACTGATGCTAAATGTCTTATTAGTGGAAGATAACGAGCTGTTTCGTCAGACCCTCAAAAGGATTTTGACTTCGAGATTTCCATCTATGCGTATCGAAGAGGCGGGTGATGGAAAAGAGGCCCTCTCTATGACAAAGAGCCGACCTCCGGGGCTTATCTTCATGGATATCAGGCTTCCCGGGGAGAACGGATTACAGGTTACCAAGAAAATAAAAGAATTGTACTCTGATATCTTCATCATTATTTTGACAAGTTACGACTCATTACAGTATCGAGAGGCGGCTTCACAGGCTGGCGCGGATTATTTCATATCAAAAAGATCCTCATCAACAACAGATATCATAGAGTATGTTGAATCACTAATTTCCAGGGGCGTCTTTCTCAGGTCAAGTGACGGTGGCTGAGATAGCAGACGGATGTTCAGAAGAGAATACAATACCGGTACACACGGATGCCACAAAGGCCCTGGCACAAATGAACCGGACAGGGATCAGCCGTCTCATGGTGGTGGACGGCGAGAAGCTCGTAGGAGTGATCGCTCTGAAGGATATGCTGAAGTTCCTGTCTCTCAAAGTGGAATTAGAGGAATAGCCCGGTTGATGTCATTCTCCGATTATGATTGGGTCAGGAGACCCTTTGCGATCCTGATGGTCGTTTCTCCCAAGATGTGGGAGAAAGAGCCCAGTTCATTGTCATACCAGCCGTACACCACGACCTGGGTCACAGGGATCTCCAGGGTGGAAGAGTCCATCTGAGGCACAGCTTGTCCCTTTGTAACCAATCTGCAGGCCCGGCCCAGATTAACCTTGACCTGACCCGTGCGTGTGCGGGCCTCCCTCCCCTCTATGATGGCTGCGGAGACTGCCCCACTGATGTCCGCTGAGACATTCTGGGATTCCGTATAAGAGATATATTGACTCAAATACCCATCTGCAGCCCTCCGATAAATGTCGTTTATCTTGTGCGAGTTGACTCCATTTTCAGGATCCTCATCCTGGATATTCAAGACGAGAATCACAATGGAACCCGTATTTATCGGTATTCTCACCGACGCTGCCATGAAACCGATCCTTTTATCTCAGGGATCACCAGCCCTAAGGCCTCCCAGCCCCTGTGCTGGTAAGGATAATGTTGTTGAAGATGCTCCGGTTCTTGCGCAGATCGTTACCTCCTGCCTCGGGGAGCTGATCCAGAATCTCTTGGGTTCATGTGGTAGCATGGACGGTGACCATTGAGGCACTCAGGATGGGATCAGGCCCAAGCAGACGCCCTTTAAGAGTAAACGGGGTCTATCAGGTATTTCCGTCTTGTTGGGATAGTATGTGACCGGATTGTGAAGAAGGGGTTCTACGAGGTCGTCAGTGTGAAATCTCCTTAGCATCATTTTTTTTCTCAGCACGGAGACCTTCCGGGGAGGCGGGTCGTGCAAATTTGGCTGAAACGAGCCTATGAGAAGCCAGGCCCCCAAGATGGCACCAGGATCCTGGTGGATCGTCCGTGGCCGAGTGGGATTAGGAAAATGGTGTATTTCTCTGAGCATGAAAAGGAGGCGATGCTGAAGGAAGGATATGAATCTGACAGCGGCTTGATTCACCAAGAATATTCCGACATGGTCTCCACACTGTAGGAGACCGTGATGGGAAGTTAAGGTCCACGATGTTATATCAGTTTTCTACGCCCCCGGAGAACGCCTTTAATGTTTAATAGGCGTTCGCCGGGGAAGCAGGGAACAATCATCTTTATTCGACAAGCTTCATGGGTTCACCGCCGCAGATCAGTTCTCCGCCGCATCCTCAAGTCCGAAAAGACCTTGAAAGGGCGGGGCTAGGCCCAGGATGGGGATGCTGAGTATGAGAGAGACTCAGAACCGGCG
>CAYVMN010000095.1:0-17413 GCA_964452575.1 uncultured Desulfobacteraceae bacterium | reverse complement strand
TCAACTCAATAGCCTGACGCAGACTAGCCTTGGTTTCCTCTATCGTCTCGCCCTGTCCGTTGGCGCCAGGCACCTCCAGTACAGTGGAATCCAACCCAATTTCCTGCAGCTTACTCGCAATGACTTCAACACACTCCCGGTACGATCTGCCCGGAGGATTCTCTGTAGGTATAGTCACCAGTGCCTCGATGAAATCGAGCATTTCATCGCGGTACGATGTGATTGCATCAAGAATCCGGTTCTTTATCATCTCGTGTATTGCCATCATGGCTCCTTCAGGAAAGGACCGCAGTCTGTCTGGGCGATCAGTTCTACTCTCCAGGGTCTAGCCATCCTCCTCCGAGTTCAAAACATGGTTTAAAGGCAAGGATAAAACATTACAATTCACAAATCTAGGTGACCCCATTCTTGCATTCATCCGGTTTTCCGGGCAGCCCACCATATCCAGATGATCACCAGTACCTGAGCTGAAAGTCGAAGCACCACTAGAATCTGGGCAATGCCCAGCACAGTCGTACGAGCGAAAGTGATCTCATACAGAGCCATTTAAGCCTGCCCCAAAATTCTTTTCTTAACTTCGTCAAGCAATTCACGTGGTTCAGATTCACGCTCTTTAGCCAGAAGAGTGTCATAGAAGTCCTCCCAGAGGTCTCGATGCCTTTTGAGATTGATAAGCACAGCTTTCTTCTTACCCTCTCCGTCGATTACAAACTCAACACCTTTCATTTCTTCACCTCTTTAAAATGGTTTTGCCGAAGTGAATCGGCTTCATGGGTTATTGGACATAACTGAAGTCACCAGTGGCAGCAAGCCATCCACTAGACTGCCTTGCAAAATTATTTTACTACTTAAGGTCGTCCCTCTTTTCAGGATGCGAGTTTAGCCTGCCTTTCTTTCAATCTCTTCGGCGGCAGGCTAACTATCTTTCGTCCGGACCGCCTTTCTGTTTCTTTCAAATCATCATAGATAGCCTTGAGGTCAAAGCGGAATCGCGCAGCATGCTCTTCACGAATTTTCCTTACTTCCTCAACGATTGGATCCTTCCACATGGCTTTACCCTCCCATGAGTTCTTCTGGAGTGGAGATAACGGGAGTCTCATACCCCAGGGACGTACACACCGATGTCACGCCTTTACGAATTTCAGCGTTCGCGATGTGACGACAGTTCCAAGTTAAAAGATAATCCATCCCGTGTACTGTAGCCAGGGCAATATGAAGCGCATCTTCCTTTGCTCTCTCAGGTATGGGACCTCTCTGCGCAAGCTCTCTTGCCAAATGCAGTGTCTCTTCGTTCAATTCGAGGAGATCGATCTCCTTCAGAGCTTCAAGGCGCTTTTGGGCTGCGTCTTCATGCCCGCCTCCAGCCTCACGGATGACCAGTTCCGATATAAATAAGTCAAAAGAGTGTCGTCGCGCTTCCCACCATTCTTGAGTGATTTGCTGGTGTGCTGCAATGACCAGGTCTCTACTCGGCTTTGCGGTGAGGTAGCTGACAATTGTCGTTTCCACATAGATTCTTGCCTTCATATGTACCTCTATTGGTATGCGTACCGCCGCGCTAACGCCATTCATCAGCGGTGGCGCCACCTGCACTTGCCGCGTCAGCGCCGCCGACGTTCCCGCCATCCGCTGAATGAAATTGTTGTGCAATTTTTTTAATTTCTTCAATTCTTTGGTCAATGTGGTCAAATGTTCTGCCTATATCAATATTTACTGGAATAACTATTTCGCATACGATTTTCTGACCGCTCGGTAGTTGCAACTCAATAATGCCATTACCAATTACCGCCTTGCGGTATTCATGAAAGGCAATTTTGTTTTCACCAATCGCTCCTTCTTCTACAAACAAACATTCACCTTCCTCAAGATTGGGGCCAGCTTTGTTGTCAATAAAACTGAACAGGAATGATAGCGAAATGGATTTGTCTTTATTTTCAGCCCTTACATTTACCAAACCATCATGGGCAGATTTTACTTTCAGGACTAAATTCTTCAAGGGCTCCAAGGCTTCATGCGGCCAATGATTCACAGAAATTTCTAAGCCATTCAATCCTAGTTGTTTTCTGGGGACAGTTCCCCCCTCCCGTAAGGTTTCTATATGATGCGAATCTATGTAGTCCTTTAAAGGAGCTAATGCATTTCGTTCCCTATGAATATCCATTTCATCTGGAACACCAAGTTCTTCTCGTATGAACTTCTCTGCCAAGGCATGGACAACTACAAGATCTTTCTGGATGCGAACTCTGTCCTCTGGAATATCTGGATCAACAATTTGGTCATCCAATGACGCATGAGCAACTGAACAGCGGCAACTTTTAAATACATGGAGTCCAGGGTCAATATTCTCGTTTTGAAGCTCTTTCACACGATCTCCGGCTTTACCAGTTAAAGTTAAGATTGCTGCGTTTATCCATTCTCCTTTCTTTTTTCCCTGTTTAAATTGAGACTCGATGACTTTATAAAAACTCAATAGCGAGAACCCTTCATGAATATGTTCAAGGCGAAGTCCCTCTCGCCAAAAAGCAAGGGCCTTTCTTGTACTCTCGTCTCTAATGATTGGTATGTAATTGCAATTAAATCCATATTTCCCAGAACACATTACTGGCATAAATGGCTGTGAACCTGAACCATAAAAAATTGGGTAGCTGCCATAAGTGTACCCAACAACATCAACATAACCGCGTTTAAACCATCCAAGGACAGAGCAAAATATAAAAATTTTATTGAGAATATTATGAAGTTCAGACTTGTCTGACATTCTCATGGAAATACACGCTGAACTAAGTTCGTCTCCGCGCTCCTTTAAACCTCTTAAAAAATAATCCTCTCCGTCATAATGAACGAGAACATCTTTTTCTGGCCATGGAATTGAATGATGTACGGCACAGGTAAACCAACCCCTGTGTGATTTGTAGAGTTGCTTTATTTTCTCGCCGAATAAGTGGGGAATGTATGGACCTTCAATCATTTCATGTATTCTTCATTAGAAGCACAACGACACGCTTCACCCTCGAGGAACCCGCCGCGGGTTCCGAGTAGGGTGAAAGCGCTGATTCGGAGCTATTCCTTTTCGTATTCCGCCGGGAGTATCGGCTCGAGTTGTGCTTCGATCTCAAGATCGTAGGCGCAAGCAATGCGAGCAATGTGCAAGCCAAAAATGCCTCTCAGCTCCCCGAGAGCCTGCCAGATCGTGCCCTCCATGTGCCAGTGATGGGTCCTGGGATCACCCTGTGTTTGTGTCATGAACTTGCGGTAGCTGGCGCGCATCGCCGCGATGGATTGGCCGAGAACACTTGAGCGATCGATCCTCTGAAGGTCCTCGGTCAGGCGCTTGCGGATTTCCTCCACTGAACGCACGACAAACAGTCCGACTTCCATATGGTATGGCATGAAGAGGGCGCGTCGGTCTTCGAGAAAAACCAGGAGTTCTTTCGCGACGTCGCACTCGTCGGTTGGAGGTGTCCAGCTCACACCTCCGATCGGCGTCGAGATGCCAGTCAATCGTTTGGCCAGTTTCTTGCCCTTGAGCATGACCCGTTTCCCTTTCTTCATCTTCTTGCTCCGAACGTTGCTTTTCAGCGGGCGCGCGCTTTTTGCGCTCCGCTGCAAAAGCTTTGTTAGCTGCCTACCATATTCATAGATAACCTTGAATAGAATTACATACCGATTCGACTTTGTCGACTGACTTGTCCAAAAAGGGGATTACCGATTCATTGTTATCGCGATACTTGAAGTCTACCCATATCTCTACTTTGGTGTCCGTGATTGTATTTGGAACGGGCATTTGAGTACGGGGATCGATTGGCACACCGATAACGGAAACGCCAGATCCAAATGTTACACCAGGACCCCATGACACTGAACTGCCGCCGCTCTTTGACGAAACAGTAACCCGTCTTGTTTCAGTGCGTGTCTGCTCCACTAGGTCTTCGTGCTTATTATCGTTATTGAGTCGATTAAACTTCCTAAGCCAGGGGTCATTATATGGCTGCATTTTTTCTATTATTGCATAAACATTTGGAGCCGACTGATCCAAACCAGGGTAATCCCGCGAAATAACCTGCTGGAATTCATTGGCAGTATGACGAATGGGGAAATAAAGCCTGCCAGGAGTACCGGAAATGAACTTTTCGTAAACATCTCGGGCTATATAGTCCAAGCAGGAACGCAAGTTTTCAAGGATATTCTTGATATCAACCTTAAGCTCTTCCGACACCTCTTTAGCCTTAAGTGACGTTTGATAGTCGTTTTTAAGTGAGGCCATCGAATCACGGCTTTTTTTTATCAGGGCTGCTATGCTTTTCTCTCTGCTCATGTTTTCACCTTGATTGCATTCGTTTTTATTTGTACAGTATAGATAGGTGGAAAATTTTCCATCTATTACGATAATGATATGTAAAATATGGAAAAAATCCTATTGGTTTTTCCATATATTATATGATGGCGTTGATAGCATGGAAAATGCAAAAAAATTCCGAGGTCGTCATGGCGCATAGCGAGCTTGCCTATCGATAAATTCAGAAGGTGATAAGATTTTCAATCCCTGCCGAGATTGCTGTGGAAAATGAGATTTATTTCCAGTAATTAAGCATGCAGGCCTTCCCGCAATGGCAATTTCAAGAAAAGGTTCATCATCCGGATCAGGTAGGCGCTGCCTCAATGGAGTGGCTGGGATTACCTGGCCATTCTGTTTTACATAGGCAAGAAGGGTATCAATATGTTCCTTATGGAATTGAAATTTAGGCCGATAAAGGACTTCCTGGTACTCCAATAGTATTCGCGAATCATACTGCAAAATAAGAATGCCCGCCGAAACCATGCGGACTATTTCACCGCTTGACCCAAATGGGGTGAGAAGGCCTGAGACAAGAACATTTGTATCCAGTACGATTTTCATCTTTTACGGTTAGATCGAACCGATCTTATTTCGTCATCAATTTCATCCATAGTAATTTTATCAGTCCCTTTGCGTACGGATTCATACTGAATGGAAGTTACTGCCTCCATTGCTCGCGCCTGGCGAAATGCTGATAAGACTTGCTCCAGGTTGTTTTCGGTTATCGATGAAAGGATGGCGATGGGTCTGCCATTGCTGGTAATGACCATATCTTTTTGATCGGGGAGCTCTTTCCAAACCTGGGATGACTTTGTCTTAAGATCTCTAACGCTTAAAAATTTCATGATTTCACCTCCAATTGAGGCTCAATTGTATACCAAGGTGAGATCCAATGCAAGCTAAATTATCCGCTAAGCAAGAGGAGAGGGGGCCTGAATTTTGGCAGTACGCCGCATGGACACATAAAACAATGATGCAGCGACGATCACTATCCCGGCCAGCAACAAGAAGAGATTGCTGTAAGGCCCTGCGGATACTATAGCTGTGAGCGGGTTGATTGGTGTGTCATCCCTTGATATATCGAGCAGCTTTCCGATGAATGCAGTGCTGAAGGCCCCGGACATGAAGAAGAAGAGATTATACATTCCCATACCGATGCCCATCTGTTCCCTTGGAAGGGTTGAAGAAACAATGTGGGCGACGGAAGACTGCAATAAGGAAAACCCCATGTAGCATAGGACCAGGTTCAGGGTAATAACCCACGGCTCCAACCCTGCGAAGGTCGAAAGGAGAATAAACCCTGTTATCAGGAGGGTCATCCCCGCATATACCACGGGTATGCTCCCTTTTCTGTCTACGAATCTTCCGCCGATGGTCCCTGAGACAGCGGCCGTCATGGCCCCGGGAAACATCACAAGCCCAATGTTGCCGGTTCCGAGTTCATTCAAGTCCCTGAGCATAAGAGGCGTCATGAACAGCGAGCCGAAGACCGTACTCAAGGAGAGAAAGGCGATGAGGACCATGTTGCGGTAGGGCTGGTTGCGGAACAGGGAAGGGGTCAGAAAAGGTGTCTCTCTTCTGTTGATATGCACCAGGAAAAAGAGCATCAGGATCATACTAAGAGGCAGGGTCCACCACATGGTCAAGGTAATAAAGAGAAGAAGCGAGCCGATCGAAGCCACCATAAGGAGGGCGCCTAGGGTATCGAATCTGTCAGGCCGGCTGGTGTGATCAGGCAGGCGGCGCCTGAAAGATGGGAGGGTAAAGAGGGTAATTGTTGAAAGGATAAAGAGATACCGCCAGTGAAAAGTGCCGGTTATGAAACCACCGAGGATGGGGCCTATGCCGGCGCCCAAGCCCACGGTGGATGCCAGTACGCCAAGCACCCCGCCTTTTGCAGAAACCGGAAAGTATTTTGTGGCAATCAGCATGCCAAGGGCCGGTATCGCCCCGGCACCCGAGGCCTGCACCATGCGTGCGGCGATCAGCATGGGATACCAATGGGACAGGAAACCGATGAGTGATCCGGTATTGAACAATATGAGCCCGATTATGATGAGGTTTTTTATTGAGTATGTATCGGCAAGCCTGCCATAGGTAACCGAGCTGATGGCAAAAAAGATCACATAACCACTCACCACCCAGCTCACCTGTGAGGGGAGGAGGCGAAACTGTTGCGCTATGTCCGGGAGTGACACATTGAACATAGTGGTGTTGAGAACAGAGAAGAAGATAACGGTCGAAAGGAGCAGGACTAATTTTTTTTGTATTGCAGGGTCAGTTACTTCTTCTTTTCTGATGTCTACATCAAGGATCTCTTTCAATTATTCCACCAAAGGTCGTTCAAGACTCTCAGGTTCAGGGGTTTGTTTCCAAGAAATCCTGGAGGGTTTCAAGGTCGGGTATGGCGCTCTGTGCACCTATCTCGGTGCATTTTAGGGCCGCGGCCCCGGAGGCAAAGCGCATGGAGCGGGGCATGTCCCAGTCTTGGAGTACCCCGTATATATATGCACCGTGATAGACATCGCCTGCGCCGGTGGTATCCCGGGCATTCACCTGAAAGGCCTCCTGAAAGACCAATCCCTCATGACTTAACCCTATGCTGCCCCTGGGCCCCATTGTGACAATTACCTCTTTTGGCCCAAGGTCGCGGAGGGCAAGAAGGGCCGCCTCAGGGGAGGCGTCTGGCCCTATCAGGGGGGCGGCAAATGTATCAGAGGCGATAAGCACGTCCACGAGCCTCACCAGTTCTATGCTGCCAGGCCTCATGGTACCTCCATCCATAACTATGATCATACCGGATTCCCTCGCCTGCCTCGCCGCCTCAGTGGCCGCCTCCAGCATCAGCCCGTCCACATGGAGGACCCGTGCATTGGGAAAACAGCGGATATCAACTTCTTCCCTCTTGAGATGCGGGACCGTTCCCCTGTGCCAGAAGATGGTGCGTCTTCCAGTCCCTTCAGTTATGGAAATGAAAGAAAACTGAGAGGTATAACCGGGTCTAATTATCAGTGAGGATAAGTCTATCTTCTCCCTTTTGAGGTTTTCTATGATCTTGACGCCAAAGGGATCATCCGAAACAGCGCCCAAAAAGGATGTTGGAATGCCGAGGCGAGACAGGGTAATAAGGGCTGTGGAGGCGGGTCCACCGCACCCTATGCGTAGATCTGTAAGCTCGACCTTTCTGTCCTCGGGAGGGTAGGTGACAACGCTGCCGAGATAGTCCACGCAGGCCTGACCAAGGCCTACCACCTCAACCCTTTCAAGCCCATATTCCTCTATGAAACGGACCTCCGTCCTCAGGGCGCTACGAGGTGACCTTAGCCAGCTTTTCAAGCTCTTCTTTGACTACGTTAATGTGAGATTTTACCTTTTTGATTAAAGGTGATGAAGGATATTTATCAACTAATGCCTTAAGTATATTGTAGGAAGAGAGGAGATATTCCTGTCTCTTCTTGGGGTCATTGGTCTTCTTTGCCTCCAGGAAGATCTTTGCAGCCCGATTCCTCTCGCGGTTTATGAGCATCTCAACGGCCCGATCCCTCAGTTTTTTCACTTCAGGATTCTCTTTTTCTGCGGGGCCAAGTGAGTCAAGTCTGGATATGGCTTCTTCAAAATTCTCTTCCTCAACGAGCTTCTGGGCCAGTTCCATAGTTTCTCTGCGTTTGGACTCCCTGGAGAGCATGGATATTTTCTCCTGGAGGTGTTTCTCCTCTGCCAGGTCCAGGGCCTTCAGGGCCCTGTCGATCGGTTGGATCTCCTCGGCCGATGCAGCCACAAGCATTAACTCACTCCTCCTGAATGAGAGCAATTCCCTTGCCTTATCAAACTTCTCTTCCTCAATGAGACGCCCTGCCTTCTGAAGGACTTCCTCTGTCTGAATATCGACCACCTTTGGGGGCAACGCCTCCCGGGCTCCAGGAACGGGCTCGGCCTTTACAGGGGGTCTTGAGGCGATGGCCTTCTCGCGGAGCGTCTTTTTCCATTCTGCAATGCTGGTCTTAAGGAGCGTAAGGTCTGGGGCATCTTTGAGCTCATCCAGGATTCCTTCTCCTGTCTTTACTGCCTCCTCCAGCATCCCTTCCCTGGCCAGGGACAGGGCCAGGACCAGGCCGATTTCCGGGGTAATGGCATCCGGGCCTAATTGAGACCTTAACTCCATCGAGTCATTGATCACCTTTCTATAGTCCCCTGCGAAGTAGCTATCCATGATCTTGCGTCTCTTCTTGGCAAGATCTCTTATTGCTGTTTGATAGTCCCTTCCCCTGTCTTTCTCTTTCAGGACGACATTCTTTTCGATATAACTGAGGTCTTGAAAGAGTTGGCGAATCACGTTTCGATATTCGGCCTCTCTTACCTCACCGTCAGATACCTGTTTCAGCGATTTATATGCAATAAGGAGGGCCGAGGCGATCTCTTTATCCTTTTCTGAAAGCCTATCATCCTTTAGCACATCCTCAAGGGATCCCATCTTTTGATCGAGGGAATCGGCAGGGAGCAAAGGCGGCTGTACGACCGTGGTTCCTGGCCCGGCCTCATAGTGCCGTTCCTGGGTGGGGGCACACCCAAAAAATACGGTTGAGAATAGAAGGATGAGGATGGGCCACCTTTTCACTGTCATCATTGGGGCTTTCCTCCCACTGGCTCAAAGTGCCTCTTAAGGACAAGAGTGCCACCGCTATCCTCGACTTCTCCAATTACCTTGTAGGGGGAAGGGGCGGTTGAGGGGAGCCCAGATACCTTTGATACGGGTATGAGCTTGAGATCGCCCTGAATTGGAATTAGATTCTGCGCCGTACCGAATACAAGGTCTGCAAGCTGGAGTGCCTTCGTATAATTCTCAGACTCGGTGACGGCATTAGCGGTATCGATCCAGAGTGGTAAGGCGCCTGAAGAACCGTATATGGCGAAGTGCTGTGCCTTCATTGGTCGATTATCATCATACCCCACGTAGGCGGCAATTACGTATCCATCATTGAGATCAAGCTGTCCGGTCCTTTCGTCAGGTCCAGGTACCAGGCCCACAAAGCCGGAATTCGTAAACTGATCGGCGGTTCCCGTCTTTCCAAGAGTGGGGATGGGGATGTCGAGGGCCATGACCGCATCCCTGGCCTTCCTGCCGGTACCTACCTGCATGACCTTCCTGAGGATCTCAGTTACAAGGCTGGATACCCTGGGGGATAGCACCCTCTCAGGTTTTGGCTCGTATTCCCAGATGATTTCACCCTCCCTGTCTACGATCTTGGTGATAAGAGGGACCATGTTTAAACCACCGTCCGGCGAAAGGGGATAGACCTGGCCCGTTATCAGGGACTGATAGGCCACCGCAGCCTCCAGGATGCTGATGGAGTTTGGTCCCAGGGGGAAGGAAAGGACCGGATCCAGTCTTGTAGCAATCCCGATCCTCTCGCAAAGATATACCACATAGGAGAGATTGACAAGGGTCCTGAAGTCCCGAATCTTGCAAAGGACCTCAAAATCATAGGGTTTGTAAGTAAGAAACCGCTCGTAGGCATCTCTAATATGCCCCTGGATCAGGTACAGGGACCCTGAGGTTACCAGGCCATCGATCCATATCTTTTCCCTGCTCCATCCCGGGTCTTCAGTTACCCATTCGGGGGTAACAGGAATCAACCCTTCACGGGCCGGGCCTTCAGGGTTTTCTATGAAGACAACCCTTGGCTCCTTACCCTGGGTCCTGTAGAAATGGTCGAGATCCCGTGAGAGTTCCTGCCACACCATCGGGTTTTTCTCCCCAGCATACTGACCATGCAGGATCTGGATCTTCTGGAACCGCTCCCTCATCTTCTCGTCAAGGTCAATGAGCCTCTTGAAGCTGTATCTGAGCAGTTGCCTTTCCTCCGGTGTTTCAGCCTCTATGAGGGGGCTTTCAATGTTAAAGTGAAGTCGCCTGAGGTTCTTTAGGACTTCTTCCTGGCCTCCGAAGAGGAGATCCGATTCAATCTCCTTTCTTGCCTCTTCAAAGGCTGCCTCCATGAGTGCCTCTTTGTTGACCAGAACCCCATTACGGTCCCGGATTCGTTCAGCGTAATCCTGATAAGACTCACCTCTCTTCCTGTCCAGTCCGACAATGTTAGCAACCTGCCTGA
The DNA here is from genome assembly GCA_964452575.1 of uncultured Desulfobacteraceae bacterium. Classification (GTDB taxonomy): domain Bacteria; phylum Desulfobacterota; class DSM-4660; order Desulfatiglandales; family Desulfatiglandaceae; genus CAYVMN01. The sequence goes on along the minus strand of CAYVMN010000095.1, from coordinate 6,967 downwards.
ATTCGCTCATATTCAGGTTTTCGGTCAGATGGTAGATCAGCCATACAGTGGCCAGGTTTTCCGAGTTTGCCCCTGCCCAGGCCATTGAGACCTCCTGGCTCTGGGGGGTATGGTCGGGTCGAGGCAGATAGTATGTGTTTTCAAATCGAAAGATGTCTCTTACGTTTTTCAGCGGATCAAGGTTGTTCCACTTGAGCTGTAAGGCCGCTGCGTATACGATAGGCTTGAAGATAGAGCCCAGCTGCCTCTTTGCATCTACGGCCCGGTTGAAAAAACGGTCCTGGAAACCGCCCACCATCGCCTTTATCATGCCCTTGTGGAGCACGACAATGCCCCCTTCAAGCTGAGGTATCTTTGAGAGCGTCAATCTTTTACTTGCCTTGCCATCTTTCGATGGCTCCGAAGAGGGGGCCATCTGGACGGCCACAAGGTCTCCCACGTGCAGATTTTCCAGGAACTTGGGGAGATCCTTTTTCTCAAATACCGCCCATGGTCCTGACTTCCATTTCAGCCATGCACCAGCGACACCCTTAAGTCCCTTGTAGTCAATGATTCCCCCGCCGTTTTCCCACGAAACCACCAGGTGACCATTTTCATTGTCTTTACTGATAGAGTTGATTCGCGCCAGGAAGGGGAGGTTCCCTTCTGAGGTCCTCGGGCCTTTCTCGATAAGCCCATCCGGGGTATCTTCGATGGTGCCGAGGCCGTTTAGTTGGATATCCATGAGTGGGAGATGCGTTCGGAGGCTTTTAAGCGCTGCCTCCTGGGTCTCCTTATGAATAGAGGTGTAGATGCTGATGCCGGAAGTGGCAAAATTCTCTATCCCCTCTTCCTGGAGGACCTCTCTGAAATAGTCAGATTCAAGTTGCTGGCGGATATAGTCCAGGATAACATTCAACCGATAGGTTATCTTTCCCTCCTTGAAAGGGACCTCTTTCTCTCTTGCCAGGAGGTACTGGTCATTGGTAATGAAGTTGAGGGCCAGCATCTTAGAAAGGACATAGTCCTTACGCAGTTTGGCAAGCCTCCTTGCCTCTTTCTTTTCTGCCTGGCTTTTCTTGATAAATGGATTGTAACGGTTCGGCCCCTTGACCGAACCCGCAATAAATGCGGCCTCCACCAGGTCCAGATCCTTTGAATCCTTTCCGAAATAATACCGGGCTGCGATCTTGAGGCCTTTTCCGTAACCTGTCACAAGGAACTGATTTGCATACATCTCAAGGATTTCCTCCTTGGTGAATCTCCTTTCAAGGAGAAATGACTGGATCACTTCCTTGAGCTTCGCCTCGTAGGATCTCTTCTCTCGCCGGAAGATGTTCTTGGCAGTCTGCTGGGTTATTGTGCTGCCGCCCTGAACCACCCTTCCTGCCCTGAGATTGACCACAAGGGCCCTTAACATTGCCTTGGGATCAAACCCCCAGTGGGTGAAAAAATTTCTGTCCTCTGCAGCCACCATGGCCTTTATAAAGACATCGGGTATTTCGTCATACTTGACGTACTTGCGGTGGGTCTTTTCAAAAAAGACGCCGATAGGGGTATGGCCGTCATCGTAATAAACAGGACTTTCCGAGGCAATGATGCGATCAATTGCCCCCTTATCAATGCGGCTTGAGGCCTCACGGGTCACCTTGAGAAAGACATATCCAAGGAAAGATACTGGAACCAGGATAAGGATGCTGAGAACCAGGATAAGGATTTTTACCTTTTTACCCATGATATCCTTCCAGAAGTTCTCCTGAAACGAGCCTTTGACGCATGATGTCTTTTAGCTCAATTCCCTTCATTTTCAAGCCCTTTCGGCCATATTTCATGTTGGCCTCAATAACATACCACTCCCCCGAGTGAGGAATAAGATCCATACCCACATCATCGAACCTGCACTTCCTGGCAGATTCCTGTGCCAGGGCTATGCCTTCTGAAGGGACATCTGAAAAGCAGGCTTTCCCTCCCTGAAAGAGATTAGTCCTAAAGTCTTCAGGTGCGCTTATGCGCCAATAGGCAAGGACAGGGCTGTAATTTATGAGTACGACCCGCAGGTCACGTTCATGTGGCAGGTACTCCTGGACGTACGCGACCTTCGTTAGCCCAAGGTATCTTTCGAGATCCTCTGAATTTTGGATCAAGAAGACCCCTCTCCCCTGGGCAGAACTTCTTGGGAGTTTTCCGATGAATGGGAAAGAGAATTCCTGTGAGATCTCTTGATGGTGGAGGTGATAGTAGATCCGGGTGCGGGGGTGGGGTATCCCCAGCATGTAAAATAGGGTCGTCTGCTTTATCTTCTCATCGGAATAGAGGTGGGTCTCCAGGCTGGGAAAGATCCTCTTTCCGATGGTGCTGAGAAACTGGGCATAGTTGAGGGTTGGGAAGAGGATGATTTCGGCGTTAAGGATCAGCCTCCTTTCGGTGGGGGAATAGTCCATGAAATTGGGTCGCACCCCCAGGGTAAGGACCTCCGGCACACCCTTCAGCCTGCTTCCAAGGGCGACAAATCTGACCTCCCTTGAGACAAGGGCCCCTGTATCATATCTCTTAATCAAAAAGCCACTCCTTTACCTGCAAGGATTTCTCCCTTGCCCTTGCCATCACCTCGTCTAAGTTCAGGGTTAGAAGGCGTCGGTCCTCCATGACATGACGACCATTGATTATGGAATGGACCACATCGTTGCCCCTCGCCGAGTAGACCAGGTGAGAATAGGGACTGTACATGGGTGTCAGGTGGGGCCTCTGGGTGTCCACGACGATCACGTCCGCCTTCTTACCCACTTTGAGAGAGCCGGTAACCCGATCGAGGCCCAGGGCCCTTGCGCCTTCGATCGTGGCCATCTTCAGCACGGTGAGGGCATCCATGAGCGTTGGATCCATGTTGTGGACCTTATGAAGCTTTGCGGCGGTATCCATCTCTGCAAGGAGGTCCAGGTTGTTATTCGAGGCGCATCCGTCCGTCCCCAGACCCACGGTCACACCGTGACGAAGCATCTCGGGCACGGGCGCAACCCCGCAGGCCAGTTTCATATTGCTCTCCGGATTGTGAATGACCTTTACCCCGTGCTCGGCCATCATCCTGATGGCCCTGGAATCCAGGTGTACGCAATGATCCGCGATCAGGTGTGGGCCAAGGAGGCCAAGGGAATGGAGGTGCTCAATGGGATCCTTGCCATATCTCTCTTTCAGCTCGGCAACCTCGCTCCGTGTCTCGGCCAGGTGGATTACCAGTGGCACGCCATATTCCAGGGCCAGGACGTTTGCGGCGGTCAGGAGATCAGGACCGCATGTGAAAAGGGAGTGGGGCTCTATCGCGATTGAAACAATCGGATCGCCCTGCCACTTTTTGATCAACGACTCCGTGTATTCAAAACCTTTCTCGATGGGCCCGTAGTTGGGTGATGGGAAATCATACAGGACCTCTCCTACCAGACATCTCATCCCCGCCTCTCTAGCTGCCTTTGCCACTTCCCCCTCGAAGACATACATGTCGCAGAATGTGGTGGTGCCTGACAGGATCATCTCTGCACAGGCGAGCATTGTCCCGGTGTAAACAAAATCCCCGTCCATCCTCTTTTCCAGCGGAAAGATATACTTGTTCAGCCATTCCATGAGGGGTAGGTCGTCTGCCAGGCCCCTGAAGAGGCTCATGGCTGCGTGGGTGTGGCCATTGATCAGTCCGGGGAGGATCAGTCCCTCTCTGGCATCGATCTTTTTTTGCGCCTCAAATATATCCTGTCCCTTTGATCCGAGGTGGGAAATGGTGTCGCCCTTTATGCAAAGAACCCCCCCCTCGATAATGGGGTTTTTGTGGTCCATAGTCAAAATGGTCCCGTTTTCAATAATTATATCCACCGGCTCCATAATTTCACCCCTGAATGTGATCGAAATGGTTTGAGAAAGAAAGTTATATGGTAAATGTCCTAGTCCTCTACGTCAAGTCGGAGTTGGACGAATGAGCTGTGGACGAATCCGGAGACTTCGGCTACAATTGTAATGGCTTAGCGGTTTGAAAACACTGAGGAGTAGATGGCAGACCGCGGGGAGTGGGCTCTTCAAGTGTTCCCTACGATTAAGGATTGGGACGAAGAGGGCAGGGGGGTGAGGAGAAAGGACAGATATGAGGGCGGTTGTACTGGACGGTCACCTGAGATTTCTAAGGGACTACTCGATACCGGAGGCCCCTCCCGGTTGGGCACGGATACGTTTGCGATTGGCCGGCATCTGCGGGACGGACATGGAGCTCATAAAGGGGTACAGGGGATTCAAGGGGGTCCTGGGCCATGAGTTCGTGGGGGTGGTAGATCAATGCGAGGCCGCCCAATGGCTTGATAAGCGTGTCGTCGGAGAGATCAATGCGTCCTGCGGCCACTGTGAGTGGTGCAGGAAGGGTCTGGGGCGACACTGTCCTGATCGCAGGGTGCTGGGAATCCTGAATCTGGATGGGTGCATGGCGGATTACTGCATGCTCCCCACATGGAATCTCCAGGAGCTTCCGCCATATCTCTCAGATGCACAGGCGGTCTTCACGGAGCCTTTATCCGCAGCATGTGAGGTCCTGGAACAGGTGACATTGAGGGGTTTGGAGCGGGTGGTGGTAGTGGGGGATGGACGACTGGGGATCCTGTGCGCATGGGTGCTCTCAACAGTAGCAGACGACGTCACCCTGGTGGGGCATCATCCGGAGAAGCTTAAAAAGGCGAGGTGGCGCAACCTCAAAATAGCCCTGGGGAGTGAAGAGATGAGGCCTGGCGCTGATATCGTGGTGGAGGCTACCGGCGCCGGCGCCGGGCTAGATGATGCCATATCTCTCTGTCGGCCGCGTGGGATCATAGTGCTCAAGTCAACAATGGAGTCAAAAACAGGGCCCAATTTGACACCCATCGTTGTCAAAGAGATCACGTTGATAGGCTCCCGGTGCGGAAGGTTCAGGGAGGGGTTAGGTGTCTTCAGATCCTATCCGGATATCCCCGTTGAAAGGCTGATTACGAAGATCTATCCCATCGAGGATGCGGTGAGGGCATTTGAACATGCAGGGGAGCCGGAGACACTGAAAATATTGTTACGTCTCTAAGCCCCCGACAATCATCTCCCAGAGTCGTGATAGCCTGACGCATGCCTTTTCGGCATTCGCGATTACCTGCTCCAGGGAGATTCCCTCCATACAGTCAGGTAGATTCATGTTGGTTACGACAACTATGGACAGGATCCTGAGCCCACAATGGACCCCCACGATGACCTCCGACACAGTGGACATGCCCACCACATCTGCACCGATCATCCTCAGGAATCGGGTCTCAGCAGGTGTCTCAAGGCTTGGCCCGTGGACCCCCACGTAGACCCCCTGCCTTATTAATATCCCTAATTCTATGGCCTTATCCCTGGCAAGGATAATCAGGTGAGGGTCATAGGCCCTGCTCATGTCCGGGAATCGCGGACCAAAGGTATCCAGGTTTGGACCTGCAAGGGGGTTGACACCGGAGAGGTTGATATGGTCTGTAACGATCACCAGGTCCCCGGTGTCTAATTGGGGATTGAGTCCCCCAACTGCGCTCGATTTGAATAGATACTTCACTCCAAGCATTGCCATAACCCGGATGGGAAAGGTGATCTCCTTGGGTGTGTACCCTTCGTAGAGATGAAAGCGGCCCTCCATGGCGATCAAAGGAATTCCTGCCATTTTGCCTGCCACCAGATTACCTTTATGTCCCTCCACAGAGGCCTTTGGAAAATTAGGGATTTCCTCATAGGCCATACGGAAGTCGACCTCCATCCGTTCAGTGAGGGTACCCAGTCCTGTTCCGGCAATCATTCCCACTCTTGGCCGCTCCGCTAGCCTTGATTCCAGGAACTCCGCGGTTTGCCTTATCGTTTCAAGCATACGGTGATCTCCACTTGGGTTTTCTCCCGCCTCCGGATTCCATCGCTCATCCATGGCATCCAGGGACTTGATTCTCCTCAATTATGCCAAAGGGTATCAAAAGTCAATCAATTCCAAGAGATGTGGCCGTTTATCCAAACGAGATTACCCAGTTATGGCGTTTGGGGTACAATTGGGGCAATAAAGCCACACTTTCCCTACTTTTCACTTTTTGATTCATGGCATCATTCTTGAAAATTTAATAATGATTACAGCTAGATAAAGACAATTTGTCACTTGGCACAAAAAATGCTTAAAAAACGTCAACCAAATGCGCTTGAGATTCCGATTGGCATATAGAAGAGAGGTCAGTTATGGATAATGACCCATTTAAGGACCCATTCCTTCTCCGACGCAGCGTCGGAGTCGCGCCGTGGTTCTTCATAGCGGCAATCGTCCTCTCCCTTTTCCACTTCATGTATTACGCACAGAAGTGCGAGGCCCAGCCCGTACTAAAAGAGATGGCAATGGCATCATCCCTGGCACCAAGTCTCATGCCTGGCTCTGAGGTCGGTATACCAAAGAGGAGGCCTTGCCAGAGGAATTCCGATTCCGATGCTGCATCGGAACGATCGGAACAGTACCACCCTATAATTATGCGCGCGGCCAAACGGCATGCAGTGGATCCGGCACTCGTGAAGGCCATCATTATGGCAGAGTCAGGGTATAACGCCAGGGCCGTCTCCGAGAAGGGGGCAAGCGGTCTGATGCAACTTATGCCCAGAACCGCCGAGGCCCTCGGTGTGGAAGACGCCCTGGACCCAGAGAACAACGTAAATGGCGGTGTCAAGTATGTCAGAAACCTGCTGGACCAGTTCAATGATAATATCAAACTGGCGGTTGCGGCCTATAACGCCGGAGTAAGCAAGGTTAAGGAACATCAGGAAGTGCCTCACATTAAGGCGACTCAGGCCTATGTCAAGAAGGTCCTTGAGTACTATGAATATTATAAGAAGCGAATGGCAGAGGATATGGACAATGTCTAAGCCTTCCCCAAAAAGCCCTTTTCTTGGGGGGGGGGGGGGGGGGGGGGGGGGGGGGGGGGGGGCGGGGGGGGGGGGGGGG
>CAYVMN010000094.1:0-17524 GCA_964452575.1 uncultured Desulfobacteraceae bacterium | reverse complement strand
GGCCTCTATCCTTACCTGGTGTGTGCACAAATGGATCCTCGTTCCATTCGGCTTGAAATTTATCAGAACTATCGCATTCATCCTTGTGATCGCCTCTCTGGTTCAGTTTGTCGAAACATTCATGAAGAAGGCAATACCCAATCTCTACCAGGCGCTCGGCATCTTCTTGCCGCTTATAACAACCAACTGTGCGGTCTTGGGTATCGCGATCCTTTGCGTTGAGAATACCTACGCCTTTCAAAAAGTGGTCATATTTTCTCTTGCATCTGGCGTAGGGTTTGCATTTGCCCTCATACTTTTTGCAGGCCTGAGGGAGAGATTCGCTATATCAAGAATCCCCAGGAGCCTTCAAGACACAGCGATTGGCCTTGTGACCGCCGGGTTCATGTCGCTCGCGTTCTTGGGGTTTTTGGGAATGACATAATTGGACGTGATAGGCTCTGCCGGTCAGGCGATTTCGTCCGATTCTACCGGTGGCAGGAGATTAAGAGGGGCGAGATCTTATGATTAGCGGCATATTATTTCTGGGTGGTGTAGGATGCCTGGCGGCTCTGGTGCTGGGTTACGCATCCAGGGTCTTTTACGTCAAGGAAGACCAGCTCGTGATCGAGGTCGAAGATGCCTTGCCTGGCGCTAATTGTGGGGGTTGCGGGTATGCAGGTTGCCATGCAGCAGCCGTTGCTATTTCCGCAGGAAAGGCGCAACCGAACATATGTGTTGGCGGCGGCCCTGAAGTCGGAGAAAATGTGGCAGACATCATGGGACTGAAGGTCGTATCCAAAGAGCCGGAGCTTGCGGGAAGTGATTGCTGTGGGGGTGCCCGTGCCCTCGATAAATACCACTACGATGGCATTCGGGATTGCAGGGCAGCCAGCATGCTGTTTGGCGGCAACAAGCTGTGTGCGCATGGATGTCTGGGGTTCGGCACCTGTGCGGCCAATTGTCCTTTCGGGGCGATCCAAAAGGGGCCGGACCGCTTGCCGGTCTTTGATCCTTATTTGTGCCGGGGTTGTGGGACATGTGTTCGCGTCTGCCCCAGGGGAATTATTTCCCTGATCTCTTCTACTGCAAAGATCCTTCATTTCAACAAGTATTCGGAGTGCCTGGCACCATGCCGGCAGAAGTGTCCTGCTCAGATTGACATACCCGCCTATATTGAGCATATCCGGGAAGGCCGCTTCAAAGAAGCGATCCTGACGATCAAGGAACGGAATCCGCTGCCTCTATCCTGCGGCCGCATTTGTCCGCATCCGTGCGAAGGGGTGTGCCGACGGGGCGTTGAGGATGAGCCGGTGGCCATAAACTACCTCAAGCGCTATGTGGCCGACTGGGAGAAAAACCGCTATCTCCATCTGCCTGTCTCTGTGGCCGCCCCCACGGGTTACAAGGTGGCTGTAATCGGAGGAGGGCCGGCCGGGCTTTCCTGTGCATACTTCTTGCGGCGACTCGGCCATTTTGTGACCATTTATGAACAAATGCCGAAGCTCGGGGGCATGCTTCGATACGGCATTCCGGAGTACAGGCTGCCAAGGAAGATCCTTGACTGGGAAATCGAGGGGATCATTAATCTGGGCATTGACGTGAGAACTGGCGTAAAATTTGGAGAGGATTTTGGTCTAAGACTCCTTGAGGCCGCGGGCTTCAACGCCGTATTTATAGGAATTGGCGCCTCGCAAGGACGGAAGATGGGATTGGAAGGAGAGGGTTTAGGGGGTGTTCTTGACGGCATCGAATTTCTCAGAAGGTTTCAGGAGGGAGATAACCCGGTCGTTGGTCGCCACGTCATAGTGGTGGGTGGCGGCAATACCGCCATTGATGCTGCTCGATCCGCCTTGCGGCTCGGGTCCGAAAAGGTCACCCTGATGTACCGCCGCTCCAGAGAGGAAATGCCGGCCAATGAGCTGGAAGTGAAGGCGGCAGAGGAAGAAGGTGTAGAGATAATGTTTCTTGCCGCACCTTCCCGCATCCTCGGCAAGGACGGAAAGGTGCACCAGATCGAATATATCAAGATGCGACTTACTGAACCGGATTCAAGCGGCAGGCGCCGTCCGGTACCGATCCCGGGCTCGGAGACAACAATGGATACTGACATGATTATTGCGGCCATTGGTCAGACGCCCAATATCGATTTCGTCCGTGAGGGGAAGAAGACCGCAGCCTTGAAAGTCACAAAGTGGGATACAATTGATGCCAACGAAGAAACCCTCCAGACGGATATCCCATATGTATTCACAGGGGGGGATTGCTTTACAGGGCCTTCCATCGCAGTGGATGCTATAGCAGCAGGTCGTTATGCGGCACGTTCCATTCATTACCTCCTGATGCAAGGCGCGATTCCGGCCATAGAAGAGAGGCAGATCGACCTGATCAAAGAAACGCTCTTTGAACAGGTTGAAGGCCTTGAGAGGGCACCCCGCACTCATCCCAGTGAACTGAAGATTGAGTCAAGGATCACGAATTTCGAGGAGGTAGAGCACACCATTTCCCAGGCCGAGGCGCGAAGAGAAGCGGGGCGCTGTCTGCGCTGTGGAATAGTGTGCTATAATCGTGATATAGTAGAGGCGATAGGCAAAGAATTAGAACCGTCCGTGAAACCCGATGTTGCAACAAAGGCCTTTTAGGTCTCCGAAAGTTGCTTGTCATCGAAGCCCGGAGGAGGGCAATTGGTGCAAGCTCTGATCTTGAAACAGATGACCGCTTTTTGACATGAGATAGGACCTTTCGAAACATGGGGTAGAGTAGGATTCTCTGCCTGTGGTCCAAGGGGGTGAGAGGATATGGAAGGCAAGGAAAGGGCAAAGGATATTAGCTACTTTCAGAAAACCAAGTATAACGAGCGCGTGCGCCTCAAGAGGAGGAGATTCCTTCACACATATTGCCCAAAGTGCGGTGCCAGCCTCATCAAGGGTGATAATACTCAGCTTAACGCGGTGACCAAGGAAGGCAAAGAAGAGATCCTTGAACTTTCTGTCTATCTGAATATCTTTGCACACCAGTATATGCACGAAATCATCAAACACCCGAAGAGCGAGATCAAAGACCTAAAATGCCCGTACTGTGCAGAAAGCATCGCCCATCCTGATATGCCATGCGAGGCCTGTGCAGGGCTTACGGCGGAGTTGTCGGTGGCAGCCATGAATAAACGGGTACCATTTCTGATCTGCCTGAAAGAAGGATGCCGCTGGCACGGAATCACGCCAGAAGATGAATTCGTTCTGATCCAGGAAAGCTCTCGCGAGTGGTAGCGAAGGGGCTTTACAATCTGTAAAAAATGCCGACAATCGGACGGCGCCTATTTCCTTCCCTGCACCCTATAATCCTTGAATATTATTTTAAATCAAGTAGTTGGACGAGTTAAAAAAAAGCCCTGCATGGCACAACAATTGCTCATTTCCAAAGGCAAGAGCCCCCAGGATTTCTACCCCTACGGCACTCCGTGCATGGCGGGAAACCGGGAGGGGGTGAGATGAATACCTAAAGGCCCATTGAAAAGCTGTTTGTGGTCATTTGGAAGGAGGGAAGTGATGATAAAGAAGAGAGCTTTGGTCATTGATGATGAACAGATTGTCTTGGATAGTGTCACTAAGATTTTGATCGATGAGGGGTACGAAATAGATACCTCATTGAGCGGACGGGATGGCCGCGACCTGGCTATTGAAGGACAATATGACATTGTACTAACCGACATACGTATGCCGGATATTGGAGGCATGAAGGTCCTGAGGGATGTTAAGAGGGCCAAACCTTCTCTTCCTGTTGTCATGATCACGGGGTATGCCTCCATCCGTTCTTCAGTACAGGCCATGAAGCTTGGTGCATCGGATTATATAGAAAAGCCATTCACCCCGCATCAGCTTGTAAAGGCAATTTCTTCTGCAGTTGAAACAGCGGCCGCAAAACCGCCTGACGTTCAGGCCCTTGTTCATCACGAGGAGATGATCAGGGTCCTAGAACGAGTGGCATCTGATGGGGAATTCCTTACGAGACTTCTCGAAGAGGCCGCGGACGCCTTGGATGAATATGATCTAACAGGCCCTGAGAAACTTGCCCTCCTGACGGGGGATATCGAGTGGATCGAGGGGCAGATCGGGTCTCTTACGCGATCCCAGAGACGCTGGCTTGATTTGAGGAGAAGTGCAGAGATATGGTGAGAAGAATTGGCATGAAGGGACTCAGGTGTTTTACTCAATAAGGTCCAAACTGATAGCAAGTCTCTTGGGGGTCTCCTTCCTGGCAGGGGGAGTTTCTCTCTTCATCGGCGGCCAGCTCCTCTACAAGGCGATCCTGAGCGAGGCAAGAAACCGTGTCAGCCTGGACCTGAATGCAGCACGCGAGATATACCTTGCCCGTATCAACACCATAGAAGTTGCACTCAAGACTACATCCCTAGGGCCAGGCCTTAAGTTAGCCGCTGAGAGGAAGGATGTCGCGGAACTTATAGGACGCCTGAGGCGCCTGGCCGAGAGTGCCAGCCTGGATCTTGCCGGCATCGTTACTAGCAGAGGTCTGATGCTATGCCGCCTCGGTGCTAATCCTGGACCAGAGGAAACGGTTCGTGCTGTCAACCCCATCGTGAACCTGGCGCTAAAACGGAAGGTTGCCGTTTCAGGGACTGTTATCCTGAGCCAGGAGTTTCTCTTTAGTGAAAACCCCGAACTTGCGGAGAGAGCCAGAATCCCATTGCTTCCCACACCCATGGCAGCCCCCCGAGGCGAGAAGGAGGAAGCGTCAGGAATGGCACTTGCAGCTGCAGTACCGGTGTTTGAAGGAGGCGAACTACTCGGCGTTATCTATGGAGGAATCCTTCTCAACCGGAGCCAAACGATAGTTGATACCGTTAGGGGCGCTGTGTTTCAGCACGAGACATACAAGGGCCGAAGTATCGGGACGGCAACTATCTTTCTTGATGATGTCCGTATCTCGACAAACGTCCTTACAAAAGACGGGAAGCGAGCCATTGGAACCCGGGCGTCGAGAAAGGTTCAAGAACAGGTCCTTTCAAAAGGGGAGAGGTGGACAAAACGTGCATTTGTCGTAAGTGACTGGTACATTACGGCCTACGAACCCATAGAGGATATCTTTGGCAAGCGGGTGGGAATGCTTTATGTTGGCGTGCTGGAAGAGAAGTATTCTGAGATCCGGAAAAAGGCCCTTTCGGTTTTTATACTCCTATCTGTAGCCGGTATTGCACTGGCATTAGGGCTCGGATATATCCTGGCAAAAAAGATCTTGGACCCGGTTCAGCGACTGGTAAAGGCAAGCCAGCAGGTCTCCGAGGGCAGTTTGTCGCCAGAGATTGGGCCTGCATCCAAGGACGAATTAGGGGTACTGCAAAATACCTTCAGGGATATGGTCGCGGCCATGGGACGCAGGAGACGGGCGGCACAGCAGCAGCTCGTGCAGTCCGAAAAACAGGCCGGCATTGGACGACTTGCGGCCGGGGTAGCCCACGAGATCAATAACCCTCTGACCGGGGTACTGACATACACCCATATGTTGTTGCGGCGTAAGGATATAGGAGATGATATCCGGTCTGATCTTGAAAAGATAGTACAGTCCACTGAACGGGTCAGGAAGATTGTGAAGGGTCTCCTGGACTTTTCCAGACAGACAAAGCTTGATGCCGAACCAACGGAGATAAACAAGCTTATCAATTCCACAGTCTCATTGATACAAAATCAGGCATTGATAAAAGGTGTGCGTCTGAAATTCAATCCCGGCGAAAATCTGCCTGTCCTTACCATTGATCGCAGCCAGTTTCAGGGCGTGTTGTTAAACATGATCATTAACGCCCTTGATGCTACCGGGCCAGGTGATAGTATCAATATATATACAGCTACCGGCCTGTCTGTGAGTAATACTGGTCAAAAGGGTGTCGAAATTATCATTGCTGATACTGGCAGTGGTATACCACCGGATAACCTCGACAAGCTTTTTGATCCATTTTTCACTACAAAAGCGGTAGGTGAAGGTACCGGGTTGGGTCTCTCAGTCTCCTATGGGATTGTACAGAGACACGGCGGGACCATAAGGGTTCAAAGCGAGGTCGGCAAAGGGACAAGGTTTTTCATATGGTTACCCATAGAGAAGCAGGCCGTAGAGGCATGAGGATACTCGTTGTAGATGATGAGGATATTGTCCTTGATAGCTGCCAGGTGGTGCTTGAGGACGAGGGCTTTGAGGTCTTACTTGTCACAAGTGCAGATAAGGCCCTGGAGGCAATCGAGAAGGAGGATTTTGCCCTCCTGCTGGCAGATATAAAGATGCCCGACCGAAATGGGATTCATCTCATAGGAGAAGTCAATAAGAGACGGCCCCGGATGCCTATTATAGCCATGAGCGGGTATCCAACCCCCGAGACGATTGAAGAGGCCACGAAGATGGGGGCCACCACCTTTATTCCCAAGCCCTTTACCCCTGATGAACTTATTGCAGAGGTCCGGCAGGTCCTTCAAAAGTAGTTTTTGGCTCCTTATAAGACCTTTAATTGCCTAAGATTTTCTTTGATGTTTGGAGACACTGCCTCTATAATGCTCCAACAAAAGGCAATGGTAGGCGTTCACAGGTCCCGGGTTCAGAGGTTCACGGTTAGAGACAAATTAGCTCAGCAACCTAAAGTTCATGGGACAAATGTTGGTTTTCCCAGATCGGTGGGAAAGAAAAGCCAGGTTTCAGGTTGGGATTTGATTAAATCGGCGCTTCTGGCATAGTCATGTGTTGCAAAAAGAGGCGCGTGAGAACGAGAAGCAACCTTCATGAACCTGTGAACCTGTGAACGGCTACAGGCAATAAAAGGCCGTTTGGGGGGCTTTCTCATCGCATGTCTTTTATCTTCATCGGTACTACCGGAGATCAGGCAGGCCACAGCCTTTTGACGTGGACAATGGCCCGCTGGCTTGCAGAAAAGGGTCTCTCAGTCGGGTTCATAAAGCCATTGGGAAGCCGTCCGATCTATATCCAAGGGCTGTGGACCGACCAGGATGCCCTGCTATTCAAAAGGGTACTTAGGCTTTCCGAACCGCTTGACCGGCTCTGTCCATTTCCGAGGCCAGAGGAGGCATGGGGGGAGAAGGATAGAGACGAGATGATAGGGGAGATCAGGTCCCTTGTAAAGGAGATCTCAACGGGGAAGGATATCCTCCTTATCATGGGGTCAAGGCATATCTTCTTTGATGATCCCCGCTGGGGAGTATCGGATATCCACCTTGAGCTCGACTTAGAGGCGGATTTTGTCCTTGTTGATCGATATGGGTCGACCCAGGCATCCATATATTCGATCCTGTCTGTGGGTTCCCTGATCAAAGATAGGTTGAAGGGGGTAGTCCTAAACCGGGTCCCAACCGAAAGGCTTGGAATGATCAAAGGGCAAATGATTCCTTTACTTGTCAGTAAAGGGATCCCCTTCATGAGCGTAATCCCGGAAGACCCTTTCCTTTCCTATCGGACGCTCGGTGCGATAAGGGATCTCGTGGACGGAGACTTCCTTTGGGGTGAGGAAGACCTTAATCGATCCGTGGGTGGCATGACTGTGGGATCTCAGGATCTTAAGGGTGGACTTGTGCTTCTCAGGAGGGTCTATAACAAGATCATTTTTTTGGAGCCCGCATCCCTTGAAGGCGGGGTTCAGGAAGACAGCTTTCCCAGGCCAATTGCGGGAGTGCTCCTGACAGGGGGGCGGAGGCCGGCTCCTCAGGTCCTGGAGGCCATAAGAAAGGCCCATGTCCCCCTTATCCTAACGAGAGAGGACACATTTGCGGCCCTAAAGCGCCTGGAACAACCTGCCCCCGGCCTCACTCCCGATGATGAGGCCAAGGTGCTTCGTTTTACGGAGTTGATGAATGAGGACGGAGCCCTTGAGATACTAATCGGGTCCTTAGGTCTTCAACCTAAGATACCAGACCTGGAGGCATTCAAGAGAAATCGACCATCTTAGACGCCTTATCTCATTTAATGGCATCGAGGACGATATTGAGCAGTTTTTCGGGTGAGATGGGTTTGGATAGAAAAAGGTTGGCCCCCGCCTCGATCCCTTTTGCCCTGTCCTCCTCCCGGCTCTTGGCAGTCAAGAACACTATAGGTTTTTCTTTGTAGTTCTCCTTTTCCCGGATCCTCTTGCAGAGTTGAAAACCATCCATCTCCGGCATGATAATATCCAGCACCAAGAGATCATACCCATACTTCTCGAGCCTCTCAAGCGCCTCGGAGCCACCGGAGGCGGTATGGACCTCATAGCCTTCAGGAGTGAGAAGTTCTCGAAGGGCCATAAGCACCAGCTCATCGTCGTCCACAACTAGGATACGTTTTCCCATCTAGTTACTCCTTTCCAGATTCGGAAATAGGAAGAAAGACCTTCACTTCTGTCCCCTTACCAGTTTGGCTGCTGATTTCAAGCCTCCCGCCGTGCGCCTCTATGATACTATAGCAGAGGGAAAGGCCCAAGCCCGTTCCCTTTCCCACGGGTTTTGTAGTGAAGAAAGGCTCAAAGACCTTATCCAGGTCTTTTTGAGGGATCCCAATGCCGGTGTCCCTGACAGAGACGGCGATGGAGGCAGGCTCCTCATCCTCAACAAGGTAGGAAAAAATAGTCAATTCCTTGGTCCCATCCACCTGATCCATGGCGTCCCTGGCATTGGAGATCAGATTGAGGAACACCTGTTCCATCTGATTTGAATCCACCAGGACCTTTGGCAGGTCTTCAGTCAGCCTCCTGACAACCGAAATATTGTGGTCCAAGAGCTGTTGCTCGGTGATCATCAGGGCATCCTCTATGGGACGGTTGATATCAATCAGGGCAAAGCTGGGCTGCGTCTCTCTGGAAAACTCCCTCAGATGTTCGACAATCTTTTGGATCCGCTCGTTACACTTTCCTATGAGTTCCAGGCGTTTTCGCTCTGGGTCGGAGATGCTCAAGTTTTTCAATATCACGTGAAGAATTGTCTGGGAGGCCATAAGGGGGTTATTCAACTCGTGTGCAACCCCCGCAACTAGTTCTCCAAGGGCCCTCATCTTGGAGGCCTCTACCAGATGGGCCTGGGTCTCCTTGAGTTTTGCCTCCAGACGTTTTTGGTCCGAAATATCCTTGAAAATGCCTGCGGTCCCGATCACATGCTGATCCTCGTCCCTGAGCAGGAAGAGCGATGTCATGATTGAAATGGTCGTTCGATCTCTTCTAATGGCCTCCATCTCATAGTTTTCGCTCCTATCAACCTCCCGGAGCAAATTCATGATATCCCTGGCTTGTTGGATCCCCTTGACGTAGAGGACTGAGATATGTATTCCCAGAAGTTCCTCCTTCTCGTAATCCAGCATCTGTGCCATTGCCCGGTTAAGATAGGTGATCTTTCCCTTTAGATCAGTGGTCACGATTCCATCAACAGAACTCTCCAGGACATTCTCAAGGAATTCCTTGGTTTCTCGCAATTCCTTCTCAAGGACCTTCCTCGCGGTCAGGTCACGGATTATTTCAACAAAGCCAGCAGTCTTTCCAGAGGGATCCAGGATGGCCGTAACAATTGTGTGGGCTGGAAAACGAGTGCCGTCTTTCTTTACCCGCCCCATCTCCAGTTCGCAGACACCCTGGGTTCTGGTCCGTCTCGACATCTCCTTTTGAATGCCTCTCTTGCGGTCCTCGGGTGTGATAGTAATCGCTATCTTTTCCTTGTTGAGGACTTCTTCTCTTTTCCATCCAAAGAGCTTCTCGGCCCCGGTATTGAACTCGATGATCTTGCCGTAAAAATCAAGCGCCAAAATAGCATACTCTGTGGCGCTATTGAGGATGCTGTTCAGAAATCGGGACAGATCTCGATATCTCTCCCTCGATTCCTTTAGTTCCTGGGTCCTATCTTCGACCATTCTCTGAAGGTTTGAGGTGTAGTCCTGAAGCTGAGCTATCATCCGGTTGAAGGATCTTCCCAGGATCCCGATCTCGTCCCCCCTGTCGACGCTGACCCTTTGAGAGAGGTCTCCTTTGACCATCTTGGAGGTTATCTCCGTAAGTTCCTGTAATGGCCCAGTAAGGACCTTTGAGAGGGCTATTGTCAGTATGAATACCAAGGTGAGGCCCATAAGGACCATCACCAAGATGAATCTCTCGGTCTCATACAGGGAATGATAGATCTCCTCCTCATATGACCCGGCCACAATAATCCAGCCCCATGGCCTGAAGTACATAAATTTGCTGATCTTCTCTCGAGGCCTCGTTTCCCCTAGCTCCGGATTGATCCATGGGTAACGAATGGTCCCTATTTGACCTTCGCCAAGGTTCAGGGCATCCTTTATCATGCTGCGTATATATTCAAAGCCAGAGGAATCTTTGGAATCAAGGATGTTTTCCCCCTTCTTAGCTGGATGGAGCCTTAGTATGCCTTGGGTATCTATTATGTACACATAGCCGGTATCTCCCACCTTAATGGCTTTTATCTCGTCCTCAAAGAGATGGCCACTTTCCTCTTTGACACCAACAGAAAAGGCCCCTACTACCATGCCAGTCCTTCTCTTGATGGGCTCATAGCGCTTGACGTACCAGTCACCCATCATCATTGTGCGCCCTTCATAGGAACGGCCGGACAGAATCGACTGTGCAATAGGGCTCTCGGGTGGAATGAATGTGCCTGTGGCCCTCCTTCCATCCTTTCCTATGATATTGGTGGAAACCCTAAGGAGACGATCCCCATCAATCCTCTGGAAGATCGTGCATGTCCCACCCACCAGGTCATGGACCTTGTCCACAATATGGGTATCCCGGCTTAGAGAAAGACCCTCTATGGTTATCTCCGGTCCATAGCCGTAGATGACTTCTCGTGCCACCTTCAGGCTCGTGGCCACCTTATCAAGGACCATCTCTTGTTGGACTTCACACATGGTGTGGACGCCCCTGACCAGGTGTTCCAGGTTTTCGTCTGAGGCAGCCATAATGGCCTTGGAAAAACGATCTAATGACAGGTATGCAACACAAAGGAGAGGAAGCAAGACCACGATAAGCGTCACACCGATGAGTTTTGCGCGGATCTTCCAGTCCCGAAAAGGAGGTATACGCATAGGTATCCTTTTTCCTCAGCTATAAGCGCCTAATACACTGGATCAGGGAAAGTGATCATGGCCCTGGGGTTGCCTACCATCCGATACATAACGGGCGAGACCCAGCCTTTGTCCAGCAGATCGTCATCGATCTCCAATAGTATCCCATCATGAATGGCCCAACTGCGGCCCCTAACGTGGTAAGCGAACTCGGGTCTACGAAAAGGAGTGCTCTTATCCAATTTATTGAAGAGCTTTTCCCCCGTCTGGAATAACTCGTGAATCCTCTTCATCTCCCGATAACCGCTGAAGTAGCTGAACCCGTACCTCTCATAGGTGATGGCATTGTGGTAGAAGAGGGCCTCCAGTCGTATGGCCTTGATGTCGAAGATGGCGCAGAAAAACTCAAGGACACGCACTATCTCTCGAGACAGCCCAAGACCCTTTCTGGTTTGTCCTGGAAACAGGCCCGCCTCCATAGCCTTCACTTCCTCCAGGAGGTTCCTGTTGGCCCACCCGAAAAGCGTATCCCTTCCTTCCTGATCTAAATGGGTATTGAACTTGGGGGCGTCGGGGGCATTCACAACCAGGAAATCCCAGTCGATCTGAGTAAAGTCGTTGGAATCTGACAGCTGGATGGAATAGATTGGGTCATCCATGCCCTCTAGCATGATTTCCACGAGGCAGGTCCTGTCCCCCTCAGGAGAGAAGAAACGCACCACCTTCTTGCCCGCCTCATTGCATAAGGATATGGGATCGATCCCAAAACGAGTAAATAGGGAGGGCGGGATGAGGATCCTGTAAAAACCCTCCTTCTCTAGGCGGGAAAGGCGGCTAATTCTACGAATCCATGGCATGGGTCAGCATCTCTCGGCGTATTTACCATTAATCCATTTCTGCTGGCATGTCAAAAGAAACACCATGGGCTTCCCATCTTTTTCGTTGACCTGCCTTTCACGCAGCTGTTACATTCTTGCGTGTTCGATGTTCTTACTTCAGGTCTCGAATATCTTTGGCTAGGATCCTTTGGAAAACCCAACCAGTTCGCCTATGCATGCGCCAATCACAGATGTCCAGACCCTGGGGTCTATCTTCGTCTATTCGGATGAAACGGCCGGGTTTGACTTTGGGTCTGACCACCCATTTAAGCCTGAAAGGGCAACTAAGGCCTACGACCTCTGTAACCGCTACGGGGTGATGAATTATCCATGGATGACCCTTCTCGATCCACCTCTCGCTGAAGAAACCCTTGCTAGACTCTTTCACGAACCCGACTATCTCCGCATACTCAAGCAGGCCAGTCAGGGTGAGGTAAGTAACCACGTGCTTGAGCGTGGCCTGGGGACTGAGGACAACCCCATCCTTCCAGGAATCTACGAATGGTCACTTCGGGCAGCAGGAGGTACACATGCGGCCTTAACTAAAATCCTGGACGGAGACGTCCTTGTCGCCTTCAACCCTATAGGAGGGTTTCACCATGCTATGCCGACGCATGCCGAAGGGTTTTGCTACATTAATGACGTAGCCGTCGGCCTTATGGACGTATTACAGAGGTCGCCGGGACTGAGGATTGCCTATATGGACATTGATGCCCATCACGCCAACGGTGTCCAGGAGGCCTTTCTCAGGGACCCCAGGGTCCTTGTTATCTCCCTCCACGAAACCGGAAGGACACTCTACCCCTGGTCCGGGTATGAGCAGGAGATTGGGGAAGGAGAGGGGAGGGGATTTACGGTAAATATACCCCTAGAGCCTGGAACCGATGATGAGGTATACGACTTTGTCCTTGAGCAGGTCACCTTTCCTTTGATCAAGAGCTTTTCGCCTGACATGATAGTTGGTCAGCTGGGGGCGGATACCCTGATATCTGACCCTCTTACCCACCTTAGGCTTACCAACAATATCTACCAGAAGGCCGTTAGAGGAATCAGGGAGCTTTGCCCAAGGATTTTGGCCTTGGGGGGTGGTGGTTACGACATATACCGGACTGCCCGTTGCTGGACTTTGGCCTGGTCGATCCTTAATCGTGTGGAGCCACAAGACGAATTTGCCGGGCTTGTGGGGGGGATGATGTTCGGACCGGAAATGGAGGTGGGCAGTCTGTATGACCACCCATATCAAAGCGAGGGGGAAATCAAAGAGAAGGCCTTCAGGGAGGCGCAAAGGGTAGTTGCCTATATTCAGAAGGAGGTCTTTCCCCTCCACGGGATACAGGAAAACTAAAGCGACGACGCTGTCATTCCATTTCAAATCTCTTTGGTCAGAATTTATGTCAGCTCACCACCCAAACCCCTTGTCCTTTGGCCAGCTGAATGAGTTTGTTGCTGACTCGCCCCATGAAAAACTCTCGCACCTTGGATAATCCTCTTCTTCCCAAGACGATAGTCCCATAGTCGCCTTCTTTTGCCTCTTCGAAAATGGCAACCGCTCGACTATACACGCCCGTAATGATCTTGGTAGAAATCTGATTCGGTTTAAACCCCAGTTCTATCAAACGGCTCTTGGCTTCCTCGAAGTTGGCGTTAATCTTTTCTTTGGCCTCTTCTATATATTCATCTGTAAGGACAATCAGGTGATAACCGGACTTCGACGCCTCTCCCCCTCTTATAACATGTATCAGAGCCAGCTCGAAATCAGGGCCTCCCACCGTTTTTCCCACGTAATCCACGGCCTGCATAGCGCCTTCCGAGCCGTCCAGGGCCAATAAGATCTTACCAGGCTTCGCGCCTTTTCCAATTACCAAGAGCGGCACAGAATCGATTTTCTCAATGAGTTTGGTTGAAATGCTTCCGAGAACAAGCCCCTCATAATCGCTTATACCTTTTCTTCCAATGACCACGCCGCTGTAATCACTTTGGGCCTCACTGACAATATCCCGAGCAATGCCTTTTTCTTCTACGCACGTTTTTTCCCCTGTGGCATCAGGGGAGAAACCAGCATCCAGGAGGATCTGCTTGGCCCTCTGCATGTATTCTTGTAACGCCGCCTCTTGTCTCATTTTCAGGGCATCTATTTCCCTTGCCATCCTGTGATCGAATTGAGTCTCCCTTTCCAGATCCTTGTAGACCTTGGGGAGTTTCTCATAGACGTGAAACAGGACCACCCGTGTCTTCTTAAATGGTGCAATTTTACTAATGTATCTGACAGCTTCTAAGGCGTATTCAGACCCATCAACAGCCACCAAGAGTTTCTTTCCGTTAGAACCCATTAGCAGAGGTCCTCCTTTCCAATT
This sequence comes from uncultured Desulfobacteraceae bacterium, assembly GCA_964452575.1. GTDB lineage: Bacteria > Desulfobacterota > DSM-4660 > Desulfatiglandales > Desulfatiglandaceae > CAYVMN01. The sequence continues at coordinate 3,276 of CAYVMN010000094.1, read as the reverse complement.
TTCCTTGCTCTTTGTTTCTACTCCAAGGTTGACTCAGCGCGTATGCCCGTGACAGAACTACTGTCTCCCTGCTACTAAGTCCTTCACCACATCTGGTTCGGCCAAGGTTGACGTGTCGCCAAGCTGGTCAATTTGTCCTTCAGCTATCTTTCTCAGTATTCTTCGCATAATCTTTCCGCTCCGGGTCTTGGGCAGGGCTTCTGCGAAATGGACCTTGTCCGGAGATGCAATCGGGCCTATCTCTTTTCTTACGTGTTGAATGAGTTCCTTCCTCAGCTCTTCTGTCGGCTCAAGACCTTGTTTCAGCGTCACAAATGCATAGATCCCTTGCCCTTTTATCTCATGGGGAAAACCCACGACCGCCGATTCTGCCACCGCCGGATGGGCAACCAGTGCGCTCTCAACTTCGGCTGTCCCCATCCGGTGCCCGGAGACATTAATCACATCGTCGACCCGTCCCATCAGCCAGAAATATCCGTCTTCGTCTCTCCTGGCTCCGTCCCCCGTAAAGTAGTAGCCAGGGTAATCCAGAAAATATTGCTTCTTGAATCGCTCGGGATCACCATAGACCCCTCGCATAAAACCAGGCCAAGGCTTGGCTATGCAAAGATATCCCCCCTCGTTGACCCCTGCTTCCGAGCGGTCTTCTCGGAGCACAACTGGGGTGACACCAAAAAAGGGGAGACCGGCCGAACCAGGCTTCATGGGCATGGCCCCGGGAAAAGAAGTGATCATCATGCCGCCGGTCTCTGTCTGCCACCACGTGTCCACAATCGGGCACCGTCCTTTTCCTATCACCTCGTAATACCAGATCCAGGCCTCTGGATTGATAGGTTCCCCAACTGTTCCCAAGAGCCTCAGGGTGCTCAGATCTCTATTGTTGGGCCACTGATCACCGTTTTTCATCATGGCGCGGATAGCCGTTGGGGCAGTGTAGAAGATGTTAACGCCATACTTTTCCACTACCTCCCAGAAGCGATCAGGTTGAGGGTAGTTGGGGACACCTTCAAACATGACAGACGTGGCGCCCAAGGCCAGTGGTCCATAAACGATATAGCTATGGCCTGTGATCCAGCCGATATCGGCCGTGCACCACCAGACGTCTTTGTCCTTATAGTCAAAAGAGTACTTTAGTGTCAACATGGCAAAGAGTAGGTACCCTGCAGTCGTGTGAAGGACCCCCTTTGGTTTACCTGTGCTGCCGCTGGTATACAAAATGAACAATGGATCTTCTGAATCCATTGGCTCGGCATCGCAGTTATGGGAAGCCCCTTTCATCAATTCATGCCACCAGTAATCCCGACTCTTTACCATATGAGTTTCCCTATCAATTCTCTCGACCACAATGCATGTCTTGACTTCAGGGCAGGAATTCAAGGCAGTGTCAGCATTTTTCTTGCTCTCCAGTATCCGACCTGAGCGGTACGCACAGTTGCTGGTTATGAGTACCCTGGAATCGCAGTCTAGGATCCTATCCTTTAGTGCATCAGCGCTGAAGCCACCAAATACAACGCTGTGAATGGCCCCAATCCTTGCGCAGGCCAGCAAGGCAATGGAAAGCTCTGGGATCATCGGCAGGTAGATAGAGACCCTATCCCCTCTCTTTACGCCAAGGCCTTTCAAGGCATTGGCGAGCTTGCAGACCTGGTGATGAAGCTCTTGATATGTGTAGGTCCTTGACTCCTCCGAAGGCTCTCCCTGCCAGATAAGGGCGGCCTTATTCCTTCTCCACGTCATAAGGTGCCGATCCAGGCAGTTGTAAGAAGCGTTCAACTTCCCGCCTACAAAGTAACGCAGATATATGTCGTCCTTGAAACTGTATTCCTCTACCGGGCCATCCCACTTCTTAAACCAGTCAAGGTTCTCATCGGCCATCTCTGCCCAGAATTCTTGTGGATAATCTATCGATCTTCTATATAACTCCTCATATTCTTTTATGCCTTTTACGTATGCACCTTGTACGAACTCATTGATGGGATGAAACACTCTTTTTTCCATATATACCGACTCAACTTGGCTACCTTTGTCTTTCATTCTCATATTCCTCCCTAATAGATTTCTCTCTTGTTCTCGCGGTGATCTACAAAATATAATAACGTGGCCTTCTTGTTGAGCTCTTGTTTTAGCTCTTGAAGCCTGGTACGCTCTATTCCATGGGCGCGAATATAGACCTTGCGAAATCCCTTTGGGACCCGTTCGTAAGTGCTCAGGATACTGACCATGCGTCCCCCGAAGTTCCTGATAATATCTGCAAGGTCCTTGATGGATCCTGGCCGGTCCTCAACGTGAAAGGCGAACTGAATTCCTCGCGTTCCTACCCCAGTCAGAGAAATCAGCACCTTAAATATATCCCCTTTTGTAATTGTACCCACAATCTGCCCCGCATAGTCAACCACTGGCACACCGGATATCTTATTCTTCAGAAGTACCTCGGCCGTCTCTTCCACAGTATAATCAAAGGGGACTGTGATCGGGTCTTTGGTCATTATACTTCTGACCTTGATGTTGGATATGAGAGCCAGAAGCTCATGGATCTCAAGGCTAGTGGCATCAGAGGCAGAGGCCCTCTTGAGATCTCGATCGGTCACTATACCCACCAGTTTTCCTTTTTTTGTAACCGGCAGCATATGGATATCGTGCTTCTTTAACGTCTTTAATGCATCCTGCATGGAATCACCCTCGTCGACAGTCACGACGGTCTTGGTCATCCAGTCTTTGACTAACATGATAACACCTCCATGTTTGTGCTTGCCGATCCACATCTTCTGTGGATCGGGTTCTTCTCCTCAGCCTTTCTTGTGCTGGCAAAGATTCTTTCGAGGTGCTTGTAGCCTCCCCTAGTGGTAGCGGTATTTGTCATTATAACATAAAGCAACCCGCATGCCAAAAAGGAGTTACAGGGGCTAAACACAATACAACTCGCTGACCTCATTGAATTTATTAACGCTACTGAAAAAATCCCCACGAGGGCTCTCCCTTAACCTTCTTTCAGGTCACTTTTTACACCATGTAAAAAACCTCGACATTCTGATCACCTGGGTCCCTGTGTATCTAACCAAGACCAGGCCATCCTGACCTGAATGCTTTAACCCTACCCTCCGCGATACGGTGGTCCAGAAAGAGGTCTTAGGGAGCCATGGAGATCGCTTACATCGTGGCTGAAAAGACCGGCTGCCGGGTGGTGGACCGCTAACTCCTTGAGCACATCGCCGGCGAGGCACAAGTAAATATCCGACCCCAGAGGGGGCCGGCTTTGGTTTAACCCCTGGAAGGGGA
>CAYVMN010000093.1:0-17583 GCA_964452575.1 uncultured Desulfobacteraceae bacterium | reverse complement strand
GACCCTCGCGGTCCTCCCTCCGGGCCGGAGGCGGCCTTTCTTTCAAAACGCTAAAATGTTACCCAAAAAGTTATTCTTAAACGCCATGGATCATCCCTTCCAAGACCAGGCCAAGCATAAGTAATAGGCCATGGGCTATCAGTGTTTGAATAGTAAGTGCCTGTGCAGGTACAACACCCTCGTGGGAGAGATATTCCCTCCATAAGATCCTCATTGCCTTGAATGCCAGGGGAAAGGCCACAAAGGAGAGCATGATCCAGCAGGAAAACCCCACGATCACGACCAGGGGAATAACGACAATAAATGCCAGTGACATGATGAGACAATAGACGTACCTCGAGACATCCGGGCCCCATCTTACCACTAGGTTTCTCTTGCCCGCCTTCCGATCGGCCTCGTAGTCTGGGAATTGATTAATCCAGATGACTCCAGCAATGAAAAAACCCTGGGGAGCCCCCAGGGCAAAGGCCGGCCAACTCAAGTACCCTGACATCACATAGTAGGTCCCCAGCGTAATAAGTGGACCGAATGCAAAAAAGATCAAGACCTCTCCCCAACCACGAGACATAAGCTGCAAAGGGGTGGCTGAATAGGCCCAGCCGGCCAGGATACCTGCGAGTCCAATTGCCAGGACAAGGGGTCTCCCCATGGAACAGAGCCATATACCAGCTGCTGAACCGGTGGAAAAGAAAGTAAGGGCCATAAAGAGGACCACCCAGGGCGCAATTTCCCCCTCTTGAATCACACGGCTCCCGCCGCTGAAAGGGGTCACCCGCAGATTGATCGGATCGCTTCCCCTGGCATCGTAATAATCATTCAGGAGGTTAGCACCTAGATGCAGCGCTGCAATGCCCAGTGACGTGATCAAAAAAAACCTGATAGAAAAAACTCCTTCCCCGAAGGCGAAGGCTGATGCGATCACCACCGGCACCAGGGAGCCTGCAAGAAATGGTGCCCTGAGGGCCTTTACATAGATATTCATGCTTGAAAATATTTAGATTCTATAGTCTATTTGCACCCTATTCCGGTAGACATGGTATGTGACTTACCAGAATACCGCCCTTGTTTCAACAAATTATAGCGGCCTGAACCAAGAGCGCGAGTGCCGCCGCTCTAGCAAGAAAAGGGACCTCATTCATAAAGCCATGGATTCTCGACAGGTTCAGAACGAAGACGGCCAGAGGCACAACACCGCAACCGGGGACTTTCGCTCACAACTGGGGCCGCTCCTCTTTCTGACATGGATCTTTTTCCTCAACTTCACGGGTCGAATCATTTTCTCCCCGCTGATGCCTTCCATAGAGGCTGACCTAGGGCTGGACCATTCCGAAGCCGGGTCACTCTTTCTCTTGATTTCTATAGGCTACTTTGTCTCGCTCTCAGGGTCCGGGTTTCTTTCCTCCCGAATAAACCACAGGAATTCCATCATCATCTCCGCAATCGCAGTTGGTGCTGCGCTTCTGGGTGTGGCCTCCTGTGGCGGTGGTCTGTGGTCAACGCGCATTGCCCTCCTCCTGGTCGGACTATCGGCAGGGATCTATTTTCCTTCAGGCATTGCGACCGTAACCTCACTGAGCCACCCCAGACACTGGGGTAAGGCCCTGGCTATCCATGAATTGGCGCCAAATATGGGCTTTGTGGCGGCACCGCTGATCTCCGAGGCGCTGATGTTCTGGTTTTCGTGGCGAGGCGTCCTGGCATTCCTGGGGTGTGGCTCTGTGGTGGCTGGGATAGTCTTTGCCCGGCTGGGCAAGGGAGGGGATTTTCCGGGCGAATCCCCCAGCCTTGGATCCTCGCGCACCCTCTTTTCAAGACCCGATTTCTGGATAATGATCATCCTTTTCAGCCTGGGTATTAGCGGCACCCTGGGGGTATATTCCATGCTTCCCCTCTATTTGGTGGCCGGACACGGTATGGATCGCCACTGGGCCAACACCCTCGTAGCACTCTCACGCATTTCAGGGCTTGTGATGGTCTTCTTGTCCGGATGGACCACAGATCGTTTTGGCCCGAGACGAACCCTGAGCGGCGTACTTCTGCTTTCAGGACTGATGACGGTCTTTCTGGGGGCGGCCTCAGGCGCCTGGATCGTGATCATCATTTTCCTGCAGCCGGTGATTGCTGCCTGTTTTTTTCCGCCCGGGCTGGCCGTCCTCTCTTCCATAGGCCCTTCTGGGATCAGAAATGTAGCCATTTCGCTAACCATTCCCGTTGCCTTTATCCTTGGGGCCGGAGCCATTCCCATGGGAATAGGTTTCATGGGTGATACGGGCTCTTTTTCATTGGGGTTCATCCTTGCGGGGGCACTGATTCTTATGGGCTCACTACTGTCAACGCGTCTAAAACCACCGCCAAGAGGGGCTTAGGATGAGTCACCACCCCTGGAGGGGGCACTCTTCGCAAAGCGCTCTTCTCCGACAATAATTCTTGCCTGTTTTTACAATAAGGGCATGAAACTCGTTGAACAGACTGACATCAAGCGGCAGATGGTCCATGAATAGATCCTGCAACTCATAATAGCCCGCCTCTTCTCCTGTCATGGCATGGCGGACCAGAATTCGGTGAGTGTAGGCATCAATTACAAAAATGGGGCGACGGCCCGCGTAAAGCAGGATGCTGTCTGCGGTCTCTGGACCAACACCTTTGACCGAGAGGAGGCCCTCCCGCATTCTCTCTGTCTCATCTTTCAAGAAGAGGGAGAGATCGGCCTCGTATTGTTCAATGATAAATTGAATCAGGTTCTTCAATCGCTTGGCCTTTATGTTAAAATACCCTGCCGGTCGGATCGCCTCTGCCAGATCAAGCGCCGAAAGCGCGCCAAGGGCCTTAACAGAGAGAACACCCCTCTTCTTCAAATTATCAATCGCCCTTTCTACATTCTTCCAGTTTGTATTCTGGGTCAAGACCGCGCCTACCATCATCTCAAATTCCGTCTCAGCCGGCCACCAGTTTTGGGGTCCAAAGTGACCCAACAACAGCTCGAACATCTCGAAAAGCCTCTGACCGGTTAGGCTGTAAATTTCGGATTTCAGCTTATTCATAATCCCTTTGCCTTCAACCCAAAAAGATTGCCTGTTGCCCCTATCTCCACCTGGCTGCCGTCTATGAATGAAAGGCCCCCGCTATTGTCCCCCATATCTTCTCAGCCCGTGGGTCTTTGAGCCAATAGTAGGGTACTGATACTAGGATATCACTACTTTTTCAATAAGGAATCTTCACCAGTCCTAAACCTTTATCCCAGCATCGCGGTTTTGCCGGCCTTCTATGGCTGACATCTGTACTGCAAAGAATTCGAGGAACAGCCCTTTCCCGGGCTAGACCTCGGTTTCTTGACGCAAGCGGTTGCCTTGCTCCAATCCATGATAAACCCGCTTTTATTGGTGGATCGGCAGTGTCATCTCCGCTGGACGACAAGAAGGACCTGCTGGCAGTGGCGATTGTTCCGGTATCAAGGCGATTAGACTTGAAGGCCCTTGCGTCATTTTATGGCGTAAAAAGGGTGAGTATGGCACATGGAAAAGATGCGGAACGGGCCACTGGATATGTCATTGGCGGCATCAGCCCTCTGGGAGGGCGGAAGCAACTGCCTATGGTTCTGGACGACTCTGCCATGAAGTATCATTCCATATATGTGAGCGCTGGTAAGCGCGGGCTGCAAATTGAGCTATCTCCCATTGACCTCCTTAGAATCACCGGGGCCAAGACAGGAGCTATTGGCAGATGAATACGCCATAGGGTGATCTATCAGTATAGCGCTCCCGGCGTTGACACCTGTCGAAAACCCCTTGCAATATCGGGGTTGACTCACAAGGTCGATTCACTTAGAATTAGAGAAAATGGGCCGTTGATTTATTTGACACCATCTCTTAACCCTGGACCCAAAAGGGGATGTCCTTTCTCCAAAACACAAGGCTGGTGGAGAGCATAAGATGAAGAAACTCCTATCGCTCATTTTAATCGCTATTCTCCTATTACAGGGATGTTCGACCTATATAGTTCATCAAAGAAACCAGAAAAGGAGTGAAATCAATTCAAAACTAAGTATCGGCACACCTAGGTCTGAAATATTGGCCCTGCTCGGGGAGCCTGTCACGAGGGAGGAGGGATTAATTGACCTATACTCTGTATGTGTACCCAGAGAAGACAAATTTGAATATTATAACTTTTTACTTGATATAGCATTTGTCTTTTTCTGGGAACTCGTGGCAGTACCTTATGAACTTTCTGTACCCTGTGATTATAATAGGGAACTGGCTATCATATATGACAAGAAATACAATGTGGCGGCTATAGTACAAAAGGCAGATTATGAAAAGGTTAAATCCATTTATAATATTCTAACCAAAACGCTTGATAAATTAGACTCGGATCATCAACTGATTTATATTGATTACAATAAGGAAAAGGGGTGGTTTTATTTAGATAAGACTAATATACAGTGCAGGTCTCAGAAAAAAGATATGAAGGCAATAATACTAAACGTCCTGTCGCTACCAAATGCAATACAATATATGGACTCGCATAATTTGAAGACTATTCCCCTATTAGCCCGTGAGACTGTCTTATTTGATCTTACTAACAATACATACAACGTCTCAACAAGAGAGGTACTTGATCATGAGGGCAAGAGTATTGAAACCTTTTGCAATGATTCGTGGATAGAAATAAAAAGTGATGCCTTTATGAGTAAACTGGAGGACCTACTAACTTACTACTGTCTACATCATAAGATCGTTAAACACGAAATTAGGGAAAGGCCTTCATTATGGGATTATTTTGGCGAATGATAGTTTCTAAATGCTGCCTCAGTCCAGCCTAAATACCTCATATGTATTCTCCCATCACCTATTTCCTCGCACCATTCGGTCCTTTGTAACCCCCTTCCGGCCGGCTCCCTGGTTTTTGTACCGCTCAAGACTACCGTTAGAGATGCCTTCCCATTTGCCTTGACTCACAAGATAGATTTTCCTATGCTCCGTCGCATCTCACAAAAAGGGAGATGAAAATCAGCAACGGGCAAGGAGGCTTGGAAATGGAGGCATATACAGGAAGACAAAGGGTTTCTGCGGCCTTTAAGAACACCTTCACGGATCAGCATATACGGATTGATCGGATTCCCGCTTACCCCTTCACCGGTCAGTGTAACGCCCAGCTCATAGGGGCTACTATCAGGCAGATTTTACAGGACCCCAGGCTCTTTGGTAAGGCACAGGTTGCCGCTTATGAACGTTATAGACCCGACATATTACTCATGCAGTGGGACCTGCTGACAGAGGTGGAGGCCCTGGGTAATGAGCTCAAGTTCCCTGAAAACGGCCTGTGCATATCTGTAAGAGCGGCACTTGAAGACAAAGGGAGATTGGGGGGTCTCAAGCTTGCGGATCCCACCAGGGACGGACGTATGCCCGATTATCTGGAGGCCATCAGCGAGACCAAGAAGATAATTACAGATGCCCCTGTATCACCAATCATCGCCGGCCCGTGGACCATCGCCATAGGTCTCAGGGGGGCCAATGAACTCATAAGGGATGCCCTGAAGGACCCGGATTATGTCCATGAGCTCATGCATTTCACCACACAGATGTCTATCAGGTTCGGAGAGGCCCTCCTCTCCATTAAGGCGGCGCCCAACTATTCCGAGGCTCCGGCATCATGCAGCCTTATCTCCCCGGAGATGTATCGCAGATTTATATTTCCTTACCATAAACAGATCGTGGATCATTTCACGGAAAAGAAGGCCGGCGTTGGCCTTCATGTATGCGGATATGCCGACCCCATCCTCGAAGACCTGGTCAATACCGGGGCGAACAACATAAGCATTGATGCCCCTACGGACCTGGCAAAGGCCGTTGAGGCAACCAGGGGCAAGGCCGTTCTCATAGGCAACGTGGATACCTTCCTTTTCTTGTCAGACAGCAGGGAAGCGATGAAGCAGGCCATAAAAAAATGTCTCGACGTCGCCCCTGATGACAGCGGGTACATCCTGGCCTCAGGTTGCGAGGTACCGGGCGTCGCCCCTCCGGAAAAGATAGACTGGTTCATGGAACTGGCCAATGAACTGGGTAGATACAATTACCCCCCCATGGACCGTTCAGAGACGAGGTAAGTCGTAGTCAAATGTCAAAACAGGAAAGCGACGCTGTTAAGGCAACATAGAAGGCCTGCCGGAACATACTCTTGAGGAGTAACCGCCAATCTTGCACAAAAAGGGTAAAGGAGGTTTGTGATGGCTTCGGATGAAAGAACTCAGGAAATATTGAAAAGGATGCGTGAGGCATTGATAGCCTACGACGAGGATGGGGTTGCAGAGTGGGCCAAGACAGCCCTGGATGAGGGTGTAGATCCATTTGTTGCAACCATGCAAGGTCTGGCTGAGGCCATGATAGAGGTGGGAGACCTCTATAACAAGAGAAAGTACTTTGTTCCGGAACTCTTGCTTTGCTCTGATGCACTCTATAAAGGACTGGAAATTCTGAAACCGGCCGTCAAGGCCTCGGGGAGGGTATCTGAGGCCAAGGGATCGATAGTCCTCGGTGTGGTTGAAGGTGACGTCCACGACATCGGCAAGAACCTGGTTAAGATGATGTTTGAAGTCGCCGGATGGACCGTTTATGACCTCGGGAAGGATGTGCCCCTTGAAACATTTGTGGAGGAACAGTTGAGGACTGATTCTGATATCGTGGGGCTCTCTGCCTTGATGACTACCAGCATGGTGGTTATGCCTGAGATCATAAAGAAATTGAAAGAGAAAAATCCCAAAGTCCGCATCATGTTGGGCGGCGCTCCAATAAACCAGGAGCTTGTGGAGAAGTACGGCGCACACGGCTTTGCCTCCAGTGCAGGGACAGCGGTTGATGAGGCAATGAACCTTCTCAAGATGCTGAGACAGGAAGAGATGAAAAAGTAAAGGTAACTGGAAAAGGGGGGACTGGGAAAGGAATCTTCGGGTACAATCAGAGGAGCGATCTATGCCAGGCACTGAAGCCGAGAAATACTTGGTTATATTTCAGCCATCCGGGTCCCGAGGCTACGTGGAAAGAGATAGAAGTCTCAAGGAGGCATCCATAGCCCTCGGGGTGGACATAGAAGGCGTATGCGGAGAAAAGGCTATCTGTGGTACGTGCAAGGTCAGGATCGAGGAGGGAGATTTCGAAAAATATGGTATTAGGTCTTCGAGGGATAATCTTTCCTCCATGGGACCGACAGAAAGGAAGTTCTTCAATCTCCAGCAGGAGAAACAAGGTTACAGACTGGCCTGCCAAACAAGGATCATGGGTGATGTTGTGATCTTTGTCCCGGAGGAAAGTCGCATGGGAAAGCAGGTCGTTCGGAAAGAGGCCACATCCAGACCCATAGAATTGAAACCGGCGGTAAGAAAGTACTATGTAGAGATGAGAAAGGCCAACCTTGATGATACCCTTGGCGACTGGGAACGTCTTAGTAATGAACTCAATAGAAGGTTCGAGCTGAGCGATCTGACAATTGACTATCAGGTGGTCCTGGAATTGCAAGATGCTGTGCGTGAAGGTGATTGGAAGGTCACGGCGTCGGTCTGGAACTGTAAAGAGGTCATCAAGGTGGAACCAGGGCCCGTGGAAAAGGCCTACGGCCTTGCGGTTGATGTGGGGACCTCCACCGTGGCCGGATATCTATGCGATCTGACAGACGGCAAGGTGGTAACCACCGCCTCTATGATGAATCCACAGGTGGTATATGGTGAAGATGTCATGTCGCGCATAAGCTTCACCATGACCAACCCTAAAGGCCTTGAGATCCTGCACAATGCAATCCTTGACGGCCTCAATGGGATCGCAGAAGAGGTCGCGGCCGCGGCAGGTATCAAGCGTCAGGATATCGTTGACATGTCTATCGTCGGCAATACGTGCATGCACCATATCTTCCTCAATATCGATCCAAGATATATCGGCCGGTCTCCCTTCCCGCCGGCAATCCACCACTCAATAGATATCAAGGCCCGCGACTGGGGCCTCAAGATAGGGCCGGAGACGGAAACCAGGGGCACGGGAAGCTATCCGCCCTGCCAGGTCGTATGCCCTGCCGGGGTCAACGGGCAGGACTTCTTGTATCTCATCGCCCAGGGCAAGTTCAAGGAGGCATTAGAGCTGGTGAGGATGGCGATTCCCTTTGCCGGGGTCCTCGGCCGCGTATGTAGCCATCCCTGCGAGAGGGAATGTGAAAGGGGAAATGTTGACGAATCCATTTCCATTCGTTGGTTACACCGTTTTATTGCCGATTACGAACTGGCAGAGGGTAGGGCCAAGGCAACCCCCATCGAAAAGACCAAAGAGGACAGAATAGCTGTCATCGGTTCCGGTCCTTCAGGGCTGGCCTGCGCCTTTGAACTGATCAAGGACGGATATCCTGTTACGGTCTTTGAGGCCGCGCCTCAGTGCGGAGGCATGATGCGCTACGGCATACCTGATTACAGATTGCCCAGGCGAATACTGGATGATGAGATCAGATATATTGAAGAGCTGGGTGTAGAGATCCAGACCAATATCCGTGTGAAAGGCCTAAAAGATCTCTTCGATCAGGGATATAAAGCCATCTTTGTGGGCACGGGTGCATGGGTCAGTCAGAAGCTGGATATCTCCGGTGAAGACGCAGAGGGAGTAATCTATGCCATCGACTTCCTGAAAGAGGTCAACTCAGGGAAGAAGGTGTATTTGGGCAACAAGGTGGCGGTTATCGGCGGAGGCAGTGTGGCCATGGATGCTGCCAAGGTATCCCTGCGACTCGGCGCCAAAGAAGTCAACCTCGTCTGCCTGGAATCCATTGATCTTACTTCAAAGGACAGAATGCCGGCCCAGGATCTGGAGATTGAACAGGCCAGGGAAGAAGGGGTTATTGTCCATCCTTCTTTCGGAGTAACCAGGATCTTGACCGAGGATGGCAAGATCGTCGGACTTGAAACCGTAAGTTGTGTCTCTGTGATCGATTCAGAGGGGAGATTTGCCCCTCAATTCGGCGAAGATCAAGGACCAACCATACCGGCCGATACGGTAATCGTTGCCGCTGGGCAGAGACCCCATGAGCAAGACTTTACTGAACTGGACAGGACCCTGTCTGGAACCATCAAGGCAGCCGAAACCACCCTGGAGACGAACATAAAGGGTGTGTTTGCCGGTGGCGACGTGGTTTCCGGCCCGGCTGATGTGATCAGGGCCGTTGCAGCGGGAAAGGAGGCGGCCATATCCATTGAGCTCTATCTGGCTGGAATGGACCTGAAACAGTCAAGACCGGCCCCTCTCAGGCGAATCGAGGAGGTGCCGAAGGAGGGAGTGGGGAAGGAGGCAAGAGAGGTGGTGCCCGTGCTCGCTCCGGAGGAACGAGTAGGGTTTGCTGAGGTAGAGTTGGGCTTCGACAAACCAGCCGCCCTCCGGGAATCACAGCGCTGTCTTCACTGTGGAGTCTTTGCGCAAAAAGAGGTCTCTGAGACCGCCGAGGCCAGCGGCTTGGGAATAAGAATATCTCCGGGGGCCTATGTCCATGTGCTTCCCATCGAGGCCGGTTTTGTAGGGGCAGATAATGTGGGAGTGCTCATTGCCGAGGCCCCATACAAGCAGGACAGTATTGAGCTTATAATCGATATTGGTACGAACGGGGAACTGATCCTGGGTAATCGTGAGAGGCTTATCTCTGCCTCTTGTGCCACCGGGCCTGCCTTTGAGGGTGCTGAGCTGAAATTCGGCATGCGCGCCGCCCCAGGGGCGATTGAAAAGGTAGAGATAGATCCGGACACCAAGGATGCCCGCTTCAAGGTCATTGATGAGGAGAGGTGGAATACCGAGGTGAAGGATGGGATAGGGGCCAAGGGCATCTGTGGCTCAGGGATAATTGATGCCATACCTCAACTCTTCTTAGCCGGGATCATTGACAAGACGGGGCGTTTTAGAGAAGACGTGTCGCACCCCCGTCTGCGCGAGACCGACGGCCAGATGGAATACGTGATCGCCTGGGCCGAAGAGACTTCAATCGGCCAGGATATTGTAGTCTGCCAGGACGACATAAGGGCAATACAGCTGGGTAAAGGCGCCATGTATGCGGGAAGCAAAATCCTGATGAAAACCCTAGGTGTGGATAAACTGGATAAGGTCATTTTGGCTGGCGCCTTTGGAAGTTATATAGACAAGCGATCGGCGGCCGTGCTGGGGATGTTCCCGGATTGCGCCCCGGAGAATGTTTATTCCGTTGGTAATGCCGCCGGTGATGGCGCCCGCATGGCACTCCTTAACATGGACAAGAGAAAAGAGGCCGATGAATTCGCGAGAAAGGTGGAATATATAGAACTGACCGTGTCACCCGAGTTTGAAAAGACATTTGCCCGGTCCATGTGGATTCCACATATGAAGGACGATTTCCCCCAATTAAGGCCCCTTCTCCAGGGAAGAAAGTGACCTACCTGCCCTTCTCAGTCCTTTTCTCAACTATTTCCTTTAAGGCTTTTTCCAGTTTATCAAGTTCCTCCCCGTAACCGGCCCAATTTCCCTCACGGAGATAGGCCTTGGCCTTATTATAGTGTTCCAGTGCCATGACCCCCAGATTAGAGGATTTCAGGATCTCCGCTGGAGGAGCGACAGCCAGTTCCTTGGGCGATATCTCTCCCCCCAGTACGCGCCTCAAGGCCTTGTCAAGGTCTTCTTCCATGGAGATACGATTGCTGAAGGCGACAATAACCCTCTTCAGTTCCGGCAGGGCCGCAGCCCTCGACGTACCACGCCCCGATGCAGTTGTCCACTGGCCTGCCCTGAGCTTTCTCAAGCCCTGCGATTGCTGCCCCCCTGTTGGAGAAGCCAGGCCCTCTTCCTGTTTTGCCTCCAGATAAATGGGCTCCACGTAAATAAAGGAGTCGCACACGGGAATGGCCAGGAGGTTCCCCCTTATGACCCTTGAGCCCCTCTGGTCCCACAGGCTCAACTCCCTGGATATCTCCGTTTGCTGATCTACCCTCGCCTCAATCTGCATGGGTCCGTAAACCAGTTTTTCCTTTGGCAGTTTATAGACGAGGAGCTTTCCGTAGTTGGGCAGGTCACTCCTGGCCGCCAGCCACCCGATCATATTGTCCTTCTTAGAAGGGGTAAAGGGGAACATAAGAAGAAACTCCTCTCTCTGACCTTCAGGCAGTTTTATGATGATATAATAGGGCTCGATTTTCTGCCGGCTATCCCCGTATAGCTCGTCGGGGAGCTGCCAGAGGTCCTCCTGATTGTAGAAGACCTGGGGGTCTTCCATGTGATACCGGGTATACGTGGCCGCCTGGATGTTGAAGAGGTCCTTCGGGTAACGGATATGCCTTTTCAAGTCCTCGGGCATCTCGCGGAACGGCTTGAACAGGTCCGGGAATATACTTGCATAGACCCTGGCAATGGGATCCTTTTCATCAATCAGGTAAAAGCGCACATCGCCGTTATAGGCATCAATGGTGACCTTAACGGAATTGCGGATGTAGTTGAGTGGCTCATTCGAGAATGGGCCGTAAGATCGAAGGGAATAAGGATACATGTCAGAGACGGTGTAGGCATCGAGAATCCAGTAGAGTTTTCTCCCGGATAGCACCAGATAGGGATCGCGATCATACCCCAGAAACGGGGCTATGGAGCCTGCCCGCCTGTAAATACTGCGGTTATACATGATCCGGCTCTCCGGGCTCAGATAATTGGTAAAGAGTATCTGAGGGTCCATGAATTCAATGGCATAAAGAAGTCTTCTATTGAATGATCCAATTGGCACGCCCCCCTTGCCCTGGTAAATGCTATAGACGTTCCTGTCACCCTTGGGATAATCAAACTCCTTGGCCTTGGTCTTTACCAGGACATATTGAGCGGTTTTTTCCCCATAGTAGATCTCTGGCCGATCTATCTTGAGATCAACCTCAGATACGGGAGGCAGGTCTTTGATAAACAGGCGGGGCAGGCCTTCGCTGGTGACCTCATTTACCGGGCTTGCGGCCAGCCCGTAGCCATGGGTATATATGAGATGCCTGTTAACCCAGGTATTGGCCTGGGGAGGAAGTTGATCGACCACCAACTCCCTTGCCGCCAGCATGAGCTGCCGGTACTGGCCGTTGATTTGATAACGGTCCACGTCCACATTGTTAAAATCATAATATAGCCGTATGGATTGGATCTGTCGGTAGGTCTGAAGCAAGGGGCGTTCGTCCCAGATCCTGATATTTTGAATCGTAACACTTTCCTTCTTCACCTCTTCCAGGCTCAGTTTATCATTAACCTCAAAGCTGACTCCTTTTATCTCGTTCAGGTTATAGCCCTTGCGGGTGTACTCAATGTTATAGGCAATGTACTTGGACTCTTTTTCAAGTTCGTTGGGCTTAACCACGAACTTCTGTACCGCCATTGGGAGTATGGTGGCAAAGGCCAGCACAGACCCCACCCAGATCCCACCGCCTATCCAGATGTATCTTGTCCTGGGTTTAAAGGCCTGAAGAAAAAGCATAACCGCAAAGGCAAGGGAGACAAGGATCAAGAGCCTGAAGGCCCAGACCTTGACGTGCACATCCGTATAGTTGGCGCCGAAGGCGGGGCCCTGTATGGAATATAGAAGACCATAGATTTTCAGTTGATAACCCCAGGCCAGGAGTAGGACGACAATTCCTGCAAGGAAAATGAGGTGTCTCTTGACCCCTGGTGCAACAGCGACTCTCGGTAAAGAGGGTGGCCTACCCTCAGCTTGAATCATTTCACCGATTATCAGAATCGCACCGTTTTTCAGATACCATATGACGGTCACGGCACCGGCAAATATGAAGAGGATCAACAAACCGCTTCGGATAAAATCGTAGAAAGGAAGGGCAAACACATAAAAACCCAAGTCCCTGTTAAAGATAGGGTCAGTACTGCCAAAGGGTTGCCTGTATAGATAACGAAGGACTAGGTCCCACCTGTCGGATCCCTTCGTTGCGACAATGAAACTGACAATCAGGACAAAGGCTACGAAAAGAAGGTTCAGGGTATTGGCGGAAAGTCCGAGTTGCGAGGCATAACCTCCTCCGGCCCTTGAGCCAACTCCTGGACCGGCCCCAGGGCTCAGCCGTCTGGCTATGTAAAGGTTGAGGGTTATGATAATGATCAAAAACAGCCAAACCACAAAACCAAATCCGAATTTGGTCAATAGCATGGTCCAGAAGACGCGGGAAAAGTCCAGATTCTCAAACCACAGCCAGTCAGGGTAAATGGAAACTACTGAAAAGAACAAAATAAGGACGAGAAGCCCGCACCCGATCAACACCTTTGTTTTCATAGTCTGGTCTCCGCTCTTCTATAATGTTCAACGGTTCATAGTTCTATTGACAAAAGGCAGCAGGTTTCAGCCGTCCGGCAAAGAGATGCCCCCAGAAAGAACCTGGCACAAGAATAGATCGGACCCCTCATCTCTTCGCTTTTAGCTGTTGGGAGATGGCCTCCCATTTCTTTAAGTCTTTCGCTATGTCCTCCGGTGAGTGGCTGCCGGGTACGGTAAAGGGCTCTTCGGCCCATCCCTTTTCATAATCGCTCACCCAGCGCCAATCACTGACCGTGCATCTTTCAAACAGCCACTTTCCATCTTCTTTTACAAAGTCCACATAATAGGTGCACGACGACCAGGCTGCACGTTTTGTCTCCTGAAGTATACACGGCTCATCAAGGTACCACCTCCCGGTGGCATGCTTTTCATCCTTTATATCGATGATTTCATTCATAATGCGATGGACAAAAACCGCAAACTTTGACATGAGCACCTTTGTATAGAAATTTTCTACCTCTGGCCTCGTCTTGACCTCTCCGTTGCTGAAGTGGCCGAAGTTACAGGAACACTCTCTGGCATAACAACTCATAACACCGTCCCAATCGCCCGCATCCATGGTGTAACAGTACTTGTGCATGAGTTCCCTTATCTCTTTCACATCTTCCAGATACCTAATTCTCTCTTCTAAAGACCTCTCTCCCATAATCCCTCTCTCCTCCTTTGCTTAAAGCTCTTTCCTGGCCCGGATAGGCCCTGCTCAGGAAGTGAGTATAGGAGAACTGACCTTGCATGTCAACAATCACTCACGGATTAACCGGAGCCTCGCTCAATCATGTTTCGATCTTCTTATCACTCAGCCTGATGCCCCTGCTGCCAGGAAAGGTCGGCCTTGATGAATCATTCCTGATCCTGGAGAACCTTGCCACGCTGCGATCGGAATTGGTCCAGAGCCTGTTGATTATGTGCCGCTCTATCAAGGTCAAAAGGCCTTTCGTGTTTATGATCAAGTCTTAAACTCGGTTCTGAAAAACCTTGACTTCTTTGTTTCTTCCAGTATGATGTCCTTGGATATTCAATGACCTATTGGACAAAACGTCCAAGAAGAGTTTTTTTAGCTTTCTTTATGCTGGGTAAGAACGGGATCGCATTATTCGGCCTCATAGGTGGATAATTGTCATGATGGATGATCGATGGATATCGGTTGAGGACATCGCAGCCTATTTGGGTGTCAAAAAGGACACCATTTATAAATGGATAGACCGTAGGAAAATGCCCGCCCACAAAGTTGGAAGGCTATGGAAATTCCGGAAGGAAGAAATAGATCAATGGATCCATAGCGGCGGTGCCAGTGCAAATAATAGTGAGGTGAATCAATCTGGTCGAGATAAACAATAGATACCAAGGGCCTCACATGCCGGGTACAGCAATATCCCTTCGTAAGTCGGATAATAATAGAGAAAAGAAACCAAACACGGATATTCAGGATCTCATCTCCACTCATTGACAGGAGCGATTCCGTTTCCGATTATTACATTTGTTTGGGAGGGGCTAAAGAAAATGCTTGGACGCGAAGAGATACTCCAGAGACTACAGGAGCATCAGGAGGAGATGGGGACACGCTTTTCAGTAAGGCGAATCGGTCTTTTTGGTTCCTATCTCAGGGGAAACGAGAATGAAAAAAGTGATATTGATCTGATAGTCGAACTTTCGGAACCCACATTTGACCATTACATGGACCTGAAATTCTACCTCGAAGCCCTTTTTGAAAGACCTGTTGATCTGGTGCTTTCCGACACGATCAAGCCGCGCCTGAAACCTGTTATCCAGAAAGAGGCCGCTTATGCATAGGGACTATCGGCTCTATCTGGATGACATTCTGGAGGCGATCGATCGAATACGTGAATATGTCCAGGGTATGGATTTGGAAAACGCTTGATGGTTGAAAAACCAAAACAAAACGAACAGACCGCATTCCAGGGTTTCAAAAATCAACCTGAGCAAATCAAGGATGCCCCAATGAAGCAACTTAATAAAAAGGCCAAGGGGTTTGATTCTCCTAATCTTGGTAAGTATTCGATTGCCCATCCCTGGTTTCAATAACCCTGACCGACCTCCCGTCTGCCTGGAGCAAGATTTCCCCCTCGTTCCCATCAATGCACTATCGAGCCTTGAAGGAAATGCCGACAAACCAACCTATCAGATGTCCAAATGGTGGACCAGGCGCAGGTCGAGCATTTTTAGGGGCTTATTTATTGCCGCCGCAACCCAGTCAAATGATGGGCCGGCCTAGGCGCCAAACCGTGTCTCTGATCATTATTACTGCAATCACCAGAAAGCATGGAAAAAGGAAAAAACGGTGATCTTCAGGAGCAAGCATGGCGGGGAGGATTTCATCTCTCCAACACCTAAGGTCTGGATGATAAAATCACATCCTGTTAGGCGCGCTCGTCCTTCCAGATGTCCGTGGGGACGCAGTTTTGTGTTTCTAGCAAAAGGAACCCTTTAGAGGCATCCTCTCATGGGGCAGGCCACTATCAGGATGCTTTCCCTTCTTGATTTTTAAAGAAAGAATCGGGTTCAATGGCTTGGTCTACTCAAATTTACACCATTTCCAGCCCTGCCAGCGTCATAGCACCGCGTCACACCCTCACCATATCCGGGCCCGCCCTGAACTGAGATCTCGATTTTTAAGCTCCCCGTTGTGACCACAATATCCTGTGATGACATTCTCCTTGACCCCCAACCCCGTTTCCCCTATACTCGAACCTCAAAAAAGGGACTTCTTCTCTTTTTTATGTGTTAGAAATCAGATGAATCACCTTTCAAGACGAAAGGCAAATCCATGTGGTAAAAGGGGGATGACGATGGCGAAAATCTTGGTTATCTATCACAGTCAGCAGTATGGGAACACTAAGATACTTGCCGAGGCTGTTGCCCAAGGCATCCGTGAAGAGGGTGCGGAGGTTTCGCTCATCAATACGAATGAACAACGTGTCACACTAAAAGAATTCCTGGCAGCCGACGCCTTTGCAATCGGCTCGCCGGACTATTTCTCCTACGTGGCGGGCACGATCAAGACGTTCTTCGACGATATGTACCAGTGGGACAGGGCAGGGGAGCAGGTGAAGGAAAAACGGGCAGTAGTTTTCTATTCTCACGGCGGTGGCGGCAAGGTGAAGGGGCCCCTCGAGCACCTCGCGGGCAGGTTCTTCGAACAGGTGGGTGAGACAGTCGGCGGTGCCCGTCCCATCACCGATGATGCCAAGGAAAAGTGCATCGCCTTGGGCAGGGAGCTCGCAAAAAAGATGCGTTAAATAAGCAAGGGGACTCGGCAATCCGCACCTTTTCCGCTTAGTGCCCATGTTTGAGACTGCTTGATCGATCCTGCTGGGTCATGCCGGGCAAGCTCCTGGCGATGGGTTATCCCGCAGGGCTGCATGCCGAAGGGGCTTAACAGAAAATGGAGAATGCGACCTGATGTTCAAGTTCGTTCACGCTGCGGACATCCACTTGGACAGCCCTTTGCACAAGCTGGACTATTATGAAGGCGCTCCCGTCGAGGACCTGCGGCAAGCGACGCGAAGGGCCCTGGAAAATCTGGTCAAGCTTGTTGTATCAGAGGATGTTGCCTTCGTGCTCATCGCCGGTGACCTCTACGACGGAGACTGGAGAGATTACAACACGGGGCTTCACTTCATCTCCCAGATGGGTAAATTACGAGAAGCCGGTATTGCGGTCTTTATCATCGCGGGCAACCATGATGCAGCCAGCAAGATCACCAAGACGCTTCGTCTTCCAGATGGCGTGAAGCTATTCCCGGCTGAAAGGCCCGAAACGTTCTGTTTGGAGAACATTGGAGTCGCGCTCCACGGCCAGAGTTTCGCAACTCCCGCGGTGCGGAAGAACCTGGCAGCCCTGTACCCTTCAGCCTTATCGGGGTGCTTCAACATAGGGATACTGCACACTTGCGTGACAGGCCGGGAAAGCCACGAACCATATGCGCCCTGCACCGTCCAGGACTTACAATCGAGGGGGTACGATTACTGGGCCCTGGGCCATGTGCACCAGCGGGAAGTGGTGCTCGAGACTCCCTTGTCCGTATTCCCTGGCAATATTCAAGGACGCCATGCTCGAGAGACCGGTCCCAAGGGTTGCATGTTGGTTTCCGTGGACGACCGCGGCCTTCCAAGCGCTGATTTCAGATCCCTTGATGTCATACGATGGGCCACGGTCGAGTTGGACGCCTCCGGAGTGGAATCCGCGTACGACGTGGTGGGCAGCACAAGGCAACAGCCGATGACGTCGACTTGAGCAAACCGG
>CAYVMN010000092.1:0-17601 GCA_964452575.1 uncultured Desulfobacteraceae bacterium | reverse complement strand
TCTGACATGGGAAGGATGTTAGTCTTGGCCCTGTCTTTGCTCAAGGCCTCTCTGAGTGCCGTAAAGACCCGTTTTCGATTTGAGCCCTTTTCCATATCGATGAAGTCTATTACTATGAGACCGCCCAGGTTCCTGAAACGCAGCTGATAGCTGATTTCCTTAACTGCCTCCAAATTTGTCTTCAGGATAGTCTCCTCCAGATTCCTTTTGCCCACGTAGCTTCCGGTATTCACGTCGATGGCAGTGAGGGCTTCTGTCTGTTCAATCACAATATACCCTCCCGATTTTAGCCAGATCTTGTTCCCCATGGCCCGAGAAATCTCCATCTCAATGCCGAAGGCGTCAAAGATCGGCTCAGGCTCCTCATAGAGCTCCACAGAGTACTTTAGCCTGGGGGCAAAGGCCTTGATAAATTGCATGATGTTCTCGTACTCCTCTGAGGAATCTATAACCAGCCGGTCCACCTCCCGTGTAAATAGGTCCCTGACCGCCCGTAGAACAATCGACAAATCCCTGTAAAGGAGGGCTGGATTTGACCCTTTTTCCATCTTCTCCTGGACGTTGGCCCAGAGCTTCAGGAGGAAATCCATCTCAGACTTCAACTTCTCCTTTCTGGCCCTTTCGGCCACGGTCCTTACAATGAAACCGAAACCGTCGGGTCTGATTTCCTGGATGATTTCCTTTAACCTCTCCCTTTCCTCTCTTGCCTCTATCCTACGCGAAATCCCTATGTGATTGACAGTAGGCATCAGTACGAGATGTCTTCCAGCAAGAGAAATATGACAGGTGAGCCTGGCTCCTTTATTGCCGAAGGGCTCCTTGGCCACCTGTACCATTATGTTCTGGTTTTCACGGAGGAGGTCTTCTATTAGAAAGGACATGTCTTTGATCAGGTCGGGCTCTTTATCCTCGGCATCCATAGGCTCGGGGTCTTTTTCTGTCTTCCCGTTTTCTAGGAACAACTGCTCAACGTCTGAGAAATCTCTATGCACATCAGAGACATAAAGAAAGGCAGTCCGGTCAAGACCGATGTCCACGAATGCTGCCTGCATACCCGGGAGCACCTTTACCACTCTCCCCCTGTAAATATTCCCCATCAGCTCTTGCCCCGTTCTTCTTTCGATGTGAAGTTCCACAACAAAGCCGTTTTCCACAAGTGCTACCCGGGTTTCGTGATGCCTTGCATTGATAATTAGTTCATTGGCCATTTTCGATCCCTCTCAAAGCCAAGTCCTTTTTGGATAGATTCTTTGCTGTCTCATGAAAGCACCTGCCTGGTCTTCAGGATCTTCATCTCACTGACACTCACATCTCTCAATGAGAAGGCGCCCTTGACTATCTCAGCTGGTCTCAGTTCAGGCCCTGAGGTATGCCTTAGGACCACCCTTACCGTGTCCGGCGAGATTAGGCTCAGGGCCTTGACTAGGGGCTTGGCATCAATCTTATGTTCGCCTTTTCTGTTGACTTTGACAATCGGAAAACAACTGGATCTATGAAATCCAGCCAGGTCTTCCTCATTTAATTCTATCCCTTCCAGCCTCACTAGGAAATGACTTTCCTTTAGGCGGGGGCCGTGTGAATGAGAATGGATTTTTTCAACAGAGGCAACCTCAATTCCACGGGGTAGCTGGCTATTGAGTCTCTCCCTCACGGAAAGGACGTCTGGAGTTCCAACCAATTCCAGATCCAGTGTCTCCTGCATGCTTTTAGTCCCCACCGGCAAGGCAGCGGCAAAGGACAGCTTAGGCATGGGGTGATGTCCCTTGCTCCGGACGAGATTCACCCCAGCCCTCCTCAGTGCCCTGATAAAGACATTAACCAGTTCCAGATGACTCAAGTACCTGGCATTCCCGACCTTAGAGAAGGTTAGGCGGCATCTTGTCGTGATTGGTATTGGCGGTTTGGAGGCAGGCTCCTCAATCGGGGTGGGGGTGAAATTCCCATCTCCAAATATCACCGGCGAAACCGTCTTGTGGTCACATACGCCACAGTCAAGGCATGTCTCTCGGCAGTCAGGGGTAAATTCCGGTATCTGCGCCCTGAGCCACTCTTGGATAAGGAAATCCTTGCTTACCCCGGATCTTATATGGTCCCAAGGCAGTGGTTCATCGAGTGATCTCTCGCGGTGGAGATAGAAGGATGGGTCCACTCCGGTGGCCCTGAACGCCTGCGCCCAGGTTTCTATTTGCAGATGCTCACTCCAGGCGTCAAACCTGGCGCCCCTTCTCCACGCCTCAATTAGGGTCGGTGTCAATTTCCTGTCGCCCCTTGAAAAGACCCCCTCTAGCCAGCTCATCTCAGGGTGATTCCATTTGACTCGAACACGGCTTCTCTTGAATCCCTCCTGGATCAACCCTATTCTCTCAGCGGCCTCCTTCAGAGCGATTTGGGGGACCCACATAAAGGGCGTATGAGACTTGGGCACAAAGGTAGAGACACTCACGTTTAGATTGGGTCTCTTGCCCCTCTTCCCGGCTAGGGAGGCAATCTGTTTTGACAAATTGATGATATCCTTAACGTCTCCCTCCCGTTCGAAAGGTAGTCCTACCATGAAGTAGAGTTTTATCAGGTTCCACCCGGCGTCATAGACCTGCCGGGCCGTTTCCATAATGTCCTCCTGAGTCAGCCTCTTGTTAATGGTCTTTCTGAGCCGATCGTTGCCTGCCTCAGGGGCCAGGGTGAAGCCTGTCTTTCGTACCCTCTTTATCTGCTCGATTAATGATGGGTTCAGGCTGTCGATCCGCAGGGAGGGGAGGCTTATTGAGATCTTTTCACTGGCCTGCCTGTCCATTAGGGCCTTTAAGAGGAGCCCGATACAGGTGTAATCCCCGGAACTCAATGACAGCAAAGAGACGTCCTCATAGCCCGTCAGTTCTATGGCCTTTTGTGTACTCAAGAGTATGGAGTCAGGGCTCCGTTCCCTTACCGGCCGATAGATCGTCCCTGCCTGACAAAACCGACACCCCCGCGTACATCCGCGAGAGATCTCTATTGACATGCGATCATGAACCAGTTCAGTGAAAGGTACTACCTGGCATTCAGGAAAGGGGTAGGCATCGATATCGGGTAGGAGTGCCTTTTCTACAAACGGGTAGTCAGAGCAGAGGGGTTCAACAAAATCTATGATCCCTTCTGCGCTATAGTGCGGCCGGAAGTAAGAAGGAATGTACACCCCTTTTATATGTCGTAGTTGAGATAGTAACCCCTTCTTGCCCCTTATGCCTTTCTGTCTTGCCTCGCGGACGGCCTTGCATATTTTCAGGAGGGTCTCTTCCCCATCCCCTACCACTATAAGATCAAAGAATTCGGCGACAGGCTCGGGATTAAAGCATGCTGGCCCTCCTGCGATCACAAGAGGGTCGTTATCTCCCCTCTCACCTGCAAAAAGTGGGATACCGGAAAGGTCGAGCATATTCAGGACATTCGTATAGGAAAGCTCCTGTTGAAGACTGAAGCCTACAATATCAAAGGTGGTTAAGGGCCGGCCCGATTCAAGGGTTGCAGGCGAGATGCTTCTATGTCTTAATTCCTTTTCAAGATCTATCCAGGGCGAAAAGATCCTCTCGGCACAGATCCATTCACGCTGGTTGAGGATGTGGTAGAGGATCTTGAGTCCCAAATGGGACATACCCACTTCGTAGACATCGGGAAAGGCAAGGGCAACAGAGACCTCTGTACTGCGTGGATCCTTTTTGACACAGTTGACCTCATCCCCCAGGTGACGGCTTGGCCGGGTGATCTTTGAAAACCAGGGTTCGTCTAGTATAGACATTATAGATCTTCCAACGGTTTATTCATGTGGTTATGGGGAGATATATGGTAACCCTGGCTCCCCCGTCAGGGTGATTGTCGCCAACGACCTTTCCCTTAAGCCCTTCTACTATTCGCTTGACGATAGCCATCCCCAGGCCAGAGCCCCTTTCCTTTGTGGTAAAGAAAGGGGTAAACATCCTGGAGAGTTCTGTTCTGTCAAATCCAGTGCCTGTATCGCGTACGACAATCTTCACCATATTGCTCCCTGCCTTGGAAATACCCGGTTCCATCTCTGAACTTACGTATAGGCGACCCTGAGCACCCATTGCCTCAACGGCGTTTGAAAAGAGGTTCCACAAGACCTGTTTGATCTGCTCCGGGTCCGACTCTATCTTTATGGGATGACGGAAATCTGTATGGGCAGTGAGTCCTCCTGACCAACGGTGGCTTTTCTGAAAAAGGTCCAGACACTCCATAATCAACTGGCCCAAATCGAATTTCATCAAATTCGCCTTCTTGGGTCTCGCAAAAAGCAAGAAATCGTTTATCAAATTGTTCAGCCGATTGACTTCTCGCGATACGATATCCATTAGCCGACCGTTTACGGCGTCTTTATCAAGGCTCTCCCTTAACATTTCGATTGAGCCGCTGATGGAGGCCATGGGATTCTTGATCTCATGGGCTATTCCAGCGGCAAGTTCACCTATGGTGGCCAGTCCTTCGACCCTTTTCATTTCCTCTTCAGCCTCCTTGATCAGCGTTATGTCCTGAAAGACAAGGATCTTCCCCTCCTGACTGCCCAATGAAAGGGAGAGGGGGGAGACAGAGAGCCTCAGGTGCATTGTTCTGTGATCGGACCCATGGTAGACCAAGTCCGAGAACAATGATTGATCTTTGTCAGACGAGAGCGCTTTGAGTTTCTCGGGGGACAGGTAAGTGCCCAGGATCGGGAACACTTCCGTTACTGGCCTGCCATATAGATGATTGGCCCTCTGGCCCAAGATGTTTTCTGCGGCAGGATTGAACAGGATGATATGATTCTGGCCGTCCAAGACGACAAGGGCTGAGGTGATACTGTTAATGATGCTCTCATTCAGGGCCTCCAATTTGTCAAGATCTATCTGTTTTGCCTTCAGCTCCACATGGCTTTTTCTTGCCTGCTCAGAGAGAAAACTGCTGAGATAGGCTGAAACGTAGAAGCCAACCATGTTTGCCAGGATCACGAAAAAGATATATGAACTCTGGTACTTCTCGGGGTACACGGTCTGAGTCGCCAGGGGAGAAATGACCCCATAGTAGTGAAGATCCAGTAACAGTCCGTAAAGTATGCTGCTGGCAGAAGCAATGATCATGCCCCCTTTCCTGTATAAAATGATGCTTCCGCTGATTATAGACAAAATATAGAGAAATGAGAATATACTATCAATTCCGCCGGTACAGTAAATAACGGCAGTTATAAGAAAGGTATCGGAGAATAGCTGTAGATAGGCCTGAAGGATGTTATTAGGGAGATACCTAAGGAGAACGGCATAAATGAAGCTAACAAGGTATGCCGTCGCAATGAGCAGGTAATGGTAAGTCTGGACACGCCCGAAATAAGTCTGAGTCTCCTTTGCCTGGATGAATATCAGTGCCCCCAAGAGGAGCGACACGACTATAACCCTCAGGAGCATAAGGGCCTGCAGACGGCGGGAGACTTCTGATTGGCGGATTTTCGGCCCTAAGCTATTCATCTTCATGTTGCTTATCCCATCGCTGCGGCCATCTTGAAGACTGGCAGATACATCGCAATAACCAAACCGCCTATCGACCCACCGAGGAAAAGCATCAGTAAGGGCTCAAGCATTGAAGTGAGGCCCTCTACTGCAGCGTCAACCTCGGCATCATAGAAGTCGGCAATCCGCTCCAGCATGCTATCAAGCGCCCCTGTTGCCTCGCCCACGGAAATCATCTGCACTACCATGCGGGGAAATATATCATTTTCAGAGAGCGGTTCAGCAATGCTCTGCCCTTCGGCAATACTGGACCTCACCTCGTAGATGATTTCTTCAAGGACGGCATTGCCCGAGGTCTTGGCCACGATATCAAGGGCACCCAGTATAGGTACGCCGCTACTGATCATTGTTCCCAAGGTCCTTGCGAACCTAGCTATGGCTACCTTTTGTATCAAGGATCCGAAAATGGGCAATTTCAGGGCCATAACGTCCATTCTTTTCTTTCCTCCCCTGGTATTCTTGTATCTGTTGATCAGGACCAGGAGCAGGACAATTGCTCCAAATAGGTAGTGAAAGTTACTTTTCACAAAGCGGCTCAAGTTCACGACCAACTGTGTCGGCGCCGGGAGGGCAGAACCGAAGCCTGCGAACATCTCTTCAAAGACCGGTATCACAAAGACCAGTATAACTGAGATGACTATGACGGCGATAGCAACTACAATGATAGGGTAGGTCATGGCGCTCTTGATCTGGCTCTTGATCTTCTCCAGCTTTTCGATATAGGCAGCAAGCCTCTGCAATATGGTATCCAGTATACCCCCGGCCTCGCCGGCAGCGATCAGGTTTACGAAGAGATCGTCAAATACCTTTGGGTGTTTCTTCAATGACTCGGCTAGGCTTGCCCCTGCTGCCACATCACGAACCACCTCTCGCAGGATATTCTTGAATGTGGGATTTTCTGTCTGGTCTGCAAGAATGGTGAGGCCCTGCACAAGGGGGAGGCCTGCATCGATCATGGTGGAAAACTGCCTAGTAAAGATGACCAGCTCCTTCTTTTTGACCCTGGCTTGCATGAACGAGACATTCTCAAAGAGGTCCTTTGGTTTGGGCCTTATCTTTCTGACCGTAAGGTTGCGACGTCTCAGTTGTAGCCTGGCCATCCTTTCATCAGCGGCCTCCAGCTCTCCCTTAAGGGTCTTGCCCTTCCTTGTCTCCGCAACCCATTTATAGACAGGCATTGTGTTTTTCCTCGGTCGCCCGATCAACGAATATTACGCCCATTTATATAGTTTGAATAGGCATTTACAAAAGATTAAATAATTTGTATGGGTGTGTCAAGAAATGGGTCATGGGCCCCATGATGTTACCTGTTTGTCTCCTGGACCCATCAGATCGATGGGAATCAATCCACCCTTGGAAGACAATCTTCCGGGATATTGTGCTTGACAATCGGCCCATCCTGAATGATATAAGACGTCACTCAAAAGAATGCCCAGAGGAAAGGGTCTCGCTCGATGTCAGGCCTGGGGATTTGGATATGACTTGAGGTGATTCCCGACAGAGGGCTCAAACGAGAAGTCCGGGATTCTGATGATTCTATTTAACGAAGGAGGGATATGCTATGAACGAAGTTACCGCTCCCATGGGCGGAAATGTGTGGGAAGTAAAGGTTAAGCCGGGCGATGTGGTAAATGAAGGCGACGAGGTGGTAGTGATTGAGGCCATGAAGATGGAACTGCCCGTGATTACCGAGGCCTCGGGTACGGTGAAAGAAGTAAAATGCAAGAAGGGGGACACCGTGGAAGCGGGGGCTGTGTTGGTGGTGATTGAGTAGCCCTTATCAAATCAGTCTTTCCATGGAGGGGCCTTAATGGACATCGAAGATAAGATCAAGGAGCTGGAGAGAAGAAACCTTGAGGCTGAGCTGGGCGGTGGCCAGAAGCGCATCGATGGGCAACACGCCAAAGGGAAGATGACGGCTAGGGAAAGGATTAACTATCTTCTTGACCCGGGTAGTTTCCAGGAATTGGACAAATTCGTGGTCCACCGATGCCACGACTTCGGCATGGACAAGAAAAAGATCCCTGGCGACGGAGTGGTTACCGGATACGGGACCGTAGATGGGAGACAGGTATTTATTTTTTCTCAGGACTTCACGGTCTTCGGCGGTTCCCTGAGCGGGCCGTTCGGGGAAAAGGTATGCAAGATCATGGATCTGGCCATTAAAAACGGGGCCCCTATGATCGGGCTGAATGACTCGGGAGGGGCCAGGATCCAGGAAGGGGTCGTGAGCCTCGGAAGCTATGGGGAGATATTCAAGAGGAATGTGCGGGCCTCTGGCGTAATCCCTCAGATATCGGTCATCATGGGGCCGTGTGCAGGGGGTGCTGTCTATTCGCCTGCCCTTACGGATTTCACCATTATGGTGAAAAACACAAGCAACATGTTTATAACCGGCCCTCAGGTGATAAAGGCGGTTACCTTCGAGGAGGTGACGCCCGAGGCATTAGGCGGGGCCATGACCCACAATACCAAGAGTGGTGTAGCTCATTTTGCAGAAGACTCGGATCAGGCTGCCCTCGACAGGGTCAAGGAGATCCTTGGGTTTCTGCCGCAGAACTTTCGCGAAATGCCTCCGGCAGTTGAATGTACTGATGATCCAGAACGCAGAGATAAATCACTTAACAAAGTGGTCCCGACCAATCCCAGGGTTCCTTACGATATAAGGGAGATCATACACACGGTACTGGATAATCATCTGTTTCTGGAAGTGCACAGGCACTGGGCAAAGAATATGGTGGTAGGCTTTGGACGACTAAATGGAATGCCAGTCGGGATAGTGGCCAACCAGCCAAAATTCTTGGCGGGCTGCCTCGATATCGACGCTTCCATGAAGTGTTCCAGGTTTGTCAGAACCTGTGACGCCTTTAATGTCCCCCTGGGGACATTTGTGGATGTCCCGGGCTTTTTGCCGGGAGTCAACCAGGAATATGGGGGCATAATAAAGCATGGGGCCAAGATCATCTATGCCTACTGCGAGGCTACGGTTCCCAAGATTACCGTGGTAACCCGCAAGGCCTATGGAGGGGCCTATGACGTGATGTCCAGCAAACACCATGACGGTGACATCAACTACGCATATCCAACCGCCGAGATCGCCGTCATGGGGCCAGAAGGGGCGGTTAACATAATATTCAGGAAAAAAATCGAAACGGCGGATGATCCGGAGGCCACCAGGGACAGGTTGGTTGAGGAGTACAGGAATAACTTCGCCAGTCCCTTCAAGGCTGCTGAACTGGGCTATATCGATCAAATCATTTTTCCCGAAAACACGCGACCGCAGTTGATCAAGGCGCTGATGATGCTCAAGAACAAGCGGGATAGCCTGCCCACAAGGCGGCACGGGAATATTCCCCTGTGAAGGAAAAAGCCCCCCTGCCATGAATGTCACCCAGGGTGGCCTTTTTGGGTGCCGGTGCTTTTGGCCTCCATCTTCTTAATGATCCGGGGCAGGATGCGTCCAGAAAGGGACAATGCCAAACATATTACCATCAGAACCACGAAAACCCCTATGTATCTAAGGACGAGCGTGCCAATAATCCAGGTCCAGTTATCTCTGACGATGGTCACCGTAGCTCCGTGCTCATCGCCCTTTGAGATAGTTATGGAATGCCACATTGATTTTCCATGGTCTTCGATATAGGTGGAATCCTTTTTATAACGGAATTTTATGTCCTTGTCCTTGATGAGCGCCTCCTTGTAGAAACTGGCAACGGCATCAGGGGATAAATCGGTTCTGAATGAGAGTCGGGAGTCGGTTTCTTGAATGATTTCTCTCTCTGGCGGAAGAGGAGCCCCCAAGAAGTCCTCAGCGCTGGAATATGCGGGAGAGATGAAAATCAAGAATAAGAATAAGGTTAAGTAACTTCTCATTTTTTGTCCTTACCGGCCTTCCTTTCAGCCGGAGGCTGGGCGGGAACTATTTGCTAATCGAACATGGCTATGAACATTCCCGCGGCGGCTGCTGCCCCGATGGCGCCTGCAAGGTTGGGCGCCATGGCGTGCATCAGGAGATAGTTGCCCTTGTCGTATTTTTGCCCTTCGACCTGGGAAACACGTGCGGACATGGGCACGGCCGAAACGCCTGCAGAACCGATCAGCGGGTTGATCTTCTCTTTGAGAAAAAGGTTCATGATCTTGACAGTCAGGATGCCCCCTGCCGTGCAGACCATAAAATCGATCAGGCCGAGGCCGAAAATAAAAAGCGATTTCCAGTTCAGGAAGTTGTCCGCCTGCATGGTAGCCCCTATCGAGAGACACAAAAATATCGTCACAATGTTCATCAGGGGTCCCTGGGCCGCATTTGACAGTCGTTCTACAACGCCACTTTCTTTCATCAGATTCCCAAACATGAACATGCCCATAAGCGGAGTGACGGATGGAACCAAAAGGGTGATGATGATTGCTCCGATCAGGGGAAAGACCATCTTTTCCAGTTTTGAGACCGGCCTGAGCTGACGCATCCGGATCCTACGCTCCTTATCAGATGTCATCAACCGCATGATGGGGGGCTGGATGAGGGGGACCATGGCCATATAGGAATAGGCCGCGAGGGCATTGGGACCAAGTAGTTGCGGGGCCAAAAGCTGTGTGAGATAGATTGTTGTAGGGCCTTCGGCGCCTCCAATGATTCCGACGGAGGCCGCCTCTTTGAGGGTGAAGCCTGCCAGCACTGTCCCGGTAAATGTAACGAATACGCCCAGTTGTGCCCCGGCTCCTATCAGCAAGGTTTTGGGATTGGCGATCAGGGGGCCGAAGTCGGTCATGGCCCCCAGGCCCAAAAAGATAAGGCAGGGCATGACTTCCCATTCCAATCCATAGTGGTAAAAAAAGCGGATGAGCTCCGCATGTCCCTGGGTATAACCCATCAAAGGAACAAGGGGAAAGTTGACAATAAATATCCCAAACCCTATGGGCAGGAGGAGGAGAGGTTCGAATTTTTTTGCGATCGCCAGATAGATGAAGAAAAGGGCCACACCCCACATGATGACCATCTTGTACTGGAAACTATATATCCCGGTCATGTGCAGGGTGCTGCACAGGATATCCAGAATTTCGCTGGCTGTCATACCCGAATCCCCGTTTCCTGCTTCTTAGCTGGATCAAGAAGAGGATTTATTGAATTTTTCTCTGCGCCTTAATGGAGCTGAAATGTGCCTATAATAAAGCTATATGTCTTTGTCAAGACGAAATAGTTTGTACATAAGGAAGGATTTGACAGACTGGGAGGCGTTTCGATATCTTCTGAAAAATTTATGATGGGGAGAATGTCCATTGGTTGTTTTCTGTTGTGCCTTGATAAGGGCAGAAGGACTAAGGTCTGCATACGTATAAGTCTGAAACCGCCTGAGTTGGCCTTGGCAATTAAATATCTACAGTTAAAGAAAACGAGGCACTACTGAGATTGCGTAATTCCTTATTTTTTATATGAATTGACAGCAGGAGGCTCCCATGACTGAAGAAAAAGGTCGTGAACGTTTGTTTGAGGTTGAAAAGAGATGGTCTGAGGGTCTGAAAGAGAAGTTAAAGAAGCATCCGGAAAGAAAAGAGGAATTTATCAACACCTCGGGTATCCCGATCAAGAGGCTCTATACCCCCCTTGACTGTCTCCAACAGGACTATGTGGCAGAGATTGGTTTGCCCGGGGAGTATCCCTTTACCCGTGGGGTCCAGCCTACCATGTACAGAGGGCAGTACTGGACGATGAGGCAGTATGCCGGCTTTGCCACGGCAGAGGAATCCAACAAGAGGTACAGATTTCTGTTAGAACAAGGGCAGACCGGGCTATCCGTGGCCTTCGATCTCCCCACCCAGATCGGGTATGATTCAGACAACGAAATGGCGATCGGAGAAGTGGGGAAGGTGGGGGTTGCAATCGATTCCCTGGAGGACATGGAAACGCTTTTCAGGGACATTCCACTTGCTCAGGTAAGCACCTCCATGACCATTAATGCGCCGGCGGCGGTCCTGCTGGCGATGTATATCGCTGTTGCAGAGAATCAGGGTGTCTCAAGCAAGGATCTGAGGGGCACCATACAGAATGACATCTTGAAGGAATATTCTTCGAGGGGAACCTATATATTCCCACCCAAACCCTCAATGAGGATCATCACCGACATCTTTTCCTATTGTGCTGAGAAGGTGCCCCAGTGGAATACCATCAGCATCAGCGGGTATCATATCAGGGAGGCCGGCTCTACTGCCGTTCAGGAGGTTGCCTTTACACTGGCCAACGGAATAGCCTATGTGGAGGCAGCCCTTGAGGCTGGGCTTGAGGTAGATACCTTTGGACCCCGGCTCTCCTTCTTTTTCAATGCCCACCTGGATTTCATGGAAGAGATAGCCAAATACAGGGCAGCCCGAAGGCTCTGGGCCAGGATTATGAAAGAGCGATTTGGGGCCAGGAATCCCAGATCCATGATGATCCGGTTCCACACCCAGACCGCTGGTTGCACGCTCACTGCCCAGCAGCCCAAGAACAATATCGTTCGCGTGGCATTTCAGGCCCTATCCGCGGTCCTGGGGGGGACCCAGTCACTCCATACCAACTCGATGGATGAGGCACTATGTCTACCATCGGAGGAGGCGGTCCAGATCGCCCTGCGCACCCAGCAGTTGATCGCATATGAGACAGGCGTGACTGACACGGCGGATCCCCTGGGAGGTTCATACTATGTGGAAAATATTACGAATGAAATATATAAGGGGGCTGAGGAGTATATCAGGAAGATAGACGAAATGGGAGGGGCTGTTGAGGCGGTTGAACAGGGTTTCATCCAGAGGGAGATCCAGGAAAGCGCATATAAGTACCAGCGTGAAATAGAGAAAAACGAGAGAGTGGTAGTAGGGGTAAACCGCTTCCAGACGGTTGAGGAAAGGCCTACCAACCTCCTGAGGGTGGACCCGGAGGTTAGGGTGGCACAGATCGATAGGTTGAAAAGGCTAAAATCGAAACGGGACGACCAGAAGGTAAGGGAGACCCTTGCCAATCTGAAGGTGGGGGCAGAAGGGACGGATAATCTTATGCCCCTTATACTAGATGCAGTAAAGGCATACGCCACCCTTGGCGAGATCTGTGACGTCTTGAGAGGGGTGTTTGGAGAGTACCAGCAGGTCAATACCCTTGGACGCTGACGGGATTGAATATTGACGATTTCGCAAAAGGCCTCCCGGACCGTCAGTCCCGCGGAGGCGGTGAAGGTGGGGGTCAAGAAGAATGACGATTGTCGATGGATAAAAGGATTTGTAACCAATGACCAAACATAAGGTCTATTCATCAGGAGAGATGCGACAATGGATAAGGATAGGAAGATTAGGGTCTTGGCAGCGAAACCGGGACTTGACGGCCACGATAGGGGGATCAAGGTGGTGGCCTTTGCGCTGATGGAGGCAGGGATGGAGGTGGTATACACGGGCCTGAGACAGTCCCCCTTGCAGATTGTTGAGTCTGCCGTTCAGGAGGATGTGGACGTTATTGCCTTGAGCATCCTCTCGGGTGCCCACGACTACCTATTTCCGAAAATCATGGAGCTCCTGAAGGAAAAGGAGGTCGAGGATGTGCTCGTAATAGGGGGGGGCATCATACCTGATGAGGATATCCCTGCCCTCAAGGAGGCAGGTATTACAGAGATCTTTGGGCCCGGAACAACCACCGATCAAATCGTTGCCTTTATCACGGAGCACACTGAAAAAGGCTCCTCATAGACTATATTCAAAAAATTCCGCTGTTTATGAAGGCAGCCTCATGCTTGAAACCAGGGGCAGGTGATTTCTCTGAGCAGAAGGAGTCGCGTCATGAAGAGGGCTAATTGTCTAAAAAAGAGATCGGGCACAGATATTTGACGACCAGAAGAGACTCAGGGAAAACCTGCGAGGCCTGGGGCAAACAGGGGAAGAAAAGAACCTGCGGAGTCGATACATCAAACAACTTAATGAGCAGGAAACCCAACTCAAGAAAATCAAGGACAGCCAGAGGCTCCTGGAGGAACAGTTGGGGGGCAAACGGCAGGAGCTTGACGGGCTGATCGGCGCATTGGAACAGGATCTTAGAATATGAACGGCAGTAGGTCTTTGATTGCCTTCCGAAAGGGGGGCCATAGGACCCCTTTTTCCGTGATTATTGCAGAGACATATTTGGCGGGTGTAATGTCAAAGGCGGGATTAAGGACAGAGACCCCCAAAGGTCCCATCCTCATCTTGCCAATCCGAGAGATCTCCTCCTCTCCCCTTTCTTCCACCGGGATCATGTCTCCATTCCTGATGGTAGGATCAATTGTGGATAGCGGTGCGGCCACATAAAAGGGGACCTTGTTTGTCCTGGCCAGCACCGACACCTGGTATGTACCTATCTTGTTGGCCACGTCTCCGTTTGCAGCAATCCTGTCAGCACCGGTTATGACCAGGCCAATCATGCCTTGCCGCATCAGAGATCCCGCGGCGTTATCGGCGATCACAGTAACCGGTATCCCATCCTCCATCAGCTCAAAGGCGGTAAGGCGGAGCCCTTGGAGCCACGGCCGGGTCTCATCGGCAATCACCTTTATCTTCTTTCCCTTATCGTGAGCGGCCCTTATCACACCCAGTGCCGTGCCGTAACCGCCGGTGGCCAATGAGCCGGCATTGCAATGTGTAAGGATGGTCGCCCCGGCCGGAACAAGGGCCTCCCCGTTCAGGCCCATCCTGCGATTGATCTCGATATCCTCGGCAAGGATCTTTTCGGACTCTTGCCTAAGTGCCCACCTTATCTCATCCAGGGGGGCGTCTTCCATCTTTTCCACCACTCCCGTCATCCTCTCGACGGCCCACCTGAGGTTTACTGCGGTTGGACGGGCAAAGAGCATCTCTTGGGCTATCTTTCTGAAGCCTTCCAGGAAGGTGGGGATGGATTTCGCCCTGATGGAGAACCCCCCAAGGGCCAGACCCATTGCCGCGGCTACTCCTATGGCAGGGGCGCCACGTATCACCATCTTCTTAATCGCCTTGATGACGTCCTTGTATCCCCTGCATACGTACCACTCAATACTTAAAGGGATCTTTCTTTGGTCAATCATCCGGACGTGCTGCCCGCTCCATTCTATGGTGGGGATCATTTAGCTACCTATTGATCTCTCTAAGCGCCTATAGAGGCAAAGACCTCACACAACCTGCTCAACCCACCCATAAGGGTCGGATTTTTCTCCGTACTGTATGGCCACGATCTCATCATATAGTCTCTGGGAGAGTTCTCCCATCTTCCCACCGCCCACGGTATGGTCTTGTCCTTTGTAGGTGATCTGACCTACCGGCGATATGACGGCCGCGGTACCTGTACCAAAGGCCTCCCTTAATCTACCATTCTTTGAGGCCTCAATCACTTCGTCAATTGAGAGCGATCGTTCTGAAACATTTTTTCCCCAGTCCTTCACGATCCGTATAACCGAATCCCTGGTGATCCCAGGCAGGATGCTACCCGTGAGCGGCGCCGTGATTAGCTCGTCGTCAATCAGAAAGAACATGTTCATGGTTCCCACTTCTTCAACGTACGTTCTCTTGGCGGCATCCAGCCACATCACCTGGGTAAACCCTTTCTTCTTGGCCTCCTCTGCAGCCAAAAGACTGGCCGCATAATTGCCCGCGGTCTTGGCCTCACCAGTTCCCCCTACTGCGGCCCTCACATAGAAATCCTCCACATAGATCTTTACAGGGTTTAGGCCTTCCTTATAGTAGGCTCCAACAGGGCCTACAATTATGTAAAAAAGGTAGGCGCTGGCAATTCTAACACCAAGATGTGGCTCAGTAGCAATCATCGTAGGCCTTATATAAAGCGAGGCCCCTTGGCTCCTGGGGACCCAGTCCCGATCCAATACAACCAACTGCCTCATCGCTTCCATGGTCTCGTCAATATTGACCTCGGGCATGCAGAGCCTTTGGGCCGATCGGTTTAGCCTTTCAAAGTTGTCCCTGGCCCTAAAAAGATAAATGGAGCCGTCTCTTCCCCGATAGGCCTTGAGCCCCTCAAATATCTCCTGTCCGTAGTGAAGTGCCATTGCAGCCGGATCGATTGAGATATTTCCATACGGCTGAATGCGCGCGTTAAACCAACCTTTCCCTCTTTCGTAGTCCATTGCGAACATGTGATCGGTGAAGATTTCACCGAATCCCAGCTTGGATTCATCGGTCGGCTTTGATTTTAGTTGGCTCTTATCGGCTTGCATTACTTTGATTTCCATAATCCTCTCCTTTTGATATTCTTCAAAATTACCCTCTCCTTAAGAGGTCAATCTCCCCCGTGGAAGCCTCGGTCCTATATGGTAACGAGCTGATACTTGCGGCTACCCAGTCCCAATTTCTCGGCGTAACCCAGTTGGATAGACCAGTCAATTCTTGGATAGACCCCCCTGAACTTGTCCTCACCCGGTTCTGTGCCCGTCTTGAGGCAGGAATTTACGGAGGCTACCTGACGATTGACCAGATCCACAGATGCCTTAAGATCTGAAAAATACACTTGAGTTGCGGCCATCAAAAGCCCCTGATTGTTTCATCTTCGAATTGGTTTCAAATTACATGCCTCGGATTTCGGGTTTGTTTAAGGCAATGAAGCACACCCGTAACGCCAGAGCCTTTTCAATTCTCAGCGGCAGAGCCGGTAGATTAATTCGGATAGGTTATATGAGGCATCACCCGGGGCGCGGGGACATCCCCCTGGTAAATAGGAACGGATGTTAAGCTTCTCTCTCGTGTGTGTCAAGGGGATTGTCTAGGCCCCTATATTTTTCGTTGACAAATAAAAGAGGGTTGGACTATTAGTTTATATCAAGAACGATTGGCCTTTACGGAGCTAGTTTCAAGGTATTCCATAGGAAAAGGACCATATAGCCATTCAGATACAGAAGATTTGCTTGAACGGGTAGGTTTGAAATTTCCCACCAAGAGTCCCAAGACAGGGCCTCCAACAGGTCGAAGAAGAGGGAACATGAAGAAGAAAGCCTTATTATCATCTTTTGTTGTTTTTCTCTCGGCGTTCCTTTTCATATTTTCACCATGCAGAGATGTTTTTGCAGATGAGTCCAAAAAGATTTTGAGTATTGAGGCCTATGATATGCTCAATACGGTTCCTGATACCTACCTTATAGATGTCAGGACAAGGGCCGAATATCAGTTTGTGGGCCATCCCATAAGTGCCTATCTCTTTCCTTACATGTTCCTGACTGATAAGTTACAAAAGAAGGATGGGGTAATTGAATACCGATTTAATGAAGTAAACAAGAACTTTGTTGAAGAAATAAGCAAAGTGTTTAAGAAGACGGACAATCTACTTATTCTCTGTCGTGATGGAACTCGAAGTGCCCTTGCTGCGAGAGACCTTGTAAAGGCCGGCTTTGACAAAGTCTATGACATAGAAGACGGTTTTGAAGGGCGGAGATTTCCTAGCTTTAAAGACAGTAATAAGGATAAATTTTATCGGCAGCTAGCAAAGAGGAACAATATTCAGGGTTTTGACGAGAGAAGACATTACGGATGGCAGTGGTGGGGGCTCCCGTGGACATATGATATGGACCCCAAGTTCATCTATCCGCCCGACCAGAGGCCTTCGAAGCAAAAATAGGGGAGATCGAAATGGAAGCTCAAGAGCTGATCAATTTGATGAATCAGGTGGAAGAAAAAGGCATTGGATGGGACAAGGTAGAAGAACAGATCAAGGTCCCTCACCAACTCCTGGATCTTTACTCCAGGTCGGGTCCGGTGCCGGTCACCATAATCAATAAGCTCAAGTCCTTCTTGGAAAAGGGAGATCAGTAATCCCCAGAAAGACAAGTCTTTTTTTTCCCTTCTTTTCATTTGGGGATGCCCATTTGCGAGGCGTTCCCAATATGCCGGCCGTGTCTCTTCTAATCGCCAACGTCTTATCAGCTCAAGTGCGGGGTAATGTTGCTGATCCAGGCATAGGCATTGCGGGAAGATCGCCGGGGCCTTTGGATTGACAAAGCCTCGGGCAAATGATAATTCCCTCTTCAAAAACAGAGCAGAATGTTGAAAGGAGGTAATAGTTTAGTGCTTTGAAAACAGTGGTGAGTCACACGGCCGACCGCGAGGG
>CAYVMN010000091.1:0-17722 GCA_964452575.1 uncultured Desulfobacteraceae bacterium | reverse complement strand
CGAAACGTGCCTCGGCCCACACCTTTCGCCACAGTTTTGCCAGCCATCTGCTCCAGAGGAACTATGACATCCGTACGATTCAGGAGTTGCTTGGGCACAGCGATGTAAGAACCACAATGATTTATACCCATACCCTTAAAAGCCAGACCATTAAAGAGGCCAAAAGCCCGCTCGATTTCTGATTTCAGGGTCCTCACCCCGGTCAAGCAACTATCTGAACTAGACATTGATTACAGCAGGAAATTCCGCATGATGGCGAGGCGAGGACAAGATTTATCACGAAAGTTTTACTCCCAACAGGAAAAATAGCTCCTGTCAGGAGTTGGGTAGGACCATTTTGAGGTGGTTGTACATAGAGGAATTCTCTAGGCTTAGGGTGCAAGGCTCAAGGTTTTAGGATTAATCGTAAAAAATAATAATGGAACTAAAGGGAAAGTCAAGAGAATTCGCTGGTTCCGAATTTCGGGGAATTATTGAATACCCGGGTCAAGGTTGCGGAATTTGAATATATAGGAATGGCGGCCAGGAAGGGTAGATGAGTCCTTAAGAGATAATCGAAAGGGAGTAAGGTTGGGTAGTTTGCTTATGTGAGCCATCTCTTTCGTCTCTTGTAGTGCTTCACGTCACGGTAACTCTTCTTTTTACCCACCTCGCTGAGACCCAAGTAGAACTCCTTCACATCTGCATTCTCCCTGAGCTTTTCCACGGTGTCATCCAGGACGATCCTGCCGTTTTCCATTACATAACCATGGCTCGCGATGGTAAGGGCTAGACGGGCATTCTGCTCCACCAGCAGGATGCTGACCCCTCCCTCCCTGTTGATACGCTGGATAATTCCAAATATCTCGGCAACAAGGAGGGGGGAGAGCCCCATGGAGGGTTCATCCAGGAGCATCAGCCTGGGTGTGGACATGAGGCCACGGCCTATAACGAGCATCTGTTGCTCGCCGCCGCTGATATAACCGGCAAGGACACCCTTTCGCTCTCTGAGTCTTGGAAAGTAGCCGTAGACCGTCTGCATATCCTTCTTCATCTTGCTTCTGCTCTTGTTTGTATGGCCCCCGGCAATGAGGTTCTCCTCGACAGTCAGGTCCTCAAATACCCTCCGGCCCTCCATGACCTGAAAGATGCCCATCCGCACGATCTCTTCAGGATACCTCCTGTCGATACGTTCCCCCTTAAAACGTATATATCCGTCCGTTACCTCTCCATCCTCTGACTTTAACAGCCCTGAAATGGCCTTGAGGGTAGTTGTCTTTCCGGCACCATTGTTTCCAAGGACGGCCACTATCTGGCCCTCGTTTACCGCGAGTGACATCCCTTTCAAGACGAGGATGACGTTGTGATATATGACTTCGATATTGTTGACGATCAGCAATGGTTCCATTTCTTATCCGGAATCAGACATCAAGTAGCCGGTAACCACCAATATTTACGCCCCCAACCTGGAATATGTTACGTCCTCTTCACCCAGGTAGGCCCTGATAACATGTTCGTTGTGCCTGATCTCCTCCGGTTCTCCCTCGGCGATCTTTTGGCCAAAGTCCAGGACGCAGATCCGATCGGAGATGTCCATGACAACCCCCATGTCGTGCTCAATGAGTATGATCGTAACACGCCATTCCTCGTTTATGTCCAGGATAAAGCGGGCGATGTCCTCTGTCTCTTCGAGATTCATGCCGGTGGCCGGCTCATCCAGGAGCAGGATCTTGGGCCTCATGGCCAGGGCACGCGCCAGCTCCACCCGTTTCTGGAGCCCGTAGGGGAGGGTATGGACGGTCTTCTTTCTTATCTGCTCGATCTCCAGGAGATCTATGATCTCTTCCTCTATGTGCTCGCGAAGGGCCATTTCTTCGTCTCTGGCCTTCCCGTAATATATCCCTCCGGCAAAAGAACCGGATCTCATGTGCACGTGTGCACCAAGCTTGATATTGTCCAGGACCGTCATGTGGCCAAAGAGCTCCACGTTCTGAAAGGTCCGCGCGATACCAAGGGATGCAATCTTGTGGGCCTTAAGGTGGCTGATATCCCGGCCCTCGAAGGTAATCCTGCCCTTCTCGGGGTGATAAAAGCGATTGATGCAGTTTAACAGGCAGGTCTTGCCGGCCCCGTTGGGACCGATAATCGAAAATATCTCCCCACTCTTTACACCTGCACTGACCCCGTCAAGGGCCTTCAGGCCCCCGAAGCTCAGGTGTATGTCTTCGACCTGAAGCTGGTATCTTCCCTTATCTCCCATTTCCCGGTCTTATCCTAAAGGCTCAACCTGTTTCACCCTGACCCTGGTCTTCATCCTGAACCCCTTTCCGTCCTGGTAGCGGATGTCCGCCTCCACCTCCAGCTCTTCCCGGTCTCCATAGAGGGCATCGATCAGGTCCCTATACCTCTCGGCCACGAATTTCCTCCTCACCTTTCTTGTCCTGGTCAATTCATCGTCGTCCGCATCCAGCTCCTTGTAGAGGAGCACGAATCTCTTGATCTTGGCTACCTTTGGCAAAGACTCATTGGTCTTTTTCACCTCTTCTCCAATCAGATCGTAGACCTCCTCTTTCTGGGAAAGGTCCGTAAAGGTGGTATAAGGAATCTGGTTATTTTCTGCCCACTTGCCCACGTTTCCCATATCAATGGCTACCATGGCCGAAATAAACGGTCTTTCCTGCCCCACAACCACTGCGTCTA
Source organism: uncultured Desulfobacteraceae bacterium (assembly GCA_964452575.1). Lineage (GTDB taxonomy): Bacteria > Desulfobacterota > DSM-4660 > Desulfatiglandales > Desulfatiglandaceae > CAYVMN01. The sequence goes on along the minus strand of CAYVMN010000091.1, from coordinate 15,043 downwards.
TTATGAAGGGGCTGAACCTCAACTTGTTTTCAATAAGCTGGGGCGAGAATTTGCTTCCATCTGTCAACTTCATCACATCGGACATGCGATCTATAATGATGATATGTCCATCGTCCTCCACCAGGGCCGCATCTCCTGAATAAAACCACCCGTCCCGTAGGGCCTTGGCAGTGGCATCAGGATCCTTGTAGTAGCCCTTGAAGATCGTATCACCCCGGGAGAGGAGTTCCCCGGAGTCAGAGATCCTGAATTCGATCCCCGGAATCGGAGTCCCTACGGTATCAAGGCGTATGTCGTCGGTGCGGTGAATGATAGAGGCGGCCGTCTGTTCGGTCATTCCGTAGGCCTGCTTGATATTCACTCCCAGGGCCTGAAACATGTTGAAGATCTCCGGCCCAAGGGGGGCACCGCCCGTATAGACATGGCGAAGTCGTGTCAGGCCAAAGTAGTTTTTAAGGGACCTCAAGAGGGCAAAATAGGCTATCCAGTTCAGGAGCCTCCATCCCCAGGGAGGCTCCTCCTTCCTTAACTTGAAATCGGCCATCTTGTAACCTACGGGCAATATGAGGCGATAGGCCAATTTCTTGATCCAGGCGGCATCCTGTATCTTGACCTGGATCTCGGAGCACATCTTTTCCCATATGCGCGGCGGTGCCAGCATTATATGGGGGCCAATCTCTCGGATGTTCTCCTGGACCGTCTCCACCTTCTCCGGAAAATTGACCGTAAAGGCCTTGTATAGGGGCCAGTAGACCCCGAATTCCTGTTCTCCAATCCATGGAAGGGGAAGAAAGGAGACATACTCGAATGTGTCATCCGCGGAATCAACGGTATCCTGGGCCTTGGCAACGCTGAACATATTCGTCTGAGTAATCATGCTCCCCTTGGGGAGACCCGTTGTCCCTGAGGTATAATTGATCATCCCCACGTCGTCCGGGGAAACATTTTTGACCATCTCTTCGAAGAGGCGAGGTTCCTTTTCATTCAACTCACGACCCATTTCCTGAATGTCTTTAAAGTACATCAAGATAGGGTCGTCATAGCGTCTCATCCCCTTGGGATCGTCCACTATAAGCCTTAATACCTTGGGGCATTTCTCCTTGATCTCCAGGACCTTATCGGCCTGTTCCTGATCTCCTGCGACCACAAAGACAGAATCGGAATGGTTAATAATATACTCCACCTGGTCCAGGTGGCTGTCCGGGTATATCCCCACAACCGCACCGCGAAGGGACTGCACGGCCAGCTCAGAGTAAAGTCCCTCGGGTCGATTGTCTCCGGCATAGGAAAGCTTGTCCCCTGGCTTGAAACCCAGCTTGTGGAGCCCGAGGGCAAAATCCCTCACGTTTTCATAATATTCCTTCCAGGTAACCGACTGCCAGATCCCAAACTCCTTTTCGCGAATGGCGACCTTGCTAGCGCCATATCTCAGTGCATTTTCCCTCAAAAGGCCTGGCATCGTTTTTATGGCCATTGGGTCTCTACCTTCTTTTCCTTGCCTTCGCCTTCCCTTCACCATCAATGGAGGATTGGGCTATTGCTCCTCATTGCCCGTCCGTAGCGGGCCGCTACGGACGAGCAATGGGGCATTATCTTACCAAACCGGCCGGATCAATCCAGATAGATCCAGTCGGATATAGGCTCATAGATTTTCTTCTGGACATTGGCCTGCCAGACCTTGGCCACAGGGATCTTATTGTTCTTGAAGGTCACGGGGGCTATGAGGTCACCTGTATTCCAGTTCTTGATGGAATTAAGGGCCTCGCTTAGACCGTCCCTGTTCAGTTTTCCCGCCTTAATGGCCCTTTTCAGACATTCCACGAAGATCATCCCTGTAAACCAGCCCTGGGTATAATAGGTCTCCCGGTACTTTATGTCGGGGTTGTGTTTCTGGGTGAAGGCCTTCATCTCTTGAATGGCCGGGACGTCATACCAGTAATAGGTATACTGCATCACGCCTGTGAAGCCTTTTGCCATGGGGCCCAGTTTGTCAAGCACCATCTTCCCCATGCCCCAGAAGGTGGCCATTGGGATGACCTTGACACCCATATCCTTACATCCCTTAAGCAGGGCAGGAACCGGTGAGAGCACAAATCCATGGATGATCAGGTAATCAGGCTTTTTCCTCTTGAGTTCGATCACATGAGGGGTCACATCCACGGCACCTGGTTTATCCACAAGCTCCGCGACCAGATCGAGGCCGAGCTTCTTTGCCATCTCCTTGCCAAAGGGGATGGGGTCTTTTCCGAACTCCGTATTGCTATAAAAGAAGGCCACCTTTGCTCCGGGTTTCTTTTGAGAGATATACTTGAGGAGGATACCCACCATATCGCTGTAAGTGGGGCCAGAGACGAAGACATAGGGATTGTTGGCCCTATTGGCGAGTTCGCTGGCAAAGGAGGTGGATCCATAGAAGACTTCATATTTTTCTTTGATCATTGGTGCAAGGGCCTTTCCGGTCCCTGTGCTGTCACCATAAAAGATCAGAGGATTATCCTTGGCCATGATCCGTTTGAAGATGGCCACGGCCTTATCCACCTTGTATTCCGTATCCTCAAAAATATACTCCAGTTTCTTTCCTTCAACCCCCCCCTTCTCGTTTGTGTATTTGATGTAGTCCCAAAGCCCTTCGTGGAGCTTTGTCCCGGCAAAGGCGAACGGCCCTGTGATAGGCTGAGCCGCCCCAATCTTGATGACATCCTGGGCCTGGGCAATCACAGGTACGACAAAAAAGGCCACCATAACCCCCACGGCCAAGACCAGACGAATCCATCCGTTTCCCTTCATCACTGCACCTCCTTCTCTTCTAGTTAGATTGAAACCCAACCAAAGTCTTCCCCCCAGGGGCGAGATGGTTCCCGATCCCTTGCCCCTGTACTCCCTGGAATCTCAACCGGTCATGAGTATTCCAGGATCTCTTATCACCTCCTCTCTTCTTGATACGATCTGCAATCGTTCACCACAGAGGGCACAGAGCAAACTCTTTTGTTTTAATCATTGATTAACCGGAGTATACCGTTCTATAAACCACAGGAAGGACCTCTGTTATCTCGTCTATTTCTTTCACAACTTATTCCCTCTGTGTTCTCAGTGATCTCAGTGGTGAACTGTTATTACGATCTCAGTACGAAAAGGGCCAAAGGAGAAAGAAGTTCTTTATCCTTCTCCATATCTCTGCCAGTCCCCTGGGCTCGAAGATCAGAAAAAATACGATCAATGCCCCAAAGACGACCTCTCTCAGGGGTGCGAAAATATGCTCAAAGGCCGGGATCTCCTTGATAAAATCGGTGCCGAATTTCAATAACTCGGGCACAAGGATCATAAAAATGGCGCCAAAGATCGATCCAAGGACACTGCCCAGGCCTCCGACAATAATCATGGCCAGGTATTCGATGGAAAGGGACAGGGGAAAGTGCTCAGGCGTCACGATGTTCATGAAGCTGACCCAAAGACTTCCTGCTACGCCTGCATAAAATGAACTGATGGCAAAAGACATCAGCTTATACCGGAAAAGGTTGATCCCCATCAGCTCGGCGGCGAGATCCCTGTCCCTTATGGCTATAAAGGCCCGGCCCACACGCGTCCGGATCAAATTTCGGGCATAGAGTGTGCCAATGATAACGAAAAACAAGGTGATAAAATAGAACTTCCTCTCCGTGTCAAACTGAAACCCAAAGAGCTCGGGATCAGGCACATTTATGCCCCTGATTCCATGGGTCACGGCATCCCAGGTGATAAATATATAGTCCAAGATGAACTGGGCGGCAATGGTGGCGATGGCCAGATAGAGCCCCTTTATCCTGAGGGAAGGAAGCCCGATGATTACACCCACAACGGCTGACATCAACCCCGCTATAGGTATTGTCAGCCAGAAGGATATCCCCACTCTTGTGATAAGGATAGCGGAGGTATAAGCCCCCACGCCGATAAAGGCCGCATGGCCCAGAGAGATCTGACCCGTAAAACCTGTAAGCAGATTGAGGCCGTGGGCGCCGATAATGGCAATACCGATCAGGTTTGCCATATAGAGAACATACTCGTTGGCAAAGAAGGGTAGGACTATAAGAAAGGCCAGGAACAGGGCAAGCCAGACCTTCACGAAGACCGATTGGAAGATGGCATCATCCTTCACGTAGGTATCTTTGAAGTCACCACAGCGCATAGTCCAGATCCCGCTCTATTGTCCTTGGTCATTAGTCATTGGCCATTGGTTTCCCCTTGATGTCATTCGGAAATCCGCAATCCCTCCGGGGCCGCTTCCAGCCCGTAGGGCTTCCAGGCCGGAGGCCGCATTCTGCACTCCGCATTCCGCATTCGGACTTGATTCAGACCCTCTCAACGATCTTTTTTCCCAGAAGCCCGTAAGGCTTGATCATCAGGATGAATACCAGAACAATAAAAGGGGCGACATCCTTAAAGCCAGGCAAAATGGGATTGATGTAGCCGCCTGCAAGGTTCTCGAGGATGCCAATGATGAAACCTCCCAGAATTGCGCCTGCGATACTGTCCAGGCCTCCGAGGATGACCACAGGCAAGACCTTGAGGCCGACGGAACCTAACTGGGGGTGGATTCCACTGATATTGCCGATGACAATCCCACCGATGGCGGCTGCGCAGGCGGCAAAGCTCCACGACAGGGCGAAGATCATCTTTGCACTGATGCCCATGGATTGGGCGACCTGTTGGTCTGAGGCATTGGCCCTCATAGCAATGCCTATCCTTGAGTACTTAAAAAGGAGGCTAAAGATAATGACCCCGACAATGCCAAAAATAAATCCCCACTTTAATGCTGAGGGGACAATGGCAAAGCCAAGATCCCAGGGTTCTGCGGGGAGAATTTCAGGGAAGGATCGAAAGCTGGCCGTCCAGATGATGTGAGCAAGGCCCTTCAGGATGCTCGATAACCCAATCGTCACCATGATAATAGAGATGATAGGTTCCCCGATAAGGGGCCTGAGGATCACGCGCTCAATAATTACCCCGCTAAGAAAGGCAAAAATAAGGGTGAAGGCAAATACAAGGGCAAAGGGGATATTCAGGTGGGTGAGCAAGGTTAGGCATACGTAGGCACCAAGCATCATCAGTTCACCGGTTGCAAAGTTAATGACGCTCGTGGCCTTGTAAATCAAGACAAAACCAAGGGCCACCAGGGCATAGACCCCCCCTACTGCGATACCACTTACGATCAACTGCAGGAAGATGTCCACTCAGTCTGGCTCCTTGTTCCTTCGGCTCTCTAATACTGCAAGAAAGCGCCCTAATTCTCACTAATTCTCAAATAAGGGATATCTTCTGTCAAGAAAAACCTCTTGTATCGCCTTGCTGACAAGATCCTCAAAAGAAAAGGCAGGGTAGAGAAATAACGGCTTTTATTGTATTATAGTTTAATTTATTCTATCAAAACCTATGAGGTGAGCAAAAGGACCGACTATCATGATCCAAGAATCGAGATACTGGAATCCTGTGCTTGAGACCCTGAAACAAGAGACCCTCAGGAGACTCCAGTTGGAGAAATTCAAGAGGATATTTCGATGGGCCTACGGTAATTCTAGGTTTCACAGGTCACTTTACGAAAGGGCAGGCATCAGGCCTGATGACATCCGCTCCTTCGAGGACATCAGACATGTCCCGACCATTGAAAAGGCCATGATGCGGGACATACAACGAAAAGAGCCCTTTCCTTATGGAGACTCGCTCTGTGTCCCGATTGAGGAGGTGACAGAGTTTCACCAGACCAGCGGCACCACCGGTCAGCCGGTATACCAGCCCGATACCTGGGCGGACTGGGAATGGTGGGCCGAATCGTGGGCCTTCATCCTCTGGGCCCAAGGATACAGGCCTCGAGACCGCGTCTTCATCCCATTTGGGTACAATGTATTCGTGGCCTTCTGGGCAGGCCACTATGCAGCCGAGAAGATCGGATGTGAGGTCGTACCTGGAGGCGTCTTGGATACCAAGGCCCGTATCCTCAAGATCCAGGAACTGGGGGCAACAGCTATGATGGCCACCCCCACCTATGTCCTGGGGATGGCCGATACGGCCCACAAGATGGGCTTGGAGCCATCGGGGATGTCCATAGACAAGATCACATGCGCAGGAGAGCCCGGGGCCAGCATCCCCAGCACCAAGAAACGGATGGAAGATGCATGGGGGGCCAAGGTCTTCGACCACGCGGGGGCCACTGAAATTGGGGCCTGGTCCTTTGAGTGCGAATTCCAGCCAGGGGGGATGCATGTAAATGAGGCACTCTTCCTGGTAGAAATCCAGGACATGGAGACCGGTAAGATCATCACCGAGCCGGGGAAAAAAGGTAAGATGATTATCACTGCCCTGGACCGTTATGCCCAGCCATGCATCAGGTTTGACTCAAAGGATATCATCGAGTGGGCGGAGAAACCATGCCCCTGCAGAAGGACATTTGGGTTGATAAAAGGAGGCGTAATCGGGAGGGCTGATGACATTACCAAGGTGAAAGGGGTCCTCCTTGCCCCCTCTGCCATTGAGGAGGTGGTGAGAGACGTTAGAGAACTGGCCCACGAATATGAGGTGGTAGTGGACAAGGTGGGCGATATTGACCGGATTTCACTCAAGGTGGAGCTCCTGCCGGGGGCTGAGACCCAAAAGGAGGCCGTAGAGGCCAGACTAAGAGATCAGCTGAGGCTGAAGACCAACCTGGGTTATAATATAGAGTTTCATGAGTATAGGACCTTACCGAGATATGATGTCAAGGCAAGACGATTCAGAGATTTAAGAAAGACACACTAGTACCCCATATCATTAATTTCCGGACTGATAAAGTGTGTCTCCCTAGCCAAAGCTATGCAAGTATTCAAATGGCTTAAGGCAGAAGGCACATGGCTTAAGGCAGAAGGCACATGGCTCAAGGAAAAAAGCGGGTGGCTAAGCTCAGCCTTTTCAAGAGGGTACGAAGAAAATGATCGGGGTCACGGATTTATAGTATAAGGCACTAGGGTACTGATACGATGAAAGAGATGCCGAAGAAAGCAGACCTTCAAGAGATCGACGTCAAGATCCGTTCCCTCAAGAAGACAGCCCAGGAACTGAATCAGCTGTCAGACGATTTTCCGTCCCTGGCAAGAAATACGGCCCGGATCCTGGCAAGTATCAAGATGTTGGAGATAAACATCAGCGATGTTGTCTCATTAGGGGAACCTTCCCCCCGCCGCCCGGGAGATCAATGACAAAGTGGGGCAGGCAAAGCCCTGAGGTATGGCCCTGCAACCGGGCCATGATGTCAAGGCCATCACTCAGAGGGGTCCAGAAGTGTGAGGTCCCCTTTGCAAGGTCACACTGGAAGAGGTAGTAGGGCCGCACTCGGATGGATAACAGCCTGTGGAGCAGCCCCTTCATGATCAGTGGATCATCGTTCACGCCCCTTAGAAGGACTGTCTGGCAGCCCAGCGGAATGCCGGCATCGGCAAGCCTTGCGCAGGCAACAGATGCCTCATATGTGATCTCATCGGGGTGGTTGAAGTGGGTAAAGACATAAAGGGGATGGAACCTCCTCAGGATCGCTACCAACCGCGGGGTCACCCTTTGCGGCAGCGTACAGGGGACCCTTGTGCCTATTCGAATGATCTCCACATGAGGCACAGAGCGGACCCCAGTCAAGATGGAATGTAGTTCCTTGTCCTCAAGCAGCAGGGGGTCGCCCCCTGAAAGGAGAACATCCCTTATCTCTCGGTGAGTGCGTATATATGAAAGCCCTTCCCTTATCGATTCCTTGCCCACCATAGAGGGCCATCCAACCTTCCTCTTCCTGTTACAGAACCTGCAATATACGGCGCAACGGGAGGAGACGAGGAAGAGGACCCGATCCGGATACCTGTGTGTAAGTCCGGGGACCGGGGAAAGGCCCTCTTCGTTCAGAGGATCATCTAACCCGCTCTGATCACTGATTTCCTGGACATCCGGAACGCACTGTCTGTAAATGGGGCCCCCCTTGATCCTAATTTGTCCCAGATAGTATGGGTTGATCCGCATGGGATACCTGGCGACCACCTCTTGAAGCCCTGAGCCGCCCGGCATCAAGGATTCCGGCATGGCCCCGGGAGTGGTGATGCTCTGGGATATGAGCCTCTTCCACAAGGGCCTTTCTCTCTCGTCCATATCCCCTGCCACAGAGGACCTTCAGCCCCTCTCGATAATCTTCTGCCCTTTGGGCCCGCAGTTGAAGAGGAGATCCAGTGCGGAAAGGTTTGGAACAAAGTTGCCCCACAACTGGGGATAAACCAGGGGCCTGGGGCTGAAAAATTGAAGCCTAATTCCTGCCTCCTGAAACACATCTTGGTCCAGACATTTCTTGGCGCCGACCTGTGCCAGAAAATCAGAGGCCCCCAGCCTCTTGCAGACCTCCAAAGACAGCCATGGCTCCTTTTCCTCGATCTCCAGTTCCGAGAGAAGGCACATCCTGGTACGGATCCCCAGGTGCCCCATGAGATACCTGATAATCCGAATATTCAGATCTATTAGCCTTTCGAACCCCTCGGTGAAGATTTGTTCAACAAATACCAGGTGATCCTCAAAAAAGGGGGCCTTGGCATAGGCGGTCTTAAGGCTACTCAGATGTTTCTTTGCCCAGCGCCCCTCGTGGCAGATTCTCACCTCGTTGATCCTCTGAAGCCCTAGGCCCTTTTTCCAGACCGGCACAGTCATCCAGAGCGTACCATGGTCATTCTTGAAGCGATTTCTCGTCAACCAGGTGGTGCCCTGGGGGAACTGGACTGAGTCCATAAGGACAAGGACATCTGCGCGGAGGGCCTTTTCAAAAAAGCCTGGAAAGGGGGCGAAATAGGGTCGATAGGAAGATACGATCATTGATTGAAAGGGCGATCAATATGTATCAATTCAAGTACCCTCTTTGAGGTGTACTCTGCCAAATCCGCCAGTCCGTCAAGGGGCATGAAAGATAAGGCGTTGGCCGAAAAAAGACAAGTGACAGATGCCTGAAACTCATCATCAGGGAGGTAAAAGATGTAGCACACGGCAATCTTAGGCAGGGGGAAGAGGATAAACCCGAGGTCGCCCCCGAGCCCCACTCTGCTGTTCTCACCATCAAAGGCCCCCTTGATACTCTCCTGCCTTTCTTGAATGAGGAGGGTGTGGGGAACGAGCACCTGCTCGCTATTGGCCCTGAAGGCTCCCTGGTAAGGCATGCTGCCGGGCAGGTCTTTAAATGACTTCAGTGGCTCTATCTGAATCGGATCAGGCCTGGCATTTATGGCATAAAGAGATACAAGAAGGCCCCTTGGGTCCTCCACTGGTTTACCCGACAAGGCGATCTTATCAGGGTAGATGGAGCAAGCCTGACCAAAGGCACGAAGATAAAACTGATCACCCCGTCTCTCTCCCCCAAGCATGTCTTCAAGGTCTGCTGGTAGCCGGGAGAAGAGTCTTGATAGGTTTTCCTCTATGATCTTTCCGTAATTCGTTCCCAAGACCAAGTGCCCCCATATTACCAAAGACCCTTTAGCGTGTAATAGATTAGTTTCTGGTACTCGGTGATGACCTCCTTGAGGTATTTATCCGTCATCCACCAGTTGTCGGCCTTGAAATTGGTGTAACGGGAGGGAGTCATTATGATCTTGAAGTCATCTTCATCAAAGACGTTTTTGAAAATCACCCGAGTGGACCGGGTCTGGGCTGGAGATGTTACAACGATAATGGAATGGTAGCCCTCTCTGACGGCCAACTCCTTGACCATTTTTGCCTCTTCCAGGCATGAACTGGCCGGATGGTCGCTGGTTATGCAGGCAGACCGTGGAACCCCGAGGCCCTGTAACATCTCAATCAGGAGTTCAGTTTCATGGGGGTAATGGATTCCCCTCGCCTTCAGGACCTCATCTCCCTCAGGGGGTTCCTCTCTCGGGATAAGGATCTTGGGCGCGTATCCCCCCTTATAGACCTCAGCAGCCGCAAGGCCCCGTTCAACAGGTCTTCCCGCCATGCAGACAATAAGATCAGCCTTCTTCAGGGGGTCCTGTACAACCAGATATTCCCCAAGGTGAGTCAGGAGCGGGACACGGAAGTAGGAGATGAGCACATAGGCAATCAACAACAGGAAGATGATCCACCTGAGGATGCTCGGACCACCAGGCTTTTTGCCCCCCGGCTCTATGGGCCTGCCGTCCGCATAGGCCCCACCGTGGGCCTCTCCTTGGATCTTCTTATCCTGCCCCTCTTCGGAAGGCCCTTTGTCCCCCATCCAGCTTGGAAGCCCTCGCCTTTGCTGGCCTTCTTTTATGGTCGTTATCAGCCCCGACCAGGTCTTGCTCTTCATGCTCCACCCCTTCTTCTTTGCCTCTTAACTCCTGGGCCAACTCTCATGCCTCAATATCCTCCATTCCCATGAGGGCCCTCCTCGCGAAGGCGGGGAATAAGCGGTTACCTCTCGATTAAGATCCCTTGTCTTGTTTGTATATGTATCTCAGTTCGTGCCTTGCCTTCTCTTGATTCACGAAATAGAACAGGACCCCCCCGGCTACAAAGAGTAGTGCGATGGAGGTAATGCTGAGTCGTGATGCCATGTTCCTGCTGTATCCCATAGACCTTATGAAGAGGCCTACGCCGCCCATGAGGACCGGTCCGAATACGGCTGCGAATTTCCCGATCATATTATAAAAGCCGAAGTACTGGCCCCCTTTGTCAACAGGGATCAGTCTTGCATAAAAGGAACGGCTCAGGGCCTGTATACCCCCTTGCACGAGGCCGACGACCACAGCCAGGAGATAGAATTCACCTGCCCTCTGCATGAAGGCGCCCCACGTGCAAACAAACAGATAGACCCCTATGGCAATAAATATACAGCGCCGGGCACCGATCTTACCCCCAAGATACCCGAAACCTATTGCGCATGGAAAGCCCACGAATTGCGTAATCAGCAAGGCAACAATCAGGTCCTTGGAGTCAAAGCCGATAGAGATCCCGTAATCCACGGCCATGCGGATGATCGTATCCACACCGTCCATATACAGCCAGTAGGCCAGGAGGAAGAGGAAAATGGTTTTCTGGTGGCGGGCCTCTTGAAAGGTGTCTCTTAGCTGAGCGAGACCTGCCCGAACCGTGCTTCCCCCAGATTTTGCCTCCCTATCTTTCGGTTCTTTGACAAACAAAAAGACCGGGATAGAGAAAACACCCCACCAGATACCCACAGAGATGAATGAAAATCTCACGGCATTTCCTGCATCGGCAAACCCAAAGGTTCCAGGGCTCAGGGTCATCCATACGTTCATGGCGAAAAGGAGGCCCCCGCCCAGGTATCCCATAGAGAAACCGAGCGCAGAGACAAAATCCATCTTTTCCTCAGATGCAACCCCGGTGAGCAAGGCATCGTAAAAGATATTCCCTCCCGAGAACCCGACAGTTGCAAGGACATAGAGCATGACCGCCAGGGGCCAGTCGCCTTTGGAGACCATATACAGGGCCGAGGTCATCACCACACCCATATATGTAAAGAACATAAGGAATCTCTTCTTCGATGATCCCTTGTCGGCAATGGCACCCAGTAGAGGGGCCGCCAGGGCCACGGTAATACCCGCAATGGAATTTGCCAGGCCCAACCTGGCCGTACTTACAGTGCTGTCTGCGCCAACGCTCCAGTACCCCTTAAAAAAGATCGGAAAGAAGCCTGCCATGATGGTAGTGGCAAATGCCGAGTTCGCCCAGTCGTACATGCCCCATCCCAGTACGGCCCTCTTGCTGTCAAGATGCATGGCTCAGAACCATTTCTTTTTGACCCCATTTGTCCCAGGTCTTTCAGGCCTCGGTCCATCCGGAGCATTAGACCGGCCTTCCAGGTGCACCAAATATGGAGAAAGGAAGGGCAAAAAATAGTGCCTGGACGACCAGGCCAATCACGCAGATTACCACTGCCACGGCCTGACGGATGGCTCCTCTGTCCTGCTCAACCTCTTCACAGAGGCTTGCATCAAGCTTGGAAGCACGAATAATCCGGTCGACAAAACTGCTCATTGGTTCCTCCCCGACATCCTGTATAACCACAGACCTTTTTCAGGATCTCTAACCGTTCCCATCCACAGGCCCTCGCCTGACGCCACATCCAGGGCCAGTACGGTGTGTAAAGACACATCTAAGCCCGCAATTAGTCAAGGATGCGACATTACCCCTCTCCCTTAAGCCCGATCTCCTCGGCCACCTCCTGCATTCCCGCGATGGTATCCGTGATCAGATCTGAAAGCTCTATTCCCAACATCCCGGCACCCTTCTCAATAATGGACCTGTCCACCCCGGCAGCAAATCTCTTGTCATTCCACTTCTTCTTTACCGACTTTGTCTTTACGTCCAGTACGCTTTTGGAAGGGCGGACCAGGGCTGTGGTGACCACCAGACCAGTCAGCTCATCAATGGCGTAGAGGGCCTTTTCGAGCTCTGTCTTCGGCTCGACATCTGAGCAGATCCCCCAACCGTGGCTTACTGCTGCGCGGATGTATTCCTCAGGCCAGGACTTCTTTCTAAGGATCTCTCCGGTCTTGCGGCAGTGCTCCTCCGGGAATTGCTCATAATCAAGGTCATGAATCAGACCAATGATCCCCCACTTTTCTTCGTCCTCGCCACGCCTTCGGGCGAGATACCGCATGACTCCTTCTACTGCCAAGGCGTGTTTGATAAGGCTTTCGCTCTTATTGTATTCTGTCAAAAGATTATAGGCCTCTTCTCTTGTAGGAATCTCTGTGCTCATCAATCACCTCCTGCATTTATTGAATCTAAACTGATCAGTTCAAGGTTCAGGGTTCTAGGTTCAACGGTTATAACATATTGACATTACTTAATGTTGCAGTCAAATGCCGAGCCTAGCCTCTTTCACCCATTGGGTGAAAATCATCTGGCGCCTCTATGGAGGCGTAGGTCTTTTGGATTCAGCCTGTTAGGGCCCATCAACCCAGAACGTTGAACCGCTCAACCCAGGTTAAATTAAGAAATCAAAAGCCCTTGGAGCTGTCTATCATCAAGGTCACGGGGCCATCGTTGATAAGATAGACATCCATCATCTCCTGGAACCGGCCGCTGGCAACGGAGATATCTTCTCCGCTCAGCAGCCGGATGAAATTGCCATAGAGCTGCTCAGCCTTCTCCGGTCGGGCTGCATGGGCGAATGAGGGCCTGCGTCCCTTTCGGCAGTCTCCCCACAACGTAAACTGAGAAACCACCAGGGCGGCCCCCCCTATCTCCTTTAATGAAAGGTTCATAAGGCCATTCTCATCCGGAAAGACCCTCAAGTTGGCTATCTTCTTGGCCATATATTCGCAGTCTTTTTCGCAATCATCCTCACCGACACCCAACAGGACAAGAAGCCCCTTCCCTATGGAACCTACGGTCCTCCCCTTGACTTCAACCCTCGACTCCTTTACCCTCTGAATCACCGCTCTCATATCCCGGGCCTTCCTGGTCTCATAAGTCATCCTCATCCGGGCCTAGACGGCGGACATAGAGACTCCCATGAAACCTTTGCTGCTCCTTATAAATCCTTGGATTTACGACTTTGCTGCATACGACCTCTGGTCCAAACCGCTTGGGCTATTATATCTTGCGGCCTTCCTAAGAAATTGCGGGTTCCAAGTACATCTCATTGACTGCGTGGATCCCAATCACCCTCTGATGACAAATGATCCCTCTGCTAGGCCCCCTAAAAGGGGTTTATACGGGACCGGCAAGTATTGGCGGAAAGAGATCCCTAAACCACCGGAGCTCAAGCACGTGGCAAGGCCTTATAGTGTCTACGGCATTTCACACAGGGTATTTGAAAAGGAGTTGGACATTATACAAGGGCCTGCCGCAATACTTGTAACATCCCTCATGACCTATTGGTACCCAGGGGTAATTGAGGCCGTCTCCCTGGCCAAGAAGAGACACCCTGGGGTACCGGTTATACTTGGGGGTATCTATGCAAGGCTCTGTAACGAGCACGCGACAAGGAATTCGGGCGCAGACACAGTTGCGACACTGATGGAACCTTCCTCCCTCCTGAAGGTCCTCAAGGATCATGGGGTCCATGCCCCAAAACCCCTGCCTGACTCGGGGCCTGCTTTCTACCCCGCCTTTGATCTACTTAGAAGGATCGAGTATATATGCCTCCTAACCTCTATTGGATGCCCCTTCCGCTGCCCCTACTGTGCCAGCCGTTTCCTAAACCCTGAAATACGCCAGAGAGACCCTACGGAGGTCTTGGAGGAGATACTGTACTGGCACAGGGGTCTTGGGGTTAAGGACTTTGCCTTTTACGACGATGCACTCCTTTTCTCCTCGGATACCCATCTGGCGATTCTCTTGGAGGAGATTATAAGGCTAGATCTGGGCCTCAGATTCCACACCCCCAATGCACTTCACGTGAGGGAGGTCACCTCAGATATGGCAACCCTCATGCGCCGAAGTGGCTTTCGCACGATTCGTCTCGGTTTGGAGACCTCAGACATCTCCCTTCAACGCACGCTTGGCAATAAGCTCGCTGAAGGCGACTTCGAACGCGCAGTCAGCCATCTCCTGAGGGCCGGTTTCTCAGGAAATGAGATAGGCGCCTACGTCCTGATTGGACTGCCAGGGCAATCGGCCGAATCAGTAGCGGCCACTATCGACCTGGTGGATAGTGCAGGTACTATCCCCTTTCTCTCCGAATACTCTCCCCTCCCCCACACGCCGCTTTGGGGAAAGGCGGTGCGTTCTTCCAGATACGACCTTTCAGAGCCCCTTTTCCATAATAATACACTCCTCTCCTGCTGGAGTGAAGCCGAAATGGCAGAACTTCCTCGGCTGAAGAAACGCGTACTCGAAATCCGAGAAAGGCACAGATAGTTCCCCCATCTTATTATGAGCAGATATACACCCTGTAGCGCCGGTTAATTTGATCTTGTGTAACACTTTAGCGCTTTGAAAACGCTGAGGAGCAAGAGGACCGTGAGGGTCTTTTTTCCAAAGGACGTAACCCAAATTCTTCACAGCCTCTGGCACGCCCCTTTACCTTTAAATACAGTTTCTGCCAGGCAGGGGAGAGGGCCCTTCATAGGGACGT